>CANQBR010000033.1 GCA_947589605.1 uncultured Phascolarctobacterium sp. | reverse complement strand
AAAGCTCCTATAATTTAAAGCCGCCGAATTCGGCAAGAGCAGAGGCGCAAGCACAGCCCTCCGCCGCCGGCGCTTCTTCGATGAAGGCGTCGATGAGGCGGCCGGTCTTCTCGATGCTCTCGGTCATAGCCGCCACCACTTCGCTGTGGCTCAAGGGCGTAGGCGAGATGCCCGCCGCCATGTTGGTGACGATGCTGCAATTGGCGTAGCACAGCTCTGCCTCTCGGGCCAGCACCGCTTCCGGCATGTTGGTCATGCCCACTACGTCGCCGCCCGATTTGGCGAACATTTTTATTTCGGCCGGGCTCTCGAAGCGGGGGCCTTCGGTACACACGTAAACGCCGCTCTCGCTGTGCTCGATGCCAAGCTTCGTCAGCAATTTGTGCAGGTGGGCCCGCAGCCGGGGACAATAGGGAGAAGTGAAGTCTACATGCACCACTCCCCGCTCGGGGCTGTCGTAAAAAGTGTTGATCCTGTTTTTGGTGAAGTCCAGCACGTCGCTGCAGATCACCAGCTGCCCGGCGGTGATGGCCGGGTTGAGGCTGCCTACGGCGGTGGTGGCCAGCACTTCTTCCGTGCCCAATTTTTTGAGGGCCCAAATGTTGGCCCGATAGTTCACTTTGTGCGGGGCCACGCTGTGGGCCGTGCCGTGGCGGCTCAAAAAAACAACTTGAGCGCCGTTTCTCTCGCCTATCTTGTAAGCGGCCTCGCCGTAGGGAGTGAGCAGGGTGCGGCTCTCGAAGTCGGGAAATTTCTGCGGGTCCTCTACTCCGGTGCCGCCGATGATGGCCAATTTGCGCATGGCTGACCTCCTTGATCTTTTCGAAAAGTCGCAGGCCTTCGCAATGCCTGCTTTTTCAAGCAAGTATATTCTATCACACTCACTGTGTAAAATAAAGGAGCAGCGATTTTTGGGACAGCGTAAAGAAACAGTTGGCAAAATTTTTCGGTCCTGCTCCTTTTGAATGTTCTTCTGATTTAAATGGTCGTGCTGGAGCAGCGCCTGCCTCAAAAATTTTTGCGAACAGTCTTCCTCTCGCCCCGGCTGCAAAAAAATTTTCTGCACTCTTTCTTTAGATTACTGCTTTCGCTCTCATTTACCTTAATACAAGATATCCCTTTACACAGCTAAAAGCCCGCTGTGGCAGGGGAATCCGGTATTTTCATGTGGTTTTTCCATTGAACACCACATGTTGTATAAAAAGCAAGTCGGGAAAAACGATTTCTTGATGTCTGTTGACAAAAGAATGCAAACCATTATAATTATATTAGGTTAGGAAGTGATGCCTATGCTTGTTTGTCAAAAACAAAAAGAAAAACGCCGCATCGACCGTTGACGCGATCGATACGGCGAATCCACCCCGAGTATCTCTACTCGTGATCCGGTATAAGATCATTATAGAGATATTCGGGGCGACAGTCAATAATTTTTTCAGGCAACGATATTTATGTTAACAACGACAGCCCCTGGTATCTCTTCTCGTGATCCGGTAAATCATAAAGAATACCTCGGGGATGTCGGATCGATCGCAGAGTTCCGAAATAACAGACTCGTTTCGTACTCTGCAAGGAAAGGAGTTTTACTATGTCCCTATCCGACTTCAGAAAGAGGTATTGCAATGAGAAAAAGAAAAACAATCTTCGATGACGGTTTTCAGTCTTACCTGACAGAAGACGCCGTGCTCGTCGGAGAGCCCGGTATCCCCATGCTCATGGATCTGGACAATGTCCAAGTCCCAAAAGATCTGCTTCCTTTTAAAAGAGCATCAAAGTGTCCCGATAAGCGGCAATATGTACATTTCTATATGCACGATCGAGAATTTTCGCAGGTGCTGACAGCCACGCGCCGCTACATCGATCTGCTGAAGTTGTACGACGGCGTGATAACTCCCGACTGCACCATGATGATCGGGCAGGCTACCTGCCTGCAGCAAGCCAACACCTACATGAACAGAGCTGTAGGGTTTTATCTTCAAAGGCAGGGCATCCCGGTCATACCCAACGTGCGATGGAGCGATGAGAGCAGTTTCGCTTATTGCTTCCTCGGTGTTCCGCAAGGGACCATAGTTTCCGTCAGCACTCACGGTTGCATCACTTCAAAAGAAGAGCGCCGTATGTTTCGAGTAGGCCTTGCCGCCATGCTGGAGACGCTCCGGCCCCGGGCCGTCCTTGTTCACGGTCATATGCCGGACGACATCTTCGGAGAATATGTCGGGCAGTTGCCTTTTCACAGGTATCCCAGTTGGTTCGAGCGCACCCATCGGAAAGGAGGCGCCTGAAATGGGGACCTGTTATAAAGGCGGCTCCGTTTACTATCGCAGCATCGGGCAAAATGTTGCAATATTAAAAAATGACTATCCCTATGCCAACGGATATTTTGGGGCAAAAGGTAACAGCAAGGATCCCAAAATAAGACATATCTTATCGAATGATCCTCAAAAAATAGCTCGTGATTTTTACGATAAGATTGCTTATGGCGGAGTAGAAGAACCAATTTACAGCAAAAAGACTGATTCTATAATCGGTTATAAAACCAGACTGGCCGATGGAAGTGTGATCAGTTGGAGAAATGTTTCCAGTTCAGATGGGTCTCCGGCAGTGGACGTTAATATTGAACGAAGTTGTGATAATTGCGGACTAAAACAACAAAAGATTCATTTTGTAAAGGAGAAACACTCATGAAGGCCATAGATATTCGTTTTAATCCCGAAGAGATAGATCTCTTGCGGTCCCTCGTAGGCAAAAAACTCCTTTCTGTCCTGCACGATCCCTTTACTTTCGTAAACTCTTCTTCTCAGATCGTGCAGCTGAATGCGGAGGAAGGGAACTTTTATCTCTACAGCTTCACGGAACCTCTCGACTATTTCGGTTCAAAAGAAGATGTGGCGGTATGGTCTTTCGAAAAAGAACGCTGTAAAGCAGCAGACCGGAAGAATTTCATCGAGACTCCTTGCGGCGAAAAGATCGTTTCTGTCTCTTTGGTGCAGGAACATCAATGTCTTTTTAAGGGCGAAGAACAACTTTATGATGTGCGGCTCACCCGCGGGCTCATCATAGACTTCGGCGACCACCAACTTTCCTTTGAAAAAGCAGTATGGTTTTCCGAAGATATCTATATCCGAAAGGGCAATGACTTGCTCGACGGCTTTGCGCCTGTTTCTTCTTTCGTCGAAAATGATTGGGAACCCGGGATAAGTGCCGGCTGCTCTAGAGAAGTACTTCGACTGGAGTGACCGATGCGCAGATACCTATGTAGGACTAAGCAATCACAGCGGCGGTGTAAAGAGCCAAAAGATCCATTTCGTTAAAAAGGAGGATGGCAAATGAAAACGATAGATGTGCGTTTTTCCGTTGCCGAGCTGAACTTTCTCAAAGGGATGGTCGGCAAAGTGCTGGACAAATATAAATGCGACCCCTTCATATCCTCCCCCTCGGTCTACGGTATCGTCGGTATCTCCGTCGCCGGTACTTCTTATGCCTTTACGAATTTTATTGAGGTAGCAGACTACTTTGGGGATAAAGAAGATGTCGCTTTCTTCAAACTTCGCCCCCTTCCTTACGAGCAGATCACTTCTCAGATCCAAGATCAGGAAATGATGGATACCCCTGTGAAATGCACCATAGCGGAGATAATGGTAGTGAACGAACGGCAACGGCTCTATGAGAACGACGTTCTCACCTACGAAGTACTGTTGACCAGAGGGGTGATCTTCAAATTTCAAGAGGGCAACGAGTTGTCATTGGAAAAAAACATTTGGTTCTCCGAGCATATAACGGTGGAGCGAGGTTATGACCTCATCGGCAAGTTCTCTCCCTCCGAAGAATTCGCCGAAGGTTGGAGAAAACCTTATCGCGGCGAGTACACACGTGAACTTGTTATTCTCAAATAAAAATCACCAACGTTTTGTATAACCCAGATAAACATTTCGGGGCGCCTTACGGCGCCCCTTTCTTTTTTCGTCTCTCCGTCGATCTGCTTTCTCATTTTATTTTTTTGGTCCCCATACTGCTCCGCCCTAGCCGCTGCTGCCTTATCTTTCTTCTGCCTCCCACCGACTCGTTGCCGAAAAGATCGGCAACTCTCCTTCGTCGATGCAGCGGTCTATGATCCTCGCTGCCTTTTTTGCCGCAGGGGCCGCTTCCCCCTCGGAGCTTTTCTGTGAGTCAGAATATTTTTTCAGTTTCTCGTCAATTTATAAAGAAGAGCGTTGCAGATGGCCGCAGCCACGTTGCTGCCTCCCTTGCGGCCTCTCGCCACGATGAAGGGCACACCGCTAGTCATGATGAGCTCTTTAGCCTCCACCACGTTCACGAAGCCCACAGGCACGCCGATGATAAGGGCCGGTGCGATCTTTTTTTCTTTGATCAATTCGTCCAAGCGTACCAAGGCGGTAGGCGCGTTGCCCACGGCGATGATGAGGGGGCCGGCGATGGCGGCAGCCTTCTCCATGCAGGCGGCGGCCCGGGTGCTGCCCGCTTCTTTGGCTCTTTGGGCCACGTCTTCATCCGCCATGAAGCACAGCGCCTTGCAGCCCAACTTGGCGAGAGCGCCCTTGTTGATGCCGGTGGCGGCCATGTTGGTGTCGGTGACGATGGCGGCGCCCTTTTTCAAAGCGGCCAGCCCTTTTTCTACAGCATCATCGCTGAAGATGAGAGTGCGGGCGTAATCGAAGTCCGCCGAAGTGTGGATCACTCTTTTCACGATGTCCGCTCTCTCGGCGGGGATGACCAGCTGTCCCAGTTCTTCGCCGATGATCTCCATGCTCCGCTTCTCTATGTCTTGGGGCAATACCTGTGCCAATCGCATCTTGCTTCCTCCTCTGCCTGCGCCTTTTCAGCGTTCTATCCCTATGCGGGCCGGCACCCCTTGGTCGAAGGGGTGTTTTCTTTTAACTACTTCGGAAACATAATCGGCTCTCTCCAGCAAGCTAGGGAGAGGGTCGCGGCCGGTGAGGACCACTTCCGCCTCTTTAGGCCGAGTATCCAACAGATCCAAAAGTTCGTTTTCAGCCAAAAGCCCCGTTTGCAAAGCACCCAAGGCTTCGTCCAAAATTAGAAGGTCGACCTTCCCCTCTTTGAGCTCTTCTTTGATCTGAGCCAAAAGGGCGCTGTGCCGCTCTTTCACGGCGGCCAATTCTTCCGGCGTCATTTGAAAAGTGAATTTCGTCGCCTCTTTGGCCCGCAAAATTTTAATGTTGGGGATGAGAGCCAAAGTTTTCAATTCGCCGCTGGGCTGCCCCTTCAAAAATTGAGCGATGAGCACTCTGCCGCCCCGCCCCGCGCAGCGCAGAGCCAAGCCCAAGGCGGCGGTGGTCTTCCCCTTGCCGTTGCCGTGATAGATGTGCAAAAGACCGAGTCCTTGCATTTTTCATCGACCTCCCTCTGCCAAGCCCGCGATCTCGTAGATCTTTTTCATGTCCAAACGAGCCCGCACCGCAGCGGCCAACAGCTCGTACTGTTCTTCTTTATAAGCGGCGAAATCGATCACCGCCACGCCGGCGGCGCTCCTCCCTTTCTTCTCCAGCAGAGCCTCCACCACTTTGGCCGCGATGCCTTCGCCGTCGAAGAGGCCGTGGACATAGCTGCCGTACACGTGCAAAGTATCCGTGATCTTTTGGCTGCCTTCAGCGAAGGCCTCCCCCTGGCCGTGAACGGGAGCGATGACAGTGAGAGCGTCTTTTTCTTCATAGCCGGTGACGCCGCTGTGGATCTCGTAGCCTTGCACCGGCAGCCCGCTGAGCCGGGACAAGGGTCCTCTCACTTCTGCGAATTTTCCCTGCATCTGCACCGTGCGTTTATTTTCGATGAACACTGTCTCCGTGTCCAAAAGGCCGAGGCCGGGAGTGTCGCCTCCCGCTTCTACCCCCAAAGGATCGGAGATGACCTTGCCCAACATTTGGTAGCCGCCGCAGATGCCGAAGATCACAGTGCCCTGATGGGCCTGTTTCAAGATCTCCGCTTCCAAGCCGCTTTGCCGCAGCCACAGCAGATCGCCGATGGTGTTTTTGCTGCCGGGGAGGATGATGAGGTCCGGCTGCCCCAGCTCTTTCAAAGAGGCCACGTAGCGGAGAGAAACGCCTTCGATCAATTCGAAAACGTTGAAGTCCGTATAGTTGGACATGCGAGGGAGCCTGATAACGGCGATGTCTGCCAATTTCACTTCTTTCGACACGTGGCCGCTCAAACGTTCGCTGAGGCTGTCTTCGTCTTCGATGTCCACATGGAGCATGGGCAGCACTCCCACCACCGGGATGCCGCATTTTTCTTCGATGAGGTCGAGGCCCGGCTGCAAAATTTTGACGTCGCCCCGGAATTTATTGATGATGATACCTTTGATCCTTTCTCTTTCTTCTTCCTCCAAAAGCATCACCGTGCCGTAGATGGAAGCGAAGACGCCGCCTCTATCGATGTCGGCCACTAAGAGCACCGGGGCCCCCGCCAGTTTGGCCATGCCCATGTTGACGATGTCCTGCTGTTTCAGGTTGATCTCCGCCGGCGAGCCCGCCCCTTCCAACACGATGATGTCGTTTTGGGCTGCCAAAGTATCGTAGGCCTTCATGATGTCGGGGATGAGCTTCGTTTTGAAAGCGAAATATTCTGCGGCGGTCATGGTGCCGATGGGCGTGCCATTGACGATGACCTGAGAGCCGCAATCGCTGGTTGGTTTCAAGAGGATGGGGTTCATCAAAACGCTGGGCTCCAGCCCCGCTGCTTCTGCCTGCACCACCTGGGCCCGGCCCATCTCCGCCCCTGTGGCGGTGATGAAAGAATTCAAGGCCATGTTCTGCGATTTAAAGGGAGCCACTTTGTAGCCGTCCTGTTTGAAGATGCGGCAGAGAGCGGCGGTCACCCAACTTTTCCCCGCGTTGCTCATGGTCCCCTGGATCATTAAGGACTTAGCCATTCTTCCCTTCCTCCTCCAGCAAAAAATTGCGTATCTCTCGGTAAGAATCCAAACGAAAAGCAGGCAGCGGCGGACCGTTCAGCACTCCCGCCAGCACCGGCACCGATCCGGCCCCGTGCTTGCCTGTGCGGGAACTGGTCACGTGGTCGCCGCACACGACTATGCGAAAAGGTTTGCGGAATTTCGTCACCGCATAGGCCAAAAATTCGCTGTCGATCTGGCTGATGAAGGCGGCCTTGGCCTTGCCGTCCAAACGGTGGGCCGCTTCGTCGCCGCCGTTGAAGTGGGCCACCACCACATCGTAGAGAGCTAATAACTCTGCCGCGGCCCGAGCTTTGGCGAAAATGTCGGTGTCCACATCGCCGGTGGCGGTACTGGGTTCCCGCACTTCCATGCCCATGGCCTTGGCCAGGCCCAGCACGATCTCCGCCTTCCCCACCAAGGCGCCTCGCCGTCCACCGTTCAACGAAGAAAAACTCGGCAGGCTCTGCTTCTCGCTGAGGCCCCACGGGTAGAGAGCGTAATGACAGCCGCCCCGAGCGAAAGGCCGCAACCTTTCTTCGGCCTTTTGCAAAAAAGCTGCCAGCGCCGGCGAGCCTTCTCTTAAAGGCGCCAGCAGCTCATCCATCTTTTCTCCCACGTGTTCGTGAGGAGGAGGGACGAAGGGCCCTCCCCCGTTTTTTTGCCGCCGCACCACCAAAAGGTTGCGGTATTCGGAAAGGAAGACGAGAATGAAAGCTTCGTCCAAATGAAAACAGCTGCGGGCGGCGGCGGCCATCTCTACGGTGCTGAGGCCCCGGCCGTTGAAGGCAGCCAAGCCCCCCTCTTCGTCTACGGCCACCAAATTGCAGCGCCACACCTGTTGATCCTCGGCTATGTCCCAGCCCCGGGCCAGCATCTCCAAATAGGCCCGGTTGCGGGGCAAAGCTTCTTTCGGCAGGCCCAAAAGGCGGCCGATGCAGCCGGCGCTCTCCGGTGTCAAGTCTTTTTCGCAAATGGAGCAACTTGAAGAGCACTGCTCGCCCACTTTGTCGAAAAGCGGGTGAGAAGCTGCTTCAAAAGGAGTTTTGTTGTTTAAATACGCCAGGGGTTCATCCCCCAGTCCGTCGATCAACAATAGCAGCGATGGCATCTTGCAAACAATCCTCGATGGCATTCAGCAGCCGTTGCCCGTCTTTTCTTTTTTTCAGGGCCACTCGATAATAACGCTCGTCCAAGCCGGGATAATCGGCGCAGCTGCGCACCAAAATGCCCCGTTTGAGCAGCCCCGCCTTCAGGTCGAAGGGCATCGGCAGACGGAAAAAGACGTAGTTGGCGGCAGAGCCGTAAACTTTCAAGCCCATGCGGGCCAAACGGGAGCACACATAACTGCGTTCTCCCGCCAAAAGAGCGTGAGTTTTTTCCAAATACCCCTGTTCTTCTAAAGCGGCGGCTCCCGCCGCCTGAGCGGGGCCGGAAACGGACCAGGCCTGAGCCTGCTGCCGCAATTTATCCAGAAGAGCCGTATCGGAACAGAGGAGATACCCCAGACGCAGGCCCGCCATAGCGTAGGTCTTGGTGAAAGCTTTCAGGATGAGGAGACGGGGATGAACGGCCAATTCGCCTTTCAAACTGTAGGCTTCATTCGGGTCCACCAAGTCCATGAAGCATTCGTCCAGCAGCAGATAGGCGCCTTTGGCTTCGCAGCGCTCTAAGATCTCCGTCAATAAAGTTTTATCGATGAGCTGCCCCGTGGGGTTATTGGGATCGCACAGATAAACGATCTTCGTCCCGCTGCTTATCTTCGCCAAGACATCCCTTTCGAGACGAAAATCTTTCGCTTCCGAAAGATGATGATACTTGATCTTGCAGCCCACGCTCTCTAAAGAGCGGGCGTAATCGCTGAAACCCGGAGCCAAAAGAAGAGCCGTTGTCGGCCGCAGCACCTGGGCCAAACGGTACAGAAGATCGGCCGCTCCGTTGCCGAAGAGGATGAAGTCTTGCTCCACGCCTAAGTGTTTTGCCAAAACAGCCGTCAAGTCTCGACAGTAGGGATCGGGATAGCGTTCGAAAGTTCGCAGGCCTTCCAGCAAAGCCTTCTTTGCTCCCTTGGGCAAGCCGAGAGGATTGATGTTGGCGGAAAAGTCCAGCACCTTTCCTCCCAGGGCCGGGTCGTAGATATCGCCGCCGTGACCGTAGAAGATCATGCTTTTTCTCTCCTCTTGCTTTTATGAGCTCGGCCTTCTTGGCTGCGAGCTCGGCTTCAAACTATAAGACGCGAGTCCAAAGAGCCCACAGCGCGAGACCGCAGAGCAAAGCCAAAAAGCTCGTTGCGTAAAGCAACTTCCTGCTCGCCTCGATGTGCTCCACACAGGGGGCGCAGAGAGCATCGCCGATGGTCTCTTTATGGATCAATTGCCCGAAATAGAAGTGGTCGCCTCCCAGACGCAGGCCCAAAGCTCCCGCCGCCACGCTCTCGGTCATGGCCGAATTGGGGCTGAGGTGCTTGTAGCGGTCTCTTTTGAAAATGCGCCAGGCTCCGGCCCCGTCCAACCCGCACAAAGGGGCGGCAGCGATCATCAAAAGAGCGCTGAGGCGGGCCGGCAGCAGATTCACCGCATCGTCCAAACGGGCGGCGCAGCGGCCGAAATAGAGGTACTGCTCCGTTCTGTAGCCTATCATGCTGTCCATGGTGTTGATGCCTTTATAGAGAAAGGCCAGAGGCGCGCCTCCGATGAACATGTAAAAAAGAGGAGCCACCACTCCGTCGGAAGTATTTTCCGCCACCGTTTCCACCGTGGCTTTGATGACCTCTTCTCTGCTCAGCTCTCCCGTGTCTCGGCCCACGATGTACCCCACTTTGGTGCGGGCTTCTGCCAAAGTGCCGTCCCGCAAAGCTGCGGCCACGTCTTCGGCATTATCGCTCAAACATTTCGTGGCTAAAATTTGATAGCAGAACCAAGTCTCCAGCGCCAACTGCAGATAGGGATGGACGAGGCCCGCTGCGTACAGCAGCAGCAACGGCACGAAGAAGGTGCAGCAGCACACCGTGAAGACCAAGAGAGCGCCGCTGTAGAGCAAGGCCACGTCGTTGCCTTTGAAGGGCAGCCGCAGTCTTTTTTCCAGGGCGGCGATGAGCTTGCCGATGAACACTATCGGATGAGGGAGCCACAGAGGATCCCCCAGCAGCAGATCCAAAACATAGCCCAAGGTCAGGGCCAAGATATGCTCCATAACGCACCAGCTCCCCCACTGTCAGCGTCGGCCTTGGTAGGTCAGGCAGGCAGCGATGAAATTTTCCGCAAAAGCCGTGTTGCTCCACAGGTGGATGTGAGGATAACCGGCATAAATATTTTCGCTGTGATAACAGCAGGGCCACTGCCTCTTTCCTCCGGCTTTATGGGCGATGAAGGAGGAGCCGGTGGCTTCGCTGTCGCTGTAGTGGAACTCGTGGCCGCAGATACGGCCCCCCGCTCGACACAAAAGGCCGCCTTCTTTGGCTTCCAATTCTACATAGCCGAAACGCTTCAAACTGTCGGTAAGGCGCACCTCTCCCGGCAAGAGCCCCACCCAGGGGAAGAAGCCTTCGTCGCCGCGAAAGCCCTGCTGCAGATACATGAAGCCGCCGCATTCGGCGAACGTGGGCAGCCCGCCTTCGATCTTTGCTTTGATGTCCGCAAGCAAAGTTTTGTTTTCGGCTAACCGAGCCGCATATAATTCGGGATAACCGCCGCCTAAAACGAGGCCGGAACAACCGGCGGGCAAAGAGCTGTCTTCTAAAGGACTGAAGGGCGCCAGCTCCGCTCCCAGTTTCGTCAAAAGGTCCAAAGCATCCTGATAGTAAAAGGAGAAGGCTACGTCTCTGGCGACGGCGACGGTGCAGGCGCCGAGAGGGCGAAGGTCGGGCTCTTCGTAAGAAAGAGCTTCTGCCCCTTTCGCTATGGTCAAAAGGCCCTCCAGATCGATGCTCCGTTGCGCTTCTTCGCCTAAACGCCGGGCGATGGCCTGCAGGTCGGCGATCTCCTCTGCAGTCACCAAGCCCAAATGACGGCTGCCGAAGCGGCACTCCTCGGGCAGCGGCGGCAGATAGCCCAGCAGTTTTACGCCGCTCTCTTTTTCCAAAACTTCTTTATAAAAAGCATAGACGGAGGGCTGCACGTTGTTCAAGATGGCCCCCGCTATGTTGCTGTCTTTTTTGTAATTTTTGAAGCCTTGCAGCAAAGCGGCCAAAGAAAGAGCCGCGCCCTTGCCGTTCACGACCAGTATCACCGGCGTTTTGGTGCAGCGGGCCAAGTCGTAAGCGGAAGCTTCGCTGCTTTGGCCGATGCCGTCGTAGTAGCCCATGGCTCCTTCCAGCACCGCCACGTCCGCTCCCCTGCCGTTTTCCGCCAGCAGATAGCGAACGGTCTCTTCCCCCAACATGTAAAGGTCCAAGTTGCGGGACTTGGCGCCGCACACCCGGCTGTGGAACATGGGGTCGATGTAGTCGGGCCCGGACTTGAAAGCAGCCGGCCGCAGACCGACCGAGCTCAAAGCTTGCAATAAAGCGCACACCACGGTGGTCTTGCCGCTGCTGCTGCCGGGAGCGGCGATGAGAAAGCGAGGCAAAGTTGCTTCAGCCATTTTTTCTTCTCTCCTGCCGCAGCTGCAAAGTCATGATGAAGACGGGGTTCTCCGCCTTCAAAAGGTGATAGCCTCCGGCCAACTGTCCTCGGGCGGCGGCCAATTGCACCAGATCGAGATCGAGCTGAGGCCTGCTCTTGCAATAGGCGCTCACCTGAGCCAAAGTCTCTACGGTGACGGCTGTCACAACGATGCGGCAGGCGGGAGCAGCCTCATAGATGAGGTCCAGCATCTTCTCCAAACCGCCGCCGCTGCCGCCGATGAAGACTGCTTGAGGCGCCGCCTCTTGTAGCAAACGAGGCAGATTGTCGAGAGCTTCCCCGGGGATCAAAGTTATATTAGCGAGACCGAAGCGCTGCTTGTTTTTTTGCAAAAGCTCCAACGCTTCGGGTTTTCTTTCCAAAGCATAGACTCGGCCCAAAGGAGCCAGCCGCGCCAGTTCCACAGAACAAGAGCCGGTGCCCGCTCCGATATCGTAGATGATGTCGTCAAGAGCGGGAGCCAGTTTGCTCATCGCCACACAGCGCACTTCCTGTTTGGTCATAGGCGCCTTGCCCCGCAAAAAAAGTTCGTCCGGCAGGCCGAAAAGAGGCGGCTGGGCCATAGGCGCGGGGTTGATGATGAACATCACGGCCAAAGAGACAAAAGTTTTTTTCGCCAAGTCTTCTGCCGTGCCCACAGTGAACTTCTCTGTGGGATAAGAAAGGTCCTCGCCCACATAGACCAAGCAGTTGCCCAGGCCGTGCTCACTTAAAGAGCGGCAGAGGACGGCTGCGTTGTTGTCGCCGCCGGTGAGCGCGAAAACTTTTTTATGAGAGGCCACCGCAGCCACCAAATTCTGCCGGCGGCCGTGCATGCTGACGATGTGAGCATCGTCCCAAGCAAGGCCCAAGCGGGCGGCAAAATAGACCAAGCTGGAGATGCCGCAGATAAAAGTGCACTCGCAACCGGGCAGGCGGTCTTGCAAAACTTTGGCCAAGCTGAAGAAGCCCACGTCGCCGCTGACCAAAATGCCCAGAACGTCTCGCTCGGGGTCGGCGGCGGCGGCCACAGCCCGGATCTCCTCCGTTTTGATGGTGGCGTACGATTTTTCGGAAGAAGCGGCGTAAGCTGCCAACATCCTCTTGTCGCCGCACAAGATAGTGCAGCCGGCTATGGCCTCTTTGGCCTCTGCGGTCAGCAGCCGAGAGTCGCCGGGCCCGATGCCGATGATCTTCACTTGCAGCATTGCCTCTTCCTCCTCACATAGAGCGTCCCGATCTTTTCAAGAAAGATCATGCTCATGAAGTGTCGGCGTTCATCCTGTCGTTTTTGCGAAAAAGTCTTCGACGTGAGTTTTGAGCGGTATTATTTTAAAAAGCTGTTTAGAAACGAAGTGACTTTATTTCGAGGATGCCTTTTTAAAAAGAGTTCACTTGCCGCGGCTCAAGGTCTTCAGTTGGGCTATGATGTCAGCAAAAAACGAGCCTTCTTCTTTCTCTCGGCGGCCGATAACGATGAGCTTCGCCCCCACTCGGGCGGCCGCTCTTGCTTTGGCGGAAAAACCGCCCGCTTCGCCGCTGTCCTTGGTGACCACGTAGCGGGCCCCGTATTTGGCGAAAGTAGCCGCGTCCAAGTCTTCGTCGAAGGGCCCCTGCATGCAGACGATGTTGGCGGGAGCATAGCCCAAGGCCAGCGCCTTGTTCAAACTTTCCGCCATAGGCAAGATGCGCAGGGCGATGCGTTCGCGATAGTCTTGCACGGCGGTGAAGGCTACCAGATCTTTACTGCCCGTAGTCAAAAAGACGGGTCCTTTCGTTTGCTCTAAGAGCTCGGCCGCTTCGGCGAAATCGGCGGCGGTGATATAGTCGCCGCCGGCGGCCTCGGGCCTGACAAGGCGAAAATACGGGAGCCCGACTGCGGCTGCCGCCGCTTTGGCCGTGGCCGTCACCTCTGTGGCATAAGGATGAGTGGCGTCTACCACGGCCGAGGGCCGCCGCTCTTTCAGCAATTTTATCATGGCGGCAAGGTCCAGCTTGGCGGCCAAAACTTCCAGCCCTGCTCTTTTTTCCATCAAGGCGGCGCCGTAACCGGTGGCCACCGAGAGCAGCACCCTGCAGCCTTCAGCTAAAAGAGCGGCGGCAAGGGCTCTGGCTTCCGAGGTCCCTCCCAAAAGGTAGATGAGTTTTTTCATGCCAACCTGTAGCCTCTGGGGGTGACGATGCGGCCGTTGATCACCTTGCTTTGGCTGTTGCCGATGATGACGGTGGCGAACATATCGACGCTCTTGCTCCCCAGTTCGCCTAAGGTAGTGAGCTCCCACGCCTCTCCCGCTCTGCCGATGTTGCGGACGATGCCGCAGGGCACGGTGGGAGCCTGATGCTGCAAGATGATGGCGCAGGCCTTCGCCAAATGATCTTTGCGTTTATGAGAAGCGGGATTATAAATGGCGATGCAAAAATCGCCGGCAGCGGCGCAGCTCAGCCTTTTTTCTATCTTCTCCCAAGGGGTGAGCAGGTCGGAGAGGCTGATGAGGCAGAAGTCGCTGATAAGGGGCGCGCCCAAAAGAGCGGCGCCGGAACAGGCGGCTGTTACCCCGGGGACCACTTCTATCTCCAAGTGGGGATAGGGCGCGGCCACTTCCAACATGATGCCGGCCATGCCGTATACTCCCACATCGCCGCTGGAGATGACGGCCACCTTCTGCCCTTTCAGCACTTCTTCCAAAGCCAAACGGCAGCGCTCTGCTTCCTTGGTCATGCCGGTGCTGAGAAAGCGTTTGCCGGGAAAATCGTTTTTGATAAGGTCCACATAGACATGATAGCCGCAGATGATGTCCGCTTCTTTTAATGCGGCGCAGGCTCTGGCGGTCATTTGTTCGATGCCGCCGGGCCCCAGCCCTACTACCCATAACTTGCCTTCGCTCATTTGACAGTCTCCCCTCGTTTATCTTTTCAGCGTAAAGTCTAACAGCAAATTTTCCGCAGCCGCGGCGACGGTCGCCCCCAGCCCCGCAAGAGAAGTTTTGGGGACCAAAATCCTCTCTCCTCCGTCTCTGACGGCGGCTCTTTCGCACACGTTGTCGACGCCTACGGCGGCGCTGACGAAAGCGGAAGCGGAAAAGTCGCCGGCTGCGGCCTGCAGTTCTTCCTTAGAGTAAAAGTGCAAAGGCAGCGACATTTTTTCCGCAAAGGCCAGCAGCCCCGCTTCATCCTTTTTTACATCGATGGAAGCGATGCTCTTCACCGTCCGCAGATCTATCTTCGCCTCGGCCAAGACGCGTTCTACTGTTTCTTCGATCTGCTCGGCCCTCGCACCGCGGCGGCAGCCTATGCCCAAACGGACGATCTTCGGCAATAAGTGCAGCGTTTCCGAATATGGACTTTTTTCCGTGTTCAGAGCCACTCTGAAGCCCACGGCTCCTTCGTCCTTGATCTTTATATATTTCGGCAGGGGCCCGCTGACGGGAAAGTCGGCGGACAGGCCCACTTCTTCACCGGCCACCAAGGCCGCCGCCACCTTTTTGGCGGCAGGCAGGGAGTCGATGACCATAGCATTTCTTGCAGCCCACTCGTCCACCGCGAAAAGTCCGTTCACGTCGGTGGCGGTGGTGACGCAGGCCACGGCCCCCAGGCAGGGCGCCAAATAGCGGGCCAAAGCATTAGCGCCGCCGATGTGGCCGCTGAGGACGGGGATGACGAAGTTGGCTTGCTCGTCTATCACCAGCACCGCCGGATCCTTCTCTTTGCTTTTGATGCAGGGAGCGACAGAGCGCAGAGCTATGCCGCAGGCCCCCACGAAAAGCAGGGCGTCGCAGGAAGAAAAATCTTCGGCGTGACCCACTCTCGCAGGCTCGCTCAGCTTTGCGAAGCCGAAGGCGGCGGCAAAGCTCGCCGTGGTCTTGATCTCAACGGTCTCGTACTCTGCTTTGAGCAAAAGTTCGCGCAGTTTTCGGGCCAAGCGGCAGCCGCGGGCGGTGTAGGCGTAGATAGCAGCCTTCATTTTTTACGCCTTCGTTTCCGGCTTCAGCGCCAGCAAACTGGGGTCGGCCTCTCTGAAGCCGTGAGAGAAGGTGGGATTGTACAATTCGCTGCGGGCATATTCATCGCCTAAGAAGTTGCCCACGCAGATGAGTGCGTTGCGGGTGATGCCTTGGGCGGCGGCAGTCTCGGCCAGGGTGCCCACGGTGCAGAGGCACACCTTCTCGTCGGCCCAGGTGGCTTTATAGACGATGGCCGCGGGAGTGTGCTCTTTATAACCGCCTTTGATCAATTCGGCAGACAGCTTCTCTAACATGCCAGTGCTGAGGAAGATGACCATGGTGGCCCTGTGGGCGGCATAATCGGCGATCTTTTGCCGCGTGGGCACCGGCGTCCTGCCCTCCATGCGGGTGATTATCACCGACTGGCTCACGGAAGGCAGAGTGTATTCCGTCTCCAACACGGCGGCGGCGGCGCAGAAAGAGCTGACCCCCGGCACTATCTCGAAGTCCAATTCATAGCCCCGCAAAAGATCGATCTGCTCCCTGATGGCTCCGTACACGCTGGGGTCGCCGGTGTGCAGACGCACTACCTTCTTCCCTTCCTGAGCGGCGGGCACCATGGCGGCGATAACTTCTTCCAAGGTCATCTTGGCGCTGTTCATGATCACGCAGCCGGGCTTGGCGTCGGCCAAAAGCTCCGCATTGACCAAAGAACCGGCGTAGATAATCAGGTCGGCCTCGGCCAAAAGTTTTTTCCCTCTGACGGTGATGAGATCAACTGCCCCCGGGCCTGCTCCGATAAAGTAGATCATTTTGCATCAAACTCCTTTTCTTTCACCAGGATGACGGAAAAATAACTGCTCTTGGGATCGATCTCTTCCAGATCGCGGTACACTTTTTCGCCGGGAAGGCCGCAGCGCTCCACCATGGCGGAATTTTTCAGCAGTCCCTTCTCTCTCAGTTCGTCCCGCACGCGGCCTATCTCGCTGGCCGACTTCATCAGCACTTTATTGCCGGGGCCGTCCAAGAAGCTGCTGACTTCTTTGTAGGACCCGGGCAGGATGATGAGAGGCTCGGAGCGCTCGCACAAGGAGGTGCCCAAGCGGGCGGCCACAGCGCAGACGCTGGTGACTCCGGGTACCAGCTCCGCTTCATAACCGTCGGCTGTTACCAGTTTGTGGACGTAGATGCAGGTGGCATAGACCGTGGGACAGCCCAAAGTGATGTAGACCACCGTCTTGCCCGCATCCAGCAGAGCTTCCACATCGTCGGCAGCTTTGCGGTGAGCTCTGTCCATGACGGCCATGTCTTTGGTCATGGGCATGTAGATCAAAAGCTGCTCTTTTTGCTCCAAGTCGGTCACTTGGGCGACGATGCTCTTGGCGGTGAGCTCGCCGTTATCCCCTTGGGGGATGGCTACCGCGTCGCACTCCTGCAGCAGGCGCACCGCTTTCAGCGTCAAAAGCTCCGGGTCGCCGGGCCCTATGCCTACGCTGTACAGTTTCCCTCTCATACTTTCCTATCTACTCCTTTATTATTTTGTGCAGTTCTATAAGTTCCGCCGCTTCGCCGCTCAGCCCCAACAGCCCGTGGACGTTGGAAAAAAGCAGGGCGCCGGTCTTCAGCTTCCCGTGTACCCGCTGCTGCATGTAAAAATGGATGCGCCGGCCCACTTCTTTCAGCACCGGCTGCAGCAGAGCTTCATCCTTCAAAATTTGCACCGCTTCGTCGGTGGTGTTGGCGGCGTAGATCTTCTGCACCGTCTCCTTGGCGGCGCCGGCGAAAAGAGCGGCCAGAGCCAAGCTCTCCGTGCGGCAGTCGGCATATTTGGAGTGAGTGTTCATCACTCCTTGGGCCAGCTTCACCAATTTGCCGCTGTGGCCGATGAGCAGCAGGCTGCGAAAACCGGAATAAGCGGCATAATCCAACAGTTCGCCTACGAAGTTGGAGCAGGTCACCGCTCTGCTCAAGTCTAAATGCAAACGATCCCGCGCATAATCTTCCCCGTAGTTGCCGAAGAAGGCCAGAAGATCCCGGGTACCTTTGGCCTTTTGAGCATCCAGCTCCAAAAAAAGAGTTTGGATCAAAGCGTTGTCGCTCATGGGCTCCACGATGCCGCCGGTGCCCAAGATGCTGAGGCCCCCCACTATGCCCAAACGGGGGTTGAAGGTGAGCTTGGCCAGCTCTTCTCCCCGCGGCAGAGAAATCTCGATGCGCAGCCCGCCTGCATAGCCCGCTTCCTTCGCCGCTTGAGCGGCGGCTTCACGTATCATGCGGCGGGGCACCGGGTTGATGGCAGCCTCTCCCACTTTGCAGGCCAGGCCGGGCAGAGTCACCCGCCCCACTCCCGGGCCGCCTTCCACGGCGATGCCCGCTTCTTTCTTTTTCTCGACTTTAGCGTAGACTATGATGCCGTCTGTGATGTCGGGGTCGTCGCCGCTGTCTTTGACGATGCCGCAGCTTGCCCAGCCGTGTCCTGCAGAAAAATTTACAGGCTCAAGGCTCAGCTCTATGCCCTTGGGAGTGAGCAAGCTCACTCGAGACAGCCGCCGCCCGCTCACTAATAATGTTGTCGCGGCCTTAGCCGCGGCGGCGGCGCAGCTGCCGGTGGTATAACCGCAGCGCAGTCTCTTCCCTTGACTGAAAGCATATTCTTCCACGACTTCACCTTTTCTGGCAAAGAAACATATTTGAGAAAGTATTGCAATAAAAAATTTAGGCTATCGCTCATCGCGACAGCCTGCAGCTGCTCCGGGCACGCCGAAAAGACGCTCCACCGGAGCTTGCGCCGAAAAATTTTTCGGCGTTGCCGCAACCATCGCTCGTGACTGCGAGCCGGCAGGACCGGGCGCTGACTTGGGATCTTCCCGCACAGCGGCGTGACCGTGGATGCTCTTGCCTGAACCGCCCTAAGGCGTGCCCTGCCTTCTCTATGCACTTGATAATGTCAACAGTATATCACCAACCTCGCCTTGAAGGCAAGGGCGTGAAGGAAAATTCGTGCTTCGAAGGCCGAACTTTTTGCAAAAAAGCCCGGCGATCATTCGCTGCATAAAAATTTTCCTGCGTTTTTCGAAAAAGGCGGCGGCCGCAATGAAGGCTCGCTTTGCTTTGACTTCGAAAATTTTTGAGCCGTCGTCGACCGAAAAACTTTTTATTTTCGCTTAAAGACAAAAGAAAAAGCAGACCGCTCCCGCGGTCCGCACAAATTCAGATGATGCGGCAAGCGCCGTAGTAACGGGCGCCCCAATAGCCGGTGAAGGCATCGGCCACCGTCACGCCGGTGCTGCTTCCGGTGTGGAGGAACTTGCCGTTGCCCAAATAGATGCCCACGTGAGAGGGCCCGGGCTCATAAGTAGTATAGAAGACCAAGTCGCCGATGCGGATATTCTTCAGGCTCACTCTGCGGCCGAAATCGAACTGGCTGTCGGCGGTGCGGGGCACGCTGACGCCGGCGGCCCGAAAAGCGTATTGGATGAAGCCGGAACAGTCGAAGCCGTAGGGGCTGGTGCCGCCGAAAACATAGGGAGCGCCCAGCACGCTGTAGCCCGCCCTGATGATGCGGCGCACCACAGCAGAAGGCCGATCGGGAGGCAGTTCCTTTTTCATCAAGGTGCGGTAGGTGGCGGGGCCTATCACTCCGTCCACATCCAAGCCGTAATCCGCCTGGAACTTGCGCACCGCCGCCTCTGTGCCGGAGCCGAAGTCGCCGTCCACCGCCACATCGTATTTCAGCTCCGCCAAACGCTGCTGGATACTGACTATATCCTGTCCTTCGTCCCCTTTTTCGAAAGAGGCGTGACAAAAAGAAACGCCTTGACAAAGAAAAAGGGTCAGCACCATGAGAAAGAGCTTTTTCGGCATGGTCTGACACTTCCTTTCCTGCCCCGGCGAAACTTCGGCGGAAATAAATACATATTTATTTTAGCACAGATCCACCTCTTTTGCAAGTTGGGGCTGATGGCTGCGAAGTCTCCCCCCGTCTCGGATATCGCTGTTTATTTTCGGCAGACGTCTTTCGGCGGGGATTGCTTCTTTTGAGCTGTGAACTTGCAAAAGCGGAGCTTTTTATTTTTCCTCCCTTTTCACGTGGCGAGCGATGAGATAGAGGGGCCGATGCTTGACTTCCTGAAAGATGCGGCCGATATATTCGCCTAAAATGCCGATACCTAAGAGCTGCAGCCCTCCCAAGAAGAGGACGCAGGCGGCCAGAGTGGGCCAGCCGGGCACCGCATCGTCGATGATGTATTTAACGTAAAAGATGTGGCCCAAGAGGCAAAAGCTGACAAAAGACATCAAGAGGCCGCAGTAGAAGGCCCAGCGCAGAGGCAGATTGCTGAAAGCGGTGATGCCGTCCAAGGCGAAGTGGAGCATTTTGTGCAGGCTGAATTTGGAAGAGCCGGCATGACGGGCAGGCGCCACGAAATCCAAAGTGGCGCAGTTGAAGCCCAAGGTATTCACCAAGCCGCGGATGAAACGGGCCCGCTCCCGATAGAGGCCGAAGGCCTCCACCGCTTTGCGATCCATGAGCCGAAAGTCGCTGCCTCCCGGGGTTATCTCCACGTCGGAGAGGAGGTTGATCAATTTGTAGTAGGCCTTGGAGGTGGCTCTCTTCATGAAGCCTACGTTCTCCGTGGCCAAGCGGCGGGTCTTCACGATCTCCGCGCCGTTTTGCCACAGCCGCAGCATTTCGGGCAGCAGCTCCGGCGGGTGCTGCAGATCGCCGTCCATGGTGATGACCGCATCGGCGTCGGCCTTATCGAGACCGCAGGTGATGGCCAATTGATGGCCGTAGTTGCGGCTCAAAAAATAGGCTTCCACGTGGCCGTCCTCTTCTGCCAGTTCCGCCAAAATGCGATGCGACCCGTCGCGAGAGCCGTCGTCCACACAGATGATGCTGTAGTCAAAGCCCAAAGGAGCGACGGCGGCGGTGACCCGTTTATGGAATTCCAGAATGTTCTCCTCTTCGTTATAAACAGGCGTAACGATGGCGATCTTAGGCATGATGCTGTGAACTCTCTTTCAATAAAGCAGCATTTTGCTTGCTTTATGCTGTTAATATTAAGGCTGCCCGGCTCACGCACAGGCAGCCTTATGATCGTTGTGAGTACTCAGTAAGCCGAGTTCTGTTCCGCCCGCAGGCGGCGTTGATCATTTATCTTGGCTTGCAGTCGCCTGCAAGC
This sequence comes from uncultured Phascolarctobacterium sp., assembly GCA_947589605.1. Classification (GTDB taxonomy): domain Bacteria; phylum Bacillota; class Negativicutes; order Acidaminococcales; family Acidaminococcaceae; genus CANQBR01. Next base: position 220 of record CANQBR010000033.1, on the reverse strand, counting down.
TCCAGCGACACAACCCGGAAGGTCGGCGGGCCGCTTCATCCCTTCCCTATTCGGTCTTGCTCCGGATGGGGTTTACCTAGCCAGCCTGTTACCAGACTGCTGGTGCGCTCTTACCGCACCGTTCCACCCTTACCTGCCGAGGCAGGCGGTCCGCATTTCTGTGGCACTAGCCCTAAGGTCACCCTCGCCGGACGTTATCCGGCATCCTGCCCTATGGAGC
>CANQBR010000032.1 GCA_947589605.1 uncultured Phascolarctobacterium sp. | reverse complement strand
CCCTCACACGTCGAAAGTACTTGGCCGGAAGCGGCCCGGGAGGATAGAACGTTGCCGGTAACGAAAAAGCTCTCACGTTTCCGTGAGAGCTTTTTTCGTGGGATGAACAAAAATCTTCCACAGAAAAATCGTATAGGGTATAATGAAGCTGTGCTTTTTCAGATGACGGACGAGATCATGACGGCACTCATTGAAGACAGCGGCTGAGAGAAAAAAGAAAGGCGGCGAACAACAATGAATAATGTTGAAAAATTGCGCAAGCTTCTTTATGTGAGGATACATGAGAGCGAAGACAATTATTATTATCTGACACTTTGGGAACAAGAAGTCGCTGCTGTTTGCGAGGATATCCCGGCGGCTATCGCTTTTATCGAAAACGAATGTACCGATGAGGAGCTCTGGTGGTTGGGAGAAGTGTTTGATGACATTATGGAGAAGACGCTGAGCAAAGAGTTCCTCGCCGCTTTGCGCAGGAGAGCGGAAAGAGTGGAAGATCCAAAGTATAAGAGCGATATTTTGGAAGATATACGCACAGCGGCGATATATGTAGAAGAATAGACTTGCTTCGCCCGAAACTTAAGGCCCGCCTTACGGCGGGCCTTTGTGCTGTGAATTTTAGGTTTATGACGAGCACCGCACACTTCGATGAGCAGGTTTGAACAGCTGTGCCAGATTCTTTTCGTTTTCACTCGCTCCCCTTCGGCTTATGAAAGACCGCAGTTAAGGGGGTAAAATAAAGAGTGTGGAGTGTGGAGTGTGGAGTGTGGAGCTTCAAGAGTTTGGAGTTTGGAGTGTGGAGTGAGGAGTTGGGGAGCGTCGGACACTGAGCTTGTCGAAGTGTGCGACGCTCTGCTGTTAGTTTGGAGTGTGGAGCTTCAAGAGTGTGGAGCGAGGAGTGTGGAGTTAAGGAGAGTGTGCAGCTGTCGCTTTGCGGGAGACCTTTTTTGTGCGGCGCGGTTTTAAAATGAAAGCCGGGGAAAATGAAAAGAGAGAAAAGAATTTGGAAGGGAGAGGAAAAGCACGCATCATCTGAAAAGTTTTTCCGAAATTTGCAAGGGAGCGTTTTAACGAGAGGGATGTTGCCTGACTGCTTTGATGAAAAATAAAAAGAGGCGAGGGCGATGAGCAACGCTGCGACGGAATTTGTCCAAGTGGCGGAGAAGAAGAAGTGTGTGGTATAATAACAAAAAACAGACGCTGCGGCTGCGGCGCCTTTAATAAAAGAGCGAGCGGGAGGAATGAGGGCATGGCCGAAAATAAAAAAGAAGCAGAACGGGAAGAATTGCACCGAGCTATTTGGGCGATAGCCGACGAACTGCGGGGCGCTGTGGACGGCTGGGATTTCAAAAATTATGTGCTGGGCACCATGTTCTATCGCTACATCTCCGAGAATTTGCGGGAGCACATCAATAACAATGAGGCTCAGAGCAATGAAGCGCAGGGAAACGGCAAAAATTTCGACTATGCGGCCATGAGCGATGAGGCTGCCGAAATAGCCAGAGACGAGATGGTGAGAGAAAAGGGCTTTTTCATCCCGCCCAGCGAACTTTTTTGCAACGTGTGCAAGAGGGCCGCTAGCGACGAAAATTTGAACGAAACATTGGAGCGGGTGTTCCGTCACATCGAAGACTCGGCGAAGGGGAGCGATTCGGAGAGCGATTTTGCCGGGCTCTTCGACGATTTTGACGTGAACAGCAACAAATTGGGCGCTACCGTGGCCAAACGCAACGAAAGGCTGACGAAATTGCTGCACGGCGTGGCGGCGATGAGATTGGGCACGGTGAAAGACCACGACATCGACGCTTTCGGCGATGCTTACGAATATTTGATGGCCATGTATGCGTCCAATGCGGGAAAATCGGGAGGCGAGTTCTTCACCCCCGCCGACGTGTCCGAGCTGCTGACCAGGCTGGGCACGGTGGGGAAGAAAGAGATCAACAAAGTTTACGACCCTGCCTGCGGCAGCGGCTCTCTGCTGTTGAAGGCGGAAAAAATATTGGGCAGAGCTGCGGTGCGCAGCGGCTTTTTCGGGCAGGAGATCAATATCACCACCTACAACCTGTGCCGCATCAATATGTTTTTGCACGATGTGGAGTTCGACAGATTCGACATCGCCTGCGAAGACACGCTGACCGCCCCGCAGCATTGGGACGATGAGCCTTTCGAATTGATCGTTTCCAATCCGCCCTATTCTATCAAGTGGGCGGGGGACGACGACCCGCTTTTGATCAACGATCCTCGTTTTGCTCCGGCCGGCGTCCTCGCACCCAAGAGCAAAGCGGACATGGCCTTCATCATGCATTCACTGGCGTGGCTGGCCACAGGGGGAACGGCGGCCATAGTTTGCTTCCCGGGCATCATGTATCGCAGCGGGGCAGAGCAGAAGATAAGAAAGTATTTGATCGACAACAACTATATCGACTGCATCATCCAATTGCCCGGCAATTTGTTTTTCGGCACGTCCATCGCCACTTGCATCATGGTGCTGAAAAAGGGCAAGGCCGACGACAAAACGCTGTTCATCGACGCTTCGGCCGAGTGCGTGAAGGTGACCAACAACAACAGGCTGACGGCGGCGAACATCGCAAGGATCGTGGACACTTTTGCGGCCCGCAGGGAAGAGAAGCATTTTTCCCACTTGGCGGCTTATGACGAGATAGCGGAAAACGCTTACAATTTGTCCGTGAGCACCTATGTGGAGCAGGAGGACAGGCGGGAGAAGATAGACATTGCGAAGCTGAACGCCGAGATAGAAGAGATAGTGGCCAAAGAGCAGCAGCTGCGGGACGAGATCGCCAAGATCATCGCCGAGATAGAGGTGGGATGATGAGCAAGCTGGACGAACTTATCAAAGAATTATGCCCGAACGGGGTGGAGTATGTTCCTGTTTGGTCTGTCACAACTTGGGATAAGAAGTTTAACGGTGTAAGCAAGGAAAAACAACCTAAAACTCACAAATATCACTATTATTTAGCCAACGAACTAGATGATATGGTTGTAGAAAATGGTAGTGTGAAAATACTTACCACGAGTACGACCGATTTGTATACGTCTGAAGAATATGCGAAAAAGCATACTGCAGAAGGTGAAATTATAGCTATCCCGTGGGGTGGTAATCCTAACGTCCAATACTATAGCGGCAAATTTATTACTGCGGATAACAGAATAGCTACATCATCTAACAAAAATATTTTAGATACAAAGTTCTTATATTACTGTATGCAAAATGCGCTGTCTGAAATCGCTTCTTATTACAGAGGGTCAGGTATCAAGCATCCAGAAATGGCAAAAGTGTTGGATCTTGAAATTCCTCTCCCTCCTCTTCCTGTACAGCGTGAAATTGTCCGAATTTTGGACAATTTCACAGAACTTACAGCAGAGCTTACAGCAGAGCTTACAGCGAGAAAAAAACAGTATGAATATTACAGAGATGGGCTGCTGACGTTCGAGTATGATGTAAAAAAATATATACTCGGCGATATAGCCAAAGTTACAAAATTGGCTGGCTATGAATTTACAAAGTATGTAAAGTATTCTGAAGCGGGGCAAATTATTGCTTTAAGAGGATTGAATGTAAAAAATGGGAAGCTTGATCTAAGAGATGTAAAGTATATTGACAATAGTGATTTGGACAAATTGACACGAAGTAAGTTATACACTGGTGATATGCTTTTCACTTATGTAGGAACTATCGGTCAAGTTGCATTAGTGGAGGAGAATGACAAATATTATTTAGCACCAAATGTTGCTTTGATCCGCTGTGACAGAAGCATACTTTTACCGGAATATGTGCGTTATTATTTTCAGAGTAATCATTTTTGGGAAAAGCAGATTAATCGTTTGCTTCAAATGTCATCAATGCAGAATTTAACAATGGAAAAAATTCGGCAGTTTGAGATATATGTTCCCCCATTAGCGATCCAACAACGTATCGTCCACGTTCTCGACAACTTCGACACCATCTGCTCTGACTTGAACATAGGGCTGCCGGCGGAGATAGAGGCCCGCAAGAAGCAGTATGAATTTTATCGAGATGCCCTCTTGACATACGCCGCTACCGGGACGATAATTTCGAAGCAAGCAAGCAAGCAAGCATAATGATCTGATCAAACTTTTACAATACGTGTTCGGGTATGTGCTGGTAGAGTTGGGTGATATCGTCAGCGAGAAAAGTTCCGGGGCTACGCCGAATAAAGCAAACAACGATTATTACAAAGACGGCACTATCCCATGGATCAGGACACAGGATGTAAAATTCAATGAGATCAGAGAAGTAGATAGCTTTATAACAGAGAAGGCGGTCGCCGAGACAGCCGCGAAATGGATACCGCAGAATTGTGTGATCGTCGCCATATCGGGAGCAACGGCAGGAAGATGTGCCATCAACAAGATAAGGGCAACGACCAATCAACATTGTTTGAATCTTGTGATAAACGAAGACATCGCTTTGTACAAGTATGTGTTCTATTGTGTTTGCCGCAGTTATCCTGAACTTATCAGCAAGAAACAGGGCGCACGGGGAGACCTCAATTCTTCGTTGATACTCAGCACATTGATCCCTCTGCCTTCCCTCAAAGAGCAAGAGCGCATCGTTTCCATCCTCGATCGTTTCGACAGGCTCTGCAACGACTTGAGCGCCGGCTTGCCGGCGGAGATAGAGGCTCGCAAGAAGCAGTATGAATTTTACAGAGACAGGCTGCTGACCTTTCCGAAAAAAGAGAACTAGAAAATTTCGGGCCGTAAGGAGGAAAAACAATGCCTTACTACAACATCGTCGCCGCTACCGGCGAGAACACGGTGGTGACAGAATATGAGCCGGTGAAGGAGCGCCCCGGCAGCTATCAAAGCGAGAAAGAACTGGAGGCAGACTTCATCCGCAGGCTGCAGGAGCAGGGGTATGAATATCTGCCCATCAAAGGCGAAAAAGACCTTATCGACAACCTGAGGCGGCGGCTGGAGATCTTGAACGGCATCACTTTCAGCAGCGGCGAATGGGAGCGTTTTTTCAAAGAAAAGCTGGCCAACAGCAACGAGCACATCGCAGAAAAGACCCGAAAGATACAGGAAGACCATGTGCAGGTGCTGCAGAGGGACGACGGCAGCAGCAAAAACATCGCCCTTATCGACAAGAAGAACATCCACAAGAATTTTTTGCAGGTGATAAACCAATACGCCGTGAGCAAAGAGGAGGGAGCAAAGCACGACAACCGTTACGACGTGACCGTTTTGGTGAACGGCCTGCCTTTGGTGCACATCGAATTGAAACGGCGGGGCGTGGCCATCAGGGAGGCCTTCAACCAGATCGACCGCTATCAGCGGGACTCGTTTTGGGCAGGCAGCGGCCTCTTCGAATATGTGCAGATCTTCGTCATCTCCAACGGCACCGACAGCAAATATTATTCCAACAGCACACGCTTTCACGCCGTGAAGAACACAGCGAGCGGCAAGATGGGCAAGGCGAAGACCTCTAACAGTTTTGAATTCACTTCTCATTGGGCCGATGCCCGCAACAGGCCCATCCCCGACCTTGCGGACTTCACCAAGACCTTTTTCGCCCGCCACACTTTGCTGAACATCCTCACCAAATATTGCGTCTTCACCGCCGAAAAGATGCTTTTGGTGATGCGGCCCTATCAGATAACCGCCACCGAGCGCATCTTGAACCGCATCGAGATCGCCCACAATTACAAAAAATACGGCACTGTTGAGGGAGGCGGCTACATTTGGCACACCACCGGCAGCGGCAAGACCCTCACCTCGTTCAAAACAGCACAGCTGGCTTCGCAACTGCCTTACATCGATAAAGTGCTCTTCGTGGTGGACCGCAAAGACTTGGACTATCAGACCATGAAGGAGTACGACCGCTTTGAGAAAGGAGCAGCCAACAGCAACACCTCCACCAAAGTGCTGACCCGTCAGTTGGAAGGAAAAGACGCCAACGGCAGACCTCACGACTATCGCATCATCGTCACCACCATCCAGAAGTTGTCGAACTTCGTGGACCGCAACAAAGGGCACGAAGTTTTCAACAAGCATACGGTGATAATCTTCGACGAGTGCCACCGCAGTCAGTTCGGCGATATGCACCGAGCCATCGTCAAAAATTTCAAAAAATATCACCTCTTCGGTTTCACCGGCACTCCCATCTTCGCCCTCAACGCCGGGGCAGCGGGCGGCCCCCGCTTTTGCACAACAGAGCAAGCTTTCGGCGAGCAGCTGCACGCTTACACCATCGTGGATGCCATCAACGATAAAAACGTGCTGCCCTTCAGGGTGGACTACATCAAGACCATGGACGTTGATGCCGATATCGACGATGAAAAAGTGTGGGACATCGACCGAAAAAAGGCCTTTGAAGCGCCAGAGCGCATCGCCTTGGTAACGAAATATATCCTGGACAATTTCGACCGAAAAACTTATCGGGCCGACAGAAGTTATGCGTTCAACGCTTTGATGAACATCGCCGAAGTGGCGGCCGCCAAACAGGGAAAAGCAGAAGAGATCAAAAAGCAGCAGAGGCTGAAAGGCTTCAACGCTATCTTTGCCGTGGCCTCCATACCCATGGCCAAACTCTACTATCAAGAGTTCAAACGGCAGATGGCAGAAGACCCGACGAAAATGCTGCGGGTGGCCCTCATCTACAGCTACGGCGCCAACGAAGAAGCACCGGACGGCATCATCGACGAGGAAGACCCGGAGAGCACCGCTTCTTTGGATGCGTCTTCCCGCGATTTTTTAGAAGCGGCCATCAGAGACTACAACGAGCTGTTTTCCACCAACTACGATACATCGGGGGACAAGTTTCAGAATTACTACAAAGACGTATCGCTGCGGATGAAGAACAAAGAACTGGACCTTTTGATCGTAGTGGATATGTTCCTCACCGGTTTCGACGCCACCACTCTCAACACTTTGTGGGTGGACAAAAACTTGAAGATGCACGGCCTGCTGCAGGCCTTTTCCCGCACCAACCGCATCTTGAACTCCGTCAAGACCTTCGGCAACATAGTGTGTTTCCGCAATCTGCAGAAGCGGGTGGACGCAGCCATCTCCCTTTTCGGCGACAAAGAGGCAGGCGGCGTCGTTCTTCTGCGCAAATTCGAAGACTACTATCACGGCTACATGAAAGAAGACGGCACATGGCAGCCGGGTTATGCCGAAAAAGCGGCGGAACTTTTGGAGAACTTTCCTCTCTCTGAGTGGCCGATCGTCGGTGAAAAAAGGCAGAAGGCCTTTCTCGTTCTTATGGGGATATTGCTGAGGCTGCGCAATATTTTGGTCTCTTTCGACGAGTTCGCCGACAAAGAGCTCCTCAACGAATTACAGTGGCAGGATTATCGCAGCCATTATTTAGACTTGCGGCCTGCACCGGGCGGCGAGAAGACCAACATCAACGACGATATCGTTTACGAGATAGAACTTATCCGGCAGATCGAGGTCAACATCGATTATATCTTGCTCTTGGTGCAAAAATATCACGACAGTCATTGTCAAGACAGGGAAATACTTGTCAGCATCGACAAGGCCATCGGCGCCAGTCCCGACCTGCGCAGCAAAAAAGAGCTCATCGAAAACTTCATCGCCCGCCTCAACGAGGTGGAAGATGTGCTGAAAGAGTGGAGCGCTTATGTCGCCCAAGAGAGGGAGCGGCAGTTAAAGCAGATCATCGAAGAAGAAAGGCTGAAGGAGCAGGAGACGCGCAAATTCATGGAAGCTGCTTTCGCAAACGGCGAAGTGAAGACTACAGGCACGGATATAGCCCGGCTTTTGCCGCCCATGTCTATCTTCGACCCGGCGCGGGCCAAGAAAAAAGAGACGGTCATCGACAAGCTGAAAGGATTTTTCGAGCGCTTCTTCGGCATCGGCAGTTCTTTTGCAAAAGCTGCTGCCGAAAGAAAAGAGGAAACTTATCGCCCGGCAGTACCGGAAGAAGAACTGTTGCAGGCGGCGGAAGAGCAGACTTCTTACGGAGAATAAAAGCGAAGAAAAACGCAAAGGACGAGCAAAATAAGTTTTCGATCTATGCAAAAAAGGCAGTACGCTTTCTCTTCACTGCAGCGGTGAAGGAAAACGCACTGCCTTTTATTTTTTTTGCAAGACTGCTTCTCTTCGAGCTTACGCGCGCGCATAACAGCACTGCCTTTCGTATAAGTATATATAATAATACTCTTCTCTTTAGTAGTAAGTATATTAGGAGAACGGGGATGACGGAAAATAAGAAACGAAAGAAAAAACCGACAAAAAAGAAAGCAAAGAAAAAAGCTGCTTTCGAGGCCTCAAAAAAGCCCTCTATAAGTATAAGCGGGTCAAAAAGGCGAAAAAGCGACAACTTTCGGAAAAAAATTTCAAAAACGTCCGAAAAAATTTTATTCCGCAACTTGTCGCTTTTCGGGCAAAAAAAACCGCTTATATATATAGGGGGCAAAAAAGCTCCGATGAAAAAGGAGGCCGTGAAAGTGGCAGCATGGAGCAAAAAGAGTGTGGAGTGTGGAGTGTGGAGTGAGGAGCTTAAAGAGTTTGGAGTTTGGAGTTTGGAGTGTGGAGTGTGGAGTTTGAGCATTCACCATTAGAGCACATATGCTGCGTTTTGCAGATCGTTGAACGTGGATCTTCTGTACAAGAGAGTCTCGGTCTTACCGCAGCGCTTTGTTTTTTGCAGCAAGGTCCAGCGAGTTTGATTTTGCCGATAGTCCGACAACTCTTTGCAAAATGCCGACTTGCAGTAAAACAGACCCGAAGCCTCATCCAAAAAAAGAAAAACGCCTTTGCCCGTTTCTTCGCTGTAAAGCAGATAGACCGCTTCCATTTTGGAATAAAAGGGCAACTTGCGGGGAGAAAATTCGTAAAAGGAGAGTTCCCCTTCTACGATAGCCGGCAAAGACGCAACAGCAGCCAGCCTTCGGGCGATGCGGGGCCAAGAGGAGCTTTTCTCGATAAGAGCAGCGTTCAATTTGCCGCTCAAGAGGGAGCTCAGCAATTTTTCACCGCGATACTCACTGCGACGTAGATGAAGATCGATATCTGTGGCATAGTGGAGACCGGAGAGATGATAAAGATCGATCGTTCGAAAGATAAGATCGACTTTTCGGCATCGTCCCTTGCGGCCTATGATAAACGAGTAGGAAGTGTCTGATAACGATGCCCAGACCTTTGCTGCGGTCAAAAACAATTCCATTCGCGCACCTCGATAAAAAAAGAAAGCCCCGCTGTCAAGCGAGGCTCTTTTCTTGACGCTTTCTTTCGGTGCAGGCACCTAGTCAACCTGTGGTAGCGTTAGACCCGAAAGATGCTCCGCACAGGACCGATGTTGACCCGGCCCGGTGTTTCAACACAACGATGGACGTTCGTGCCGCCATCTGTGCTTTTATTATACGAGAAAGAGCGCAGTGCTGTCAATATTTTTACGATGGTTTTGCTCGGCGTCCCGTACCATTTCTCCCTCTGATAAACTTAGCAAGTCTGAAAGATATTACAGAGGGTGCTCGGCGATAAACTCAGCGGGCGGCGTGCTACGTTAGCCCGAGACAAACTCAGCGAACTTATCGGACCTTGTTGCGATCGTTTTTCGATAAAATCACAGGCTCTATTTGCAATGCACTTGCAGGCGCTGAAGATAGAGAATATAATAGAAGCAGAAAAGCCGAAGGCAACGAAGAAAGGAGCGGCAGACATGGCGAAAGTAAATATGACTTTGCGCATAGAACCGGAAGTGAAAGAGCAGGCAGCGCTTTTGTTCAGATCGTTGGGCATGGACCTGAGCACAGCCACCGGCATTTTTTACAGACAAGCACTGAGGTGTCACGGCCTGCCTTTCGAAGTGAAAGCCGACGAGCCCAACGCCGTGACCTATAAAGCGATGGAAGCAGCGGAAAAAGGCGAAGATGTGTACGGCCCCTTTGACAGCGTCGCCGAACTGATGGAGGCCTTGGATGCTTAAACTTGAATTCACGGGGCAGTTCAAGCGCGATTATAAGCTCGCCGTAAAGAGAGGCTGCGATCCGAAAAAGCTGCAGGAAGTCATCACGCTGCTGTGCAACGAACAGCCTTTGCCGGAGCGTTATCGAGATCACGCTCTCACCGCTTCGAGAAATTTTAAAGGCATGAGAGAATGCCATATCGAGCCGGACTGGCTGCTTGTTTATAAAATATTTCGGCAAACATTGCTTTTGCGGTTGATCAGAACAGGCTCGCATGCAGATCTGTTTTGAAGTAGGGGCCCACTGATCAGTGTGGAGTGTGAAGTGTGAAGTGTGGAGTTAAGGAAGGCGCAAAAATATGAAGGCAGGAGCTTGCGAACTTTTATTTTTTGCCTTCATCTGGTATAATCAAAAAGAAAGGACGGAACTTTCGCTGTAAGAAAAAAGCGCGAGAGCCGCACCTTGTAAATTTTGCGCTCGCGTGCAAGCGGAAAGGGAGGAGAGCCGATGCCTGCTGAATATTATTTTTTGCTGGGAGGCTGCGTGCTGCTCGTCATCGAATTCGCCGTGCCGGGCTTCGGCGCCTTCGGCATCGGCGGCCTCATCTGCCTCACGCTGGGCGCTTTCTTCCTTTTGGGCGGCGGCTTGACGGCCGTAGCCCTCATCGGCTGCGTCTATGTTGCTTTGGCCTTGGCGGTGGCTCTCTGCTGTCTTTATCTTCCCAAAGAGAGCAAGTACAACCCCTTCGTGCTGTGGGAAAAGCAAAAAGGGGAGCAGGGCTATCGGGCCGGGCCCGAGCTCAAAAGCCTGCAGGGCAAGCGGGGCGTTGCTTTGACGCCGCTTCGGCCTGCGGGGACAGTGAGCATCGACGACGAAAGGCTGGACGCTCTCACCTTGGGCGACTTCATCCGGCAAGGGGAAGAAGTGCAGGTGCTGAAGGTGGAAGGCAGCAAGATCTTCGTGAAAAAAGTTAAGGAGTGAAAGAGATGGACAGTATCTTCGGTGTTCTTTTAGGCAGCGGCTTCACCGTAATCTTGGTGATCGTGGGGCTGGTGCTCTTTTTCAATTTCGTGCCCTTGGGGCTGTGGATCTCGGCCATCGCCGCCGGTGTGAACGTGGGCATCTTCAATTTGATAGGGATGCGGCTGCGGCGGGTGCCGGCTTCTCAGATCGTGCTGCCTTTGATCAAGGCCAACAAGGCGGGGCTGGGAGTGAGCGTCAACCAATTGGAAGCCCACTATCTGGCCGGCGGCAATGTGGACAGAGTGATAGACGCTTTGATCGCCGCCCATCGGGCCCAGATCGACCTGAGCTTCGAGCGGGGCTGTGCCATCGACCTGGCGGGCCGCAACGTGCTGGAAGCTGTGCAGATGAGCGTCAACCCGGAAGTTATCGAAACGCCGGTGGTGAGCGCGGTGGCCAAGGACGGCATCGAGCTGAAAGTTAAGGCCCGCGTGACGGTGCGGGCCAACATCGACCGCTTGGTGGGCGGCGCCGGCGAAGCCACCATCATCGCCCGCGTAGGCGAAGGCATCGTCACCAACGTAGGCTCCAGCGACGACCACAGCAAGGTGCTGGAGAACCCCGATTATATCTCTAAGACCGTTTTGGACAAGGGCCTGGACGCAGGCACCGCCTTCGAGATCCTCTCCATCGACATCGCCGACGTAGACGTGGGCCGCAACATCGGCGCCGCTTTGATGACCGATCAGGCCGAGGCCGACAAACGCATCGCTCAGGCCAGAGCGGAAGAGCGGCGGGCCATGGCAGTGGCCCGAGAGCAGGAGATGAAGGCCTACACTCAAGAGATGCAGGCCAAAGTGGTGGAAGCTCAGGCCAAGGTGCCGGCGGCGTTGGCAGAAGCGCTGGAGAAGGGGCGCTTGGGCGTGATGGATTATTACCGCATGAACAACATCATCGCCGATACCCAAATGCGCAACACCATAGCCGAAGTGGCGCCGGACGAAAAGACGGGCGCCCATAAATAAGCGAGGCTGGCATGTTCATCTATCATTTCGGTGAAGACGGCTTCTTCGGCTTTTTGAGCACGGCGATCCCTCTCTTCATCATCTTCATCATGCTGCGCAATATTTTGCTGGTGCTGGGGGGAAGAAGGCCTCAGCAGCCTCCTCCTCAACGGGACGAGGAGGAGCGAGAAGCTCCGCCTCCTATGCCCCGGCCTCTGCCCCAAGAGAGCAGGGCTCCCGGGGATAAAGAGGAGCTGCGCACCATCATCGCCAAAATGGAGGAGAAATTAAAAGCAAAGGCTCCCGGGAAGGCGAAAGACGGCGAAGACCGCCTCTATAAAGAAGGGCAGGGGAGCTCTGCTCCCATGGCCAAGCAAAAGATCCGCACCGATAAACCGGCGCCTCTTTTCAAAAAGAGCGGCGGCTCCTTGGGGCGGGACGTTTACCAAGAAGACGGCAAAAACCTGCACGGTGACGATTGTGCCGTGCCCCACGAAAAAGGAAAAATTTATAAAGAAGCCCCCGCTTGGGGCAGCGAAGGAGAAGGCTTGGCCGCTGCTTTCGCCCGGCTCTCTGCTCTCGACAGCAGACCTGTCGGGCGCAGAGTGCGGCTGAAACACGCCGACTTGGTGAACGGTTTTTTGCTGGGGCAGATCTTGGACAAGCCCCGAAGCCTGAAGCCCTACGATGAGCAGTGGTGAAAAGCTCGACCCAAAGCCACGCAAGATCACATTCATCAAAGAGCGAGTCATCTGCCCAAAAGAGCAAGTCATTAGCTCAAAAGAGCAAGTCACTCGCCCAAAAGAGCAAATCATTTGCTCTCGAAAATAAATATACAGCCCGCACCAAAAGAAGCGGAGCAAAAAACGAAGGAGCTGCTGTTCGATGCTGGAGAAGATCGATCTGAGCAAAAAATTATCCAAAAAAGAATTCAACAAGATCATGGACACCTTGGGAGAGAGGATGGGGCAGGCCCAGCGGGATGCCCGGGACGCCAAGATACCCATCATCATCATCTTCGAGGGCTGGCGGGGCGCCCGCCGCAGCGCCATCATCAACAGCATCATGCAGCAGATGGACGCCCGGGGCTTTCAGGTCTATTCCACCACCAACATGAGCAAGGAGGTGCTGGAGCAGCCCTTCTTCACCTATTTTTGGCAGAACCTGCCCGCCAAGGGCCACATCGCCGTCTATCACCGCAGTTATTATTATCTGAAGAACGCCTATGAGCTGGAGCACAAAGGGCAGGAGTGCCCCGTGGCTTCCTTCGAGCGGATCAACGCTTTCGAAAAAGACTTGACCGACGACAATTATCTGGTGCTGAAATACTTTCTCCACATCAGCGAGGAGCAGCAGAAGATCAACACCGCCAAACACGATAAGACCTTGGGCAAGGCGTGGCGGGAATTGAACCCGGCCTACGACGAGAGCGGCAGGTACGGAGAATTTTTGGCCCGCTACGAAAAGATGCTGCAGGCCACGGACACGGCCAACGCTCCCTGGCACGTGGTGCCGGCGGAAGATCTGCAGGTGGCTCAGGTGGATGTTTACACCTCCATCGTGGAATATATCGAAGCGGCCTTGGCCAGGATGAAGCAGCCCAAGCAGACCTACATCCCCCGGCCCGAGGTGAAGTATGACGTTTTGAGCAAGATCAAAGCGGATAAGCTGATGAGCAAGGAGCGCTATCGGGAATTGCTGAAGCCCATGCAGCGCTACCTGCGGGACCTGCAGATCGAAATGTACCAAAAAGGTTATTCCGCCGCCCTCTGCTTTGAAGGCTGGGATGCGGGAGGCAAGGGAGGCGCCATCCGCCGCCTCACCGATGCCATGGATCCTTTGGGCTATTGCGTGCACCCGGTGGCCGCTCCCAATGCGGTGGAGAGGCAGTTCAACCACCTGTGGCGTTTTTGGGTGAACGTGCCCAAAAAAGGCAGCATCGCCATCTTCGACCGCACCTGGTACGGCCGGGTGATGGTGGAGAGGGTGGAAGGCTTCGCCACCCCCGAAGAATGGCAGCGCTCTTTTGCGGAAATGAACGAGATGGAAGTGGAGTGGGTGGATGCCAACATCGTGGTGCTGAAATTCTGGCTGCAGATCGACAAAGACGAGCAGCTGCGGCGCTTCAACGAGCGGCAGAACAACCCGGCGAAAAATTGGAAGATCACCGACGAAGACTGGCGCAACCGGGACAAGTGGGAAGCCTACGAAGATGCGGTGAACGAGATGCTGGTGCGCACCGACACTTCCTACGCTCCTTGGGTAGTGGTCGAAGGCAACAATAAATACTACGCCCGTTTGAAAGTGATCAAGAGCGTCATCGAAGCTTTCGAGAAGAAACTGGGGAAGAAGCCGGAGAAATTCGATATCGACAGCGAAAAAGCGGCGAAGCCCGAGAAAAAGAAAAAAGCAGAAGAAAAGTCCGCAGAAAAAAGCGAGAAGAAAGAAAAGAAAGATTCGGGCAAGAAGGCCGAGAAAAAAGCCGAGAAGAAGGCGGCCAAAAAGGCAGCCCAAAAGGCGGAAGGCGAAGGAGCTGCGGCCGAAGGATGAGAAAAAAGCGGCGATACCACGTGTCGCCGCTCTTTCATATACAATCGTAAAATTTTAAGGAGAAGAAAGTGAGCTGGGAGATAAAAAAGCGTTTGCTTTCTTTAAAAGCAAAAGAAGAAGGGGGCCGGCACTTTGCCCCGGGGCAGCGGCAGCCGGCGGCCTTCCTCTATCCCAACGTGTATAAAGTGGGGATGAGCAATTTGGGCCTGGCCATCCTGCGGCAGGTGATCGAGAGCCGAGGCGGCTTCGCCTGTCAGCGCTACTTTTTGCCCGAGCGGGACTTGGCCGCTTTATACGCCAAAAGCGGTGCGCCCCTTTTGAGCGTGGAGGCTCAGTTGCCTCTTGCCCGGTGCCGCGTCATCTTCGTGATGCTCTCCTTCGAACTGGACTACATGAACCTGCTGGCCATGCTGAAACTGGGCGACCTGCCTCTCAGGGCGGCAGAGCGGGACGAACGGTGGCCTCTCGTCATAATCGGCGGGCCCTGCGCCACCTTCGACCCGGAGCCTTTGGCGGAAGTTGCCGATGCCTTCGTCATCGGCGAAGGGGAAGAAGCGGTGGGCCGTATCCTAGATATCATCGACGATGCGAGCCTGAAAAATAAAAAAGAGCAGTTGGCTGCTCTTGCCAAAATAGACGGCGTGTACGTGCCCTCTTTTTATGAGCCCCTTTGGGACGAAGAGGGGAAGTTCGCCGGTCTGCTGCCTCTGGCAGGGGCGCCCCCTCGCATCACAAGGCAGTGGCTGCGCGATATAGAAGCCTTTCCTCACAGCAGCGACATCATTACCGCCGACAGCGAATTCAGCAAAATGTTCATCGTGGAAGTGGCGAGAGGCTGCGGCCGCCACTGCCGCTTTTGCATGGCGGGCTATTGTTTCCGCCGGCCTCGGCCCCGGCCTTTAGAGGCCATCATCGCCGATATCGAAAAGCGGCCCCAGGGCACCGCCAAGATCGGCCTGATGGGAGCGGCGGTGTCCGACTATCCTCAGCTGCAAGAATTGGAGGCCTATCTTCAAGAGCAGGGCCTGCCCTTCGCTATGGCTTCACTGCGGGCGGACAGGTTGGATCTCGCCACCGTTGAGGCCTTGGCCGCCTCCGGGCAAAAAACTTTGACGGTGGCGCCGGAAGCAGGCAGCTCCCGCCTGCGCTCCGCCATCAACAAAGGCATAACAGAAGAAGACGCGGTGAACGCCATCCGTTTGGCCGCCCGGGCCGGGCTGCAGCACATCAAGTGCTACTTCATGCTGGGCATGCCGGGAGAAGAAGACGAAGACGTTGCTGAACTATGCGCCATGATGACAAGGCTGCGGCGAGCGATGGACGAAGCAGGGAGCAAGGGAGACCTGATCCTTTCGGTGAACGCTTTCGTGCCTAAACCCTTCACGCCCTACCAATGGGAGGGGCTCTGCCCGCTGCCTGTTTTGAAAAAGCGCTTCAAAATGCTGGCCGCCGCCTGCAAAAAAGAGCGGCGAGTCCTCCTTTTGACAGAATCGCTGAAAGAGACAGTCGAGCAGGCGGTGCTGGCCCGAGGCGACAGAAGGACGGGGCGGGCACTGCTTGCCGCTTTCGAAAAGGGCGTGAGCTTCAAGAGAGCTTTAAACGACGAGGGCCTCGCTATGGAAAAAGAGGCCTGCGCTGTTTGGCCCCTCGACGCCGTGCTGCCTTGGCAGCATCTGGACATGGGCTTTGATAAGGCATACTTGCTGAAAGAAAGAGAGAAGAGCCGGCGGGGCGAGGCGACCGTCCCCTGTTTCGACGGCTGCCGCCGCTGCGGCGTGTGCGGCTGAAAATTTTGCGGGAACTTTTTGAAAGCAAGCGAGCGGTGAAGGAAGATGAAAGAAAATTTTGCAGGCTACAGTGCCGACGCGGCCAGAGCCGAAGCGCTGGCCCGAGCCCGCCACGCGGGGCAAAAAGACAAGGCGGGGCAGCCCTACGCGGGCCACTTGGAGCGAGTGGCAGCCCGTGTGCAAGAGCCGCAGCTGAAAACGATAGCGTGGCTGCACGACAGCATGGAAGACACGGGGCTGAGTCGGGAAGAAATAGCGGCCGAGTTCGGCCCGCTCACGGCGGAGGCGGTAGCCCTTTTGACCCGGCGGGAGGGAGAAGACTATCTCGCTTATGCGGCGCGGGTGAAAGAGAACGAGGCGGCCCGGGTGGTGAAGATAGCCGACCTTATCGACAACAGCAATTTAGCCCGCCTGCCGCTGGTCACGCTGCAAGATGCAGAAAGGCAGAGAAGATACAATGAGGCCCTGCGTCTTCTGCTGGAGTGAAAAAGGGGGCTTTATTAGTGTGGAGTTTGGAGTGAGGAGTTGGGCGTCCCAGACTATTTCTTTCACGCAAAAAAAGGAGAGGCACACAGGCTGCGCCCCTCCTTTTCTGTTACGCTGTAAAGTTTTTACGAGCACGCCGGCAGAAGCTCAGCCTTTTTTCGCTCCCAGCAGCCGGGCCAGCTCTTCCGTTTTGGCGGCGAAATTTTGCAAAGTGACGGTCACCGGCGCCGCAGTGGTGAGGTCCACCCCCGCCTTTTGCAAAATGGCGAGAGAGTAGTCGCTGCCCCCCGCCCGCAAAAAGCCGAGATAGCGTTCTGCCGCCCCTTCTTCTTTTTTCAGGATGGCGCCGGCGAAAGCGCCGGCTGCGGCGTAGCCCGTGGCGTATTTATAAACGTAAAAAGGCGTGTAGAAGTGGGGGATGCGGCTCCACTCGGAGCGCAGTTCTTCGTCCACCTTCAGGGCAGGGCCGTAGTAGACCCTGTTCAACTCCAGCCAATAATCTTCCAGCTCTTGGGCCGTAAGGCTGCGGCCGCTGTTCACCAGGCCGTGGATGTGCTGTTCGAATTCGGCGAAGAGAGTTTGCCGATAGACGGTGGTGCGCACCGCTTCCAGATATTGGTTCAGCAAAAAGAGGCGCTGCTTGGCGTCTGCCTTTTGCAGGCAATGCTCCAAGAGCAAGATCTCGTTGCAGGTGGAAGCGATCTCGGCGCAAAAGATGGTGTATTCGGAATCGATGTAGCTTTGGCTGTGGGTGCTGAACCAAGAGTGGAGGGCGTGACCCATCTCGTGGGCTATGGTGCTGATGCTGTTGTAGCCCGGGTGATAGTTGAGCAGCACGTAGGGGTGCACGCCGTAAACGCCCCAAGAATAGGCGCCGCTGCGCTTGCCTCTGTTCTCGTACACGTCCAGCCAGCGGCTCGTCAGCCCTTCGTGCAAGATGCGGCAATATTCTTCGCCCAAAGGAGCGAGGGCCTCTTCCACCAAAGCGCAGGCCTTTTCGTAGGAGAGAGCGAAGCCTTCGCCCCCTTTGCCGCCGGTCAAAGGCGCATAAAGATCGTACACGTGGAGGGTCTTGCAGCCTAAAGCTTTCTTCTTCAGTTTGCAATATTCGTGCAAAGGCGCCAAGTGCTCGTGGCAGGCGGCGATGAGGCCGTCGTACAACGAAGTGGGGATGTTGTCGCCGGCCAGGCAGCCGGTCAAAGTGTCGGGGTAGCGGTGAGCCTTGGCGAAATAGGCGGCGGTGCGAGCCGAACCGTTGAGGGTAGCGGCCAAAGTGTGGCGGAATTTATGATAAGTCTCGTGCAGCGAACGAAAGGCCGTGCGGCGCAGGGCCCTGTCCCCGTTGGCCTGCAGCAGTGAGTAGTTGCCGTTAGAGACCTGCACCTCGTTCCCTTTGCTGTCCTCGGCGGCGGGGAAGGTGAGGTCCGCATTGGTCAGGCTCCTGAAAGCGTCGGCGGCGGCGGTGCGGGAGAGCTGCCCCATGGCAAAGAGAGCTTCTTCTTGAGCACTCAAAACGTGGTCTGCCAAACGCAGTAAATTTTCCAAATAGTGGCGGTATTCGCCCAGACCAGGCTCGGCGGCGAAGAAGGTCTCGATCTTTTCTGCTCCCAAAGCCAAAAGCTCCGGCTCGATGAAAGAAGCGGCTTCGCCGAAAGCGGCCAGCAGCGCTTCTGCTTCTCCCTTCATTTTCTGCAAAGGAGCGGCGGTGGTGTCGGTGTCGTGCTGCAGGCCGGCGTAAGCGTACACTTTGTCTAAGAGGCGGCCGGCCTCGCACTGCAGGTCGAGGGCCGCCTTCACCTGTTTGGCCTCGCCGAGGCTGCCTTTTAGGGCTTGCAAGCGGGGCAATAAGTCTTTTAAAGCGGCGCAGTCCTGCCGCCACGCTTTTTCATCCGCATAGATGTGGCTCACGTCCCAAGTGGCGGCGGCGGGCACTTTCGCCCGTTCCGTCAGCGGCCCGATGGGAGCTGCCGCAGTTTTTTTCTTCGAACCGATGACCGCAGACTTTTTCTTCCCGTCGATGTCTGCGGTTTTTTTCTTTGCGCTCATATCAGCAGATTTTTTCTTCCCGCTCACGTCGGCGGTTTTTTTCTTCATATTTATATTTACGGACTTTTTCCCCATGTCAACATCTCCTCGTCTGTCGGGAATAAATTTTACATGTTATAATTATATCACAAAAACGAGAAGGAGAAGAGGATGGAAGCGCTTTTAACGGCCATCAACAGCAAGTACGAGCACACGGCCCTTGGGCTGCGCTCTGTGGCGGCTTTCGCCCGGGCCCGGGGGCACGAAGTGGCTCTTTTGGAAGACAGCATCAACAGCCTGCCACTGGTCGTGCTGGACCGCATCATGAAAAACTTGGGCGAAGAAACGAAGGTGGCAGGCTTCAGCGTCCACATCTGGAACAAAAATTTCGTCTTTCAGCTGGCCGCACTTCTTAAAAAACTGCGGCCGGATGTGAAGGTAGTGCTGGGCGGGCCGGAAGTATCGTTCGAGCCGGAGAAAATTTTTGCCGAACTTCCCGGGGCAGACTACATCGTGCAGGGCGAAGGCGAAGAAGTTTTTGAACAGCTTTTGCTCTACCTGGGGGGAGCAGGGCCTCTGCCTCCTCACGTGGCGGCGCGGACCGCAGAGGGCGTGCTGCCGGGGCGGGGAGGGCAGGCCAAAGTGGCGGACCTCTCTCTTTTGCCCTTTCCTTATCCCGATCTGGCGAAAGTCGTGGCCGAAAAACGCATCCTCTATTATGAAGCCAGCCGAGGCTGCCCCTTTAGCTGCAGCTATTGTTTGAGCGGCAGCGAGAGAGGAGTGCGACTGAGACCCCTCGCACGGATAAAAAAAGAGCTGCGGCTTTTTGCCGAAGCAGGCGCGCCTTTGGTGAAATTCACCGATAGGACGGCCAACATCCGCCCCGATCTCGGCGACTTGCTGCGCTTTTTGGGCGAGCTCGACTGTGAAACTTGTTTTCATTTTGAATTGAAGGCCGAACTTTTAAATGAAGAGCTCTTAGCGCTGTTTGATCTTCTGCCCCCGGGGCGGGTGCAGGCAGAAGTGGGCATCCAGAGCACCGATCCTGCCGCTTTGAGGGCCATACATCGCAAAAACGATTGGCCTCTTTTGGCGAAAAACGTAAAAGCTCTCGTCGCATCGGGGAAAGTGCACGTTCATACCGACCTCATAGCCGGCCTGCCTTATGAAGATCTCGCGCATTTTGAAAAAAGTTTCGACGACGTCTATTCTTTGGGGGCACAACAATTGCAGCTCGGCTTTTTGAAAGTGCTGCCCGGCACTCTCATGAGGGCAGAGGCAGAGGAGCACGGCCTCATCTACACCGATCAGCCGCCTTACGAAGTGCTGGCCACGAAATATCTTTCTTATGACGAACTGGCTTTTTTGAAAAAAGTCGCCGCTGTTTTCGAACAGGTCCATAACAGCGGTCATTTCCCTCAAACTTTAAAATTTTTGTGCGAGGAAAAAGACGGCGCTGCCTTCGCTTTCTACGCCGCTCTCACCCGTTGGTGGTGCGAACACGGCTTATATCCTCAAAGCCATAACGGCAGGAACATCGCCGGCTTTTTGGCCGCCTATATCGAAGAAGAGGTCGCCGTCGAGGCGAGAGCAGAAGCCATGGAGCGTTTGCGCTTCGATGTTTTCTGCAGCTTCCCTTCTTGGCGGCCCGACTTTCTCGCTTGGCGGGCAGATGAAGACTTCGCCGCCGTCAGCGCCTTTTGGCGCGACATAGAAGAAGTGCGCCGCTATCTGCCCGGCTACGCTTTCACTTCTTGGCGGAGCATCAAGAAGCGCTGGCCTCTGGAACTTTTCACTGTCGATCCCTTCACGGGGGAGAGAGGCCGCTTCTGGTACCTTTTCGATACGGAGGAGAAGAGGGCGGTGAAGGTGGCGAGCCCCGCTCTCCCTTGACGAAAAGCCGCGGCGGATACTATAATGAAATGAGGATCGTTTACCGCATATTTTGAGGTGAAGAATGAAAAAAGTGGATTGTACCGGCAAATTGATCGCCATGGACATGTATAATTGCGACGCCGGCAGATTGAGCGAGACCGCCGAGGCGGAAGAACTGCTGCGGCAGGCCTGCAACGAGAACGACATGGGCCTTTTGGACATCGTCTGCTCGAAAGACGAGCAGCACACGGAATATTCGCTGGTGGCTGTGTGCGACCGTGGGCACGTGTGCCTGCACATCTATCCCCAATTGGGCTTCATCGCCGGCGATGTGTTCACCTGTCGGCAGGAGGCCGATTCCGGCAAGACGGCCCGGCAATTGCGGGAAGTTTTTGCCGCCGACAAGGCCAAGATCACTTTGCTGGATAGGGGCGACTTCGGCAGCGAGAGCGACATGAAGCCTCACCGCCGTTCCAACATCAAATTGATCCGCCGCACCGTCAATTTCGGCGGCAAATTGAAAAAGATGATGCTGAAGCCCAGGGGCATCTAAGGCGGTGCCCCATGAAATATCTTTTGTGGGACATCGACGGCACCTTGCTTTTGACCGGCGGGGCAGGCATGCTGGCTCTGGAGCGGGCCGTGAAGGCTTATTTCGGTCTGGAGAGCTATAAGTTCCGCCGTTCTTTTTTCGGCCGCACCGATCTTGACATCATCAAAGATATCGTGGAAGAAGTGCGAGGCCGCTGGCTGCCCGGCGAAGGAGCGGCCCTGCTGCGCCGCTATGTCAGTTTGTTGCCCCAAGCATTGCCCGAATGTAAGGGCAGGGTGCTGCCCTTCATGCAAGAGACCTTGGCCTACGTGAGTGAGCACACCCGGTGGCGCAACTGCCTGCTCACCGGCAACATCGAAGCCGCCGCC
>CANQBR010000031.1 GCA_947589605.1 uncultured Phascolarctobacterium sp. | reverse complement strand
AGGATGCTTTGCCCTTTGTAGGGTTCTGACTTTGATATTTTGCCGGAGAATTTTGCCAACGATTACTTGACACTGTCCATCGCAAAGCAAGAGAGCCCCGCACGGTTGCATTTTTGTCGTTATCTGCTACAATTAGGGGCGAGGAGGGAGCAGCATGCTCTTTGATATTCACAATCACTGTCAATATTCCTGCGACAGCCGCATGAAGCTGGAGGAAGCGCTGGCCACGGCCCGCAGTTTGGGGCTGGGCATCGCTGTCACCGAGCATTGGGACTACGATTATCCCACTAACCCCACGGCTTTTATTTTCGATCTGAAAGATTACGCCCGCCGCTTCGCGGCTCTGCGTGCGAGGGAGGAGCACCCTTTCCTTTTCGGCCTAGAGATAGGGATGCAGCCTCACATCGCCGCCGAAAACGATGCGGTGGCGGCCTCGCAGCCTTTCGATGCAGTGCTGGGCGCAATGCATTGCATAGGCCGCCGCGACTTGTACGAGCCTTCCTGCTATGAGGGGCGGACCCGCAAAGAGATCATCGCCGAATTTTTGCGGGAAGCGGCCGAATGCGTCGCCAAACATCAAAACTTCGACAGCTTCGCCCACATCGATTACATGTGCCGCTATTGGCCTTATGAGGGAGAAGAGGCACAGCTGCGTTACGAAGACGAGCCGGCCCTCTTCGACGTGCTGCTGAAAACTTTGATCGCGAAAAATAAGCCCATGGAGATCAACACCCGCCGTTTGGACGATGAAGAGGCTCGGCGGGCGCTGTTGGGCATCTACAAACGCTATAAAGAATTGGGCGGGCGCTGCTGCACCTTGGGCAGCGACGCTCATTACACAGAGCACATCGGCAGGCGGTTGGACATAGCCTTGGCCATGGCGAAGGAGGCAGGGCTGACGCCGGTGTATTTCAAAAAGAGAAAAATGCAGGTGATGGAACCGGAATAAAAAGGGTGAAGCCTCACGCCGAAAGCTTTCGAGCAAAGGGCGTGAAGAAAAAATCATTCAAAAAGACTGCAACAAAAAAACGGAGCAGAGACTTAAGGGTCTCGCTCCGTTTTATATATGTTTTCAAACAGTGATGGTAGTAAAATATCGAGAATTCAGGTTTCTTTTCTTGCCGCTGCGATCTCGGCGTTGATCTCGTCGAGACTCATTGCAGAGAGGCCGGCCTTTTGTGCCGTGTCTTGCATATTTTTTACTGCCTGCAATGCCGCCAGAGTTGTTGCAGTACTATCCTTCAGTGTCATGGTAAAAGGAAGACCGTTTTCCATGACAGAGCGTTTTAAAAAGATCCGTACGGCAGTTTGCAGATCGATGCCCAAGCCTTCATAGATGGCAGTGGCCTGAGAACGCAATTTCGAATCGATACGAACTTGCAATACGCTGGATGCCATAACTTCTTCCTCCTTGCTTTTGCATTCATTTATATTTTTATTGTATGTTATCGCAAGCAAAATGTCAACGGTGAGCAGTGCTTTCGTATTTATTTCAAAAGCCGCAGGCCGAAGATATTGAAACAGGATGGCGAAGCCTCACGCCGAAAGCTTTCGAGCAAAAGCAAAAAATTTTCCGCTCAACTTCGCACTATAAGTATGAAAGAAAAAACAAAACACCTCCGCGACGGCGGGGACTCGCTGAAAAGTCCGGCTGTCGACGGAGGTGAGTTTATTTTCGAAAAGGTCAGCGACTCAACAATTTTTCTTTCAAAGCCAGATACTCGCGCGAGAAATAGGGCGTCAGTTGAGCTTCCCGGTGATCGTAGCCGAAGGCCCGCTTGCTGATGGCCACGATGGGCGGGGCTTGGATGCGTTTGGCTACGGCGAAACCGGAAAAAAGCTTCCACCAGCGTTCTAAGTCGGAGAAGAAGGCCGCAGGTCCGTCGAAAGTGTCTTTGATGACATGGGGGTCGCACTTCAATTCTTCTGCCAAAGCTTCCGGCCCCTCTGCATAGAGACGGGCGATCTCCAAAGGCGTGCTCTTGTGCCAATTTTCCACGAAGGCCCGCAATAAATGATCGTGATAGGGATAGACGAGAGGATCGCCGCCGGTGCCTACGGTCTGAGCACTGCTGAGCTCGGCACTGGGCCGAATGGTAAAAATTTGTTCGGGTATCACCTCTAGGCCGTACACTTTTTCGTTCAGGAAGCGGCCGAGAGCGTAGACCTGATGCTTCCAGATGTCGCCTAAGACAGCCAAGGCTCCGCAGATATCGCCGTAAAAAGTGGCGTAGCCTACGCTGATCTCCGCCTTGTTGGAATTGCAGCTGAAAGCGCCGCCGAAGGCGGCGGCAGCCCCGGCGATGAGGCGGGCGCCTCGGTCGCGGGCTTGGATATTTTCCAAGACCAGCGGCCCCGGCTGCAAATGAAAAGTTTTGCCGCTGCCCAAATGGCAAATTTCTGTTTGTTCAAGCTGAGCCACGGTGTGTTCGACACTTGCGCCGATGGGCAGCACGCCGTAATTGGCGCCCAAATGAGCTGCAAGCTCTGCAGCCAAGGAGCGGGTGAGCTGCGAATTATAGGCTGAAGGAAGATTCAGCAATAAAACATTCTCCGGTCCCAAAATGTGACAATAGAGAGCGGCGGCCACGGCCGAATCGATGCCGCCGGAGAGGCCCACGGTCATCTTTTTGATGCCGCATTGTTTTAAAAAGAGGCTGCTGCCGTATTGCAGAGCTTGAAAGATCG
Organism: uncultured Phascolarctobacterium sp.; assembly: GCA_947589605.1. GTDB lineage: Bacteria > Bacillota > Negativicutes > Acidaminococcales > Acidaminococcaceae > CANQBR01. Next base: position 19,130 of record CANQBR010000031.1, on the reverse strand, counting down.
CTTCCGTCTCGCGGGGCGGGGGCGTGATGCCCTGAGGGCTGTCGATAAAACGAGCGGTCGGCTCCCAGTCGAGGCGCAGAACGGTGGCGGCGTACATGGGGGCGCTGGCCTTCAAAGTGCCGTCGGCGGCATAAGCGGAGGTGCAGCCGTCGTAGGTGAAGATGTCTTTGCCGTTATTTTGGCTGCCCACGTTGTTCACGTAAACGAGAGGCACGCCGCACTCTTCGGCCTGAGCACCGAAGAGGCGGTGCCGCTTGCGGTTCTTGCCCAAAGAATAGGGAGAAGCGGAAAGATTGATGAGGAGCTGAGCCCCGTGCCGAGCCAAAAGGCGAGGCACGTTCAGGTGATAGTTCTCCGTCCAGCCGTCTTCGCACAGAAGCAGGCCGATGCTCACTTCTTCCCCTTTTATTTTTATATGCAGAGGCTGCAGAGCATCTTCAACGCTGCTGTCTTCTTCAGCGCACAATTTCTGCAAGCTGTAAAAGTGCCGGGCGTCGTCGAATTCCCGATAGTTGGGCAGGCAGGTCTTGATGAAAAAGTTGCGGCCTAAATGCCCCTGCAGCAGCCGGCCGTCCTGACAGACGAAGGCGGCGTTGTATTTGCGGGGCCGGCCGTCTTCGTGACGTTTGTTTTTTTCCTGAGCTACGCTGCCGAAGATGAGCACCAAGCCTCGGGACTCGGCGGCCAGTTGTCGAGTATAATAGAGACAGTCGTCGATGAAGCTCTGCTGTTCCCACACGTCGCCGATGAGATAACCGGGCAGGCACAGTTCCGGCAGAACTAAAATATCCGCCCCCTCCTCCCGAGCGGCAGCCAGCAAGCGGCGCATCGTATTGAAATTGAGATCGGGGCGGCCGGGCACTACATCCATTTGGCCGCAAAAAATTTTGACGGACACGGAGCTCACATCTCCCTGAAAAAACGGCGAAGTCTTTCTTTTTCATACAGGCGCTCGTAATGTCGCTCTTTTTTAAAAAAGCAGAGCGCTACGCCCTTAAAACTTTATAAAACGATTATAGCACTACGCGGGAAGCGGCGCAAGAAAGAAGGAAGGTCGCAGCCCTTTGCCTTTTTTATTGAAATAGTTCCCCGCTTGGAGTAAAATAAAAGCAGCAAGAGCCGAGAGACCATCGCAAGACTCTCACAGAAGAAAAAAGCAAGTTCGATCTATAAAAGCAGTGAAGACTAAGCATCAAGGAGGAAGGAATATGAGCGAGATCTTAGCGGAGACCACCTTTCCCAGCGTCATCCACAATAATGAAGTCAGCGACTACATCGTAAAATGGGGGAACGAAAACGGCTATCCTTTGAAGAAGGCCAAACTCTACAACAAAATGGACGCTTACGTAGGTTTTTCTCCCGATAATTATCTCATCAAGGCCACTCGTCTGCCGCCGGTGCCGGGAGGTTGGAAAGTGGTAGTGGAAAAATATGAAGCCGAGACCCGCATCATCCCTCTCAATGTGAAGCCGGGCACCACCGAGGTGAACCGTTTCATCTTAAAGATGATGGACCAATACGTGCTGGAAGGGCTGAGGATGGAGCTGGCCCCGGAGTCTTACGAATCTTACGGCTCTTATCTGCTGGACCTGAAGGTGATAGGGCACCCGGTGCTGATCAACGCTTTCGAAGATTTTATCGAGAACATGCGCTGAGCCATGGAGAAGAGCAGCCTCGTCGCCGTTTTAGGCAAGACCCTGGCCCCGCGGTTGGCACCGTTCAAGGAAATGGCCGCCGCCGACGGCCTCATGCAGGCCGGTAGAGAGGCAGAGCTGGCCGCCTGCGTCTTTTTGATAACAGAAACAGTGCGGCCCTGCTGTTGCGCTCTTTGCAACAGGTCGACACTGGAGAGCTTGATAGGAGAGAGCGGCCTTTGCCCGCCGGGCTCAGCCACCTGTAAAAAATTGGCGGAGCTGGTTTATCGAGATCTCTTCCGTCTCAACGGCCTCGGTTGAAAATAAAACAACAAAAAACAGCCCGACTGTTAAACAGTTCGGGCTGTCGAATTTTTTGCGGTGTTTTTTGAAGTCAGATCAAAAAATAAAAGTCGGTTGCTTCACTCGGGGGCGGGGAGGAAACCTAAGGATACCAGCACCATGTAGATAGAGAAGCATAAAACGGCGGTGAAGCAGAAAGCGATGCTGTAGTCTTTGCGCTCGATCATGATGTAGAGACCTCTGGCCGCCACCGCCAGCAGGATGAACCAGATCACGGAGCCGGTGGTGTCGTGGCTCATTTTGTCGATCCAAGAGGTGCTGCCCATAAGCCGTCTTCCTTTCTTTGCCGCAAAAAGCGTTCACATATAAAATCAAAAACCTCCGAACGTCCGCTGCGCACCGGGGCAGCTTTTATCCGGAGGCGGATGACCTTTGTGGTGCCTCAGCGCAGAATCGAACTGCGGACACAAGGATTTTCAGTCCTTTGCTCTACCAACTGAGCTACCGAGGCATAGTTGGCGACCCGGATGGGACTCGAACCCACGACCTCCGCCGTGACAGGGCGGCATTCTAACCAACTGAACCACCGGGCCGCATAGGACATTCAGGACATAAAAAATGGTGGGCGCTGACGGGATCGAACCGCCGACATTCTGCTTGTAGGGCAGACGCTCTCCCAGCTGAGCTAAGCGCCCACGGTGGTGGTGACCGGTAGGGGACTCGAACCCCTGATACCGCCGTGAAAGGGCGGTGTCTTAACCGCTTGACCAACCGGCCGCAAATGGTGATCCATGTAGGCCTCGAACCTACGACACCCTGATTAAGAGTCAGGTGCTCTACCAACTGAGCTAATGGACCGTGTTCGTGCGGTGTAGCCGGCACACCTCCGTTACTTGAATAATGATAAACCATAAAAGGGGCTCTGTCAAGGGCTCTTTCTTTTATTTTTAAAAATTTTCGCAGTCGTCATTTGCAGAAGCGAAAGGCAAAAGCTCAGAGAAATTTTAAAAATATATTTGAGCTCGCGTTCCGTGTGCGAGCGCCGTCGCTATTTTGAAAAAGGAAAAGCGTTCGTTGTCCATCTCAAAGCATCATCGAAAATAAAAAAGGAAGAGTACCCGCTGTCTATATCAAAACAGCGTTGAATTTTTGAAAAAATAAACGGCGCTCTTGCCCCGTACCCGAGCAGCCCGGTCGTTTTGAAAAAGAGCAAGGCGCGCGACCTCTGTGTCAAAACTTCGCCGAGATCTTTAAAAAAGAGCAGGGAGATCACATTGCGCATAAAAAACGGTGACGGTTCGAAAAATCTTTAAAAAAGTATTGTGGGGGGGTATCAGTGTGCTATAATAGCACCCGTGGACGGCAGACGCCGCAGCATCTTGCACCTTCTTATGAAAGAAAGTCGGCGGCAAAGAGATCGTTCAAGAAAAAATACAGAAGACTTGCGTCGAGATATCCGAAAAATTCGCAGATATAAAAAGTAAGGCAAAAGGGGACAAGAACAGGGCGCTCTGTCGCAAAGCAGGGCGCCTTGGTCTATGTCTGTCGTAAGATCTTCGAAAGAAAAAACTCAGCCGAAATCAAAAAAAGAGCAGAGCGTTCTCACTGCGTCGCCTGCTCTCGCTACGGGCTTTGCGCTCTTGCCTTTTTTTCTTTCGTCACCTATAATAATTTTCAGATGAGCTCGAAAAAAGCGGACACACTCGAAATTCAATTCGAAGCTTTTGCAAAAAAGGTCAAGCGCAAGGAGGACGATGATATGGCCGATAAATTTTTGTTGATAGATGGCAGCAGCCTCCTCTTTCGGGCCTTTTACGCTCTGCCCCCTTTGGCCGCGAAAGACGGCACTCCCACCGGCGCAGTGTACGGCCTCTGCAACATGCTGGCCAAACTCATCGGCGAAGTGCAGCCCCGTTATATGGCGGTGGCCTTCGACAAAGCCCGGCAGACCTTTCGCACCCGTCTCTACGCCGCCTACAAAGGTCAGCGCAAAGAAACGCCGGAAGAATTGAAGAGCCAGTTCCCTCTGGCGATCAAGGTGCTGGAAGCATTGAACATCGAAGCGCCTGAGCTTGACGATTACGAGGCCGACGATATTATCGGCACTTTGGCCCGTACGGCGCCGCAAGGAGCAGAAGTGATCATCGTCACCGGCGACAGGGACGAACTGCAATTGTTGGACAGCCGCACCAAAGTTTATTACACCAGAAAAGGCATCAGCGATCTTGAGATCTTCGACGAAGAAAAATTCGCCGAAGTTTACGAAGGCTTGAGACCTGCGCAACTCATCGATCTGAAAGGGCTGATGGGCGATACCTCCGACAATATCCCCGGGGTGCCCGGGATAGGACCCAAGACGGCTCTCAAATTATTGCAGGAAAGAGGAGGCAGCGTGGAGAGCGTGCTGGCTTCCTTAGAAGAAGTGAAGGCCAAGGGCCTCAGAGAAAAACTGCGCTCCGGCAGGGAGAGCGCTCTCCTCTCCAAGCAGCTGGCCACCATCAACAGGGAAGCGCCGGTGGCTGCAGAGAGCAGCCTTTATGTGTTGAAAGGCATGAAGCCGGAAGCTCAGGCTCTTTTTGCCGAATTGGAGTTTCGCACTCTTTATCAGCGTTTCGCCAAACTTTTGGGCATGGAAGAAGAAGAGCAGTCCCTCTTTGCTCCGGAAGAAGCGGAGCCCGAGACAGTTACAGAGATAAACGCAGCCAATGCTCAAAAACTTTTCGCTGCTTTTGCCGCCGCTTCTCGGCCGGTGGCGCTGGCCTGCACCGTGACGGGAGAACTGCCCGACCTCTTCATCGAAAAGGCTGAGTTTTGTTTCGACGGGAAAATTTATCGCCTGCTTTCAGATAAAAGCACCGAAAAAATTTTCGACGCTTACCTTGCAGACCCCCAAGCTTTGAAGGCGGTCTGCGGCAGCAAAGAATTGTATAAAGTCTGCCTTTGCGGCGGGAAAATTTTGCGGGGCGTGACAGAAGACGTGAGCCTTGCCGCCTATCTCGATCAACCGGGGGCGGGAGGCTACGACTCGGCAAGTTTGGCTCGGCGCTATCTTGCCGCCGTGCCCGCTTCTGCTGCCGCCCAAGTCGCCGCTCTGCTGCCCGTCTTGTCGGAAAAATTGCAAGAGCAGGAGCTCACTGCCGTTTATAGAGAAGCAGAGCTGCCTTTGGCCCCCGTTTTGGCCCGCATGGAAGCAGCCGGGATCGAGCCCGATCTGCAGGGGCTGGAGGAACAGTCGCGGGCCATGAGCGAAAAGATAGCCCGCTTGGAGCAGCAGGCCTATGAAGAAGCGGGAGAAAATTTCAATTTGAAGAGCCCCAAACAATTGGGCATCGTCCTCTTCGAACATTTAAAGCTGCCGGTGCAGAAAAAGACCAAGAGCGGTTATTCTACCGACGTGAAAGTGTTGGAAGCCCTGCGGGGAGAGCACCCTCTCGTCGAGACTGTCTTAGAACACAGAAAGTACAGTAAATTGCAGTCTACCTATCTGGATGGCTTGCGGCCTTTGATCAATCCCCGCACCGGTCGCATCCACACTCATTTTCAGCAGACGGTGACAGTGACGGGCCGCCTTTCCAGCACCGACCCCAATTTGCAGAACATCCCCACACGCACGGAAGAGGGCAGGGCCATCCGCCGTCTCTTCGTGCCGGGAGATGGCTACGACTATCTGCTCAGTTGCGATTATTCTCAGGTAGAGCTGCGCATCTTGGCGTCTATCGCACAAGATAAATTATTGTTGGACAGTTTTCGCAAAGGGCAGGACGTCCACGCCCGCACGGCGGCGGAAGTGTTCGGGCTGCCTTTAGAGCAGGTCACGCACGAACAGAGAGGCCGGGCCAAGGCGGTGAATTTCGGCATCGTGTACGGCATCAGCGACTTCGGTCTTGCCGCTCAGTTGGGAGTGGGCAGGGCCGAGGCGGCGGGCTACATCAAAAATTATCTGCAGCGCTACAGCGGCGTTAAAGAATATATGGAAAAGATCGTGGCTCAGGCCAGGGCCAAAGGCTACGTCGCCACTCTCTTGGGCCGGCGCCGCTATCTGAGAGACATCAACAGCAGCAATTTCAATCTGCGCACCGCGGCGGAGCGCACTGCCATCAACACACCCATCCAAGGCACTGCGGCTGACATCATGAAGCTGGCCATGATCAAAGTGGACAGAGCTTTGACCGAGGCGAAGCTGAAGAGCCGTATCCTCCTTCAGGTCCACGACGAATTGGTGTTGGAAGTGACGGAAGCAGAAAGAGAAGAGACGGCCAAGCTGGTGCAGAAGGCTATGGAAGAAGCTTTCGACCTGGGCCTGCCTTTGCCTGCGGAAGTAAGTTGGGGGACGAACTGGGCAGACGCTAAATAAGAGTGTGGAGTGTGGAGTAAAGACCACGCATCATAAGTTTTAAGTCAAAAGGTGCGAGTTACAGCTTCGAACCGCAACGAGGAGGTCGTCATGCCGGAACTGCCGGAGGTGGAGCAGGTGAAAAAAAGCCTGGCCCCCCACATTTTAGGAAAAAGCATCGTCAAAACAGAAGTCTGGCTGCCGCGCCTCATCAAATATCCCGACGCGGAGGCTTTTTGCCGCCGCTTGGAAGGAGAAAAGATAGAGGCAGTGGCTCGTCGCGGCAAATATCTGCGGCTGGAGCTAGCGAGCGGACAATTTTTATTGCTGCATCTGCGGATGACAGGAGCCCTCATCGCCCGTAAAAAAGGGGAAGAGCCGCCGAGCTATGCCAAAATAAAATTCACTCTCAGCGGCGATACAGACCTCTATTTCACCGATATCCGCACCTTCGGCACTTTGTATCTGCTGCGGCCGGGGGAGATCGCCATAGGGGGCTACGACAGTTTGGGGCCGGAGCCTTTGACCCTGGCGTTCAACGCAGACTATTTAGCTGCTTTGGCCGAAAAAGCCAAACAAAGCAGCAAAGCCTTCATCTTGGATCAGCGGCACATCGCCGGCTTGGGCAACATCTATGCCGACGAGGCTCTCTTTGCCGCCGGCATCGCCCCCGCCAGACCGGCCGCATCTTTAACGAGAGAAGAGATCGAAGCTTTGACGGCGGCCGTCGACAAAGTCATCGCCCAAGGCATAGCCAACAGAGGCACCACCTTTCGCGATTATAAAGACGGCGAAGGGAAGAAAGGCTCCAATCAGGAACAGTTGTCCGTATACGGACGGGGCGGGCAGCCCTGCAAAAAGTGCGGCGCTCTTTTGCTGAAGACAAAAGTGGCGGGACGAGGCACGGTCTACTGCCCCCGCTGTCAAAAATAGGAGGAAGCTCGAGTGGAGATCATAGGCCTTACGGGAGGCATGGCTTCGGGAAAAAGCACGGTGGCGAAATTCTTGGTAAGAGCGGGGCTGCCGGTCTTCGATGCCGATGAGGCCGCCAGAAAAGCGGTGGCAAAAGATAGCCCCGGCTTAAAGAAAGCGGCCGCAGTTTTGGGAGAAGCTTATCTCACCGCCGCAGGGGAACTGGACAGGCCCAAAGTCGCTGCTTTGATCTTTAACGATAAGACCGCCAGAGAAAAATTGGAAGGCATCATCCATCAAGAGGTGTGGCGGCAGGCCCAAAGTTTTTTGGCCGAGCAGCGGCAGGCCAGGGCCAAGGCCGTCGTGCTGGACGTGCCTCTTTTGATCGAGTGCGGCTGGCAAAAATATTGTACCCGCGTGTGGCTGGTGGCCGTAAAGAGAGAGCAGCAGTTGCAGCGGGCCATGACGAGAGACGGCATGACCCGAGAGCAGGCGGAGGCCCGCCTGCAGGCTCAGCTCGGTTTGAAAGAGAAGGCTGCGGCGGCAGACGTGCTCATCGACAACAGCGGCAGTTTGGAGAAAACTTCGGCACAGGTGGAGAAGCTGCTGAAAGAATTGCAATAAAACAAAGAGCAGAAGAGCGTGAGGGGGAAGGCAGTGAGGGCCGAGAAAGAAGACAGGAGCAAGAGAAGGGAGCGCTGCGGGGCAATGAGCAGGCGCCGCCGTCGGAGGAAGCGGCGGCCGCGGTATCTGCTCCCGTTGTTTTGCCTCTTCTGTATCGCCGCTCTGTCTTTTGCTCTCTATCAGGTGTGGCGCAGCGATCTCGTGCAGCTGCGCTACGTTTATATGTGGGATTATCAGGATGAGATCCTGCGCTACAGTAAACGAAACAAAGTAGATCCTTTTTTGGTGGCGGCCATCATCAAAAACGAAAGCGGCTTCAAACCCACAGCCGTCTCCGAAGCGGGAGCGGTGGGGCTGATGCAGTTGATGCCGGACACGGCGACCTGGGCGGCCCGGCAGATGGGGCTGCAAAATTTTAAGGAAGAAGAGCTTTTCAACAGCGAGACCAACATTCGTTTGGGCTGCTGGTATTTGGCGGAACTGGAAGAGGAATTTCGAGGGAACATGGCCCTCATCATGATGGCCTACAACGCAGGCCGAGGTCAGACCAAAGCTTGGATGCAGGAAAACGGCTGGGATTACGAATTCAATCGGCCTGCAGCCATACCTTACGGCGATACGAGAGAATATGTGGAGAAAGTCCTGCAGGACAGAGATCGCTATTATCTTTACTATAAAGATAAAGTGAAAGAGCCCTAGCAACAGCGGTGAAAGAGGCCCGGAGGCTCTAAAAAATTTTTGAAAATCCTTGACAGTCTGCGCAGGTGTGTGTTAGAATCTTCTTGTTGCTGAAAAAGCGGCACGTGCGGTAGTGGCGGAACGGCAGACGCGCTAGCCTCAGGAGCTAGTGGGGGTTAACCCCGTGAAGGTTCAAATCCTTTCTACCGCACCATTTTTATGTCTGCAGGACGACGGTAGAGGCCGCCGTCTTTTTTTGTTGCCGAAAAAAGTAACGGAGGCAGAGCGGGGCCGTCGTCTTTCCTGAGCCGAGGAACAAAGCTCTGCGCCCCAATATGTAGTGGCCGAAGAAAAACTTAGACGGAAACCACCACAAGATTTAATTTACAAAGTTCCGCTTTTTTAGAGGAAGTAATCTCTTTGTGTCGAAACCTTACAAAGTATGCTGTGTATATTTTTGGCGTGACGAGGCAGGGCACATGGCTTTTCTGAAAAGCAAGCTGATGATAGGCATAGGCTGCATCCTGGTGGTGCTGGGGGCGGCCTATGCCTATTTTGTGCAAAAAGTCGCACCCGCTTTGCTGCAGGCAGCTCTGCCCCGGGCAGAAGCTCTGGCCGGCGACTACATCAACGGCAGCATAAAGATCGGCGGCATACGCTGGAGCGGCGGCCTTAGCCTCACTTTAGAAGACGTGCTGCTGAAGGATGAAGAGGGAAAAGTGTTGGCCGCCGTTGGCGGCACGCAAGTGGAAGTGAGGCCGTGGCTGGGTCTGAGCGAGCCTTTGAAAGCGGTGAGCCGCGTAACTTTAAAAGAGCCACGGGCTTATCTGGTCTTAGACGATAAAAATAATTGGAACTTGGCAAAATTGATGAAGGAGTCCGATTCCGACGAGACACCTTTCTATGGCCTTTTGGAGATCGAAAACGGTTATTTGGAAGTAGCCACCCCTTACGGCAGGTGGGGCTACGGTGTAGAGGCCGAGGCCAACGGCGGAGCGAACCCCGACTTTGCTCTGGCCGCCGAGATCAAGCCCCGAGACAGAAATGAAACTTTGGCCTTGAAGGGGCAGCTGAATATGAAAGGGGAGGGCAGCCTTACTCTCGATACAAAAGTTTTCTCTCTGGCGCCCTATGCTTCCTTGGCTATGCATCTGGCGCAAGCGGAAGAATTGGCAGGGGCGGTGAAAGACGTCCACATCCATTACAGCAACAATAACGGCAAGATGCGCTACAGCGGCAGCGTCGACTTAGACTCCGTGGCTGCCGTTTATGCTTTCGGCGGCGAAAAATACAAAGCGGTTCTCGACGGCACCGTCAAAGCCAGAGAGAGCATAGTGAGCTTTGACGGTTTGCAGGCCTTCCTGCTGGATAAGCCTATCGAACTGGAAGGCGAGCTGGATCTGGAAGACGCAACAAGCCCCGAGGGCAGGCTGGAAGTGCGGGCCGAGGAGTTGGCCTATAAAGGTTACACGGTCAGGGACCTTCGCATACCCATCGCCGTCAATAAAGACTTGCTCCATGTGGCCGCTGCCAGAGCAGCAGTCGGCGGCGGCCTGATCAAGGCCGGGCTCAGCTATGCTCTGAAAGAGAGGGCTCTTGCCTGCGATCTCGATTTCGATAAAGTGAAGTTGCCGCTGCCCGATAGGCCGCAGGAAGAAGTGCGGCTGGACGGTGAGGCAGCCTTCAGGGCCGCCTTCGACGAAGAAGGCAGCGCACAAATAGAAGGGGCCGCCGAAACTCTGCAAGTGGGCTGGCGCAGTCTGGTGCTTGCCAGTTTGACCATGGACGGTTATTGGGACGGGAAAAAATTGACTCTTCGCCATTTGGGCGTGCGGGGCGGCGAAGGAAGTCTGGCCGCCGTAGGCAGCATCGATACGAAAGGGCAGCTGGCTTTGGCCGGCCGTATGGCTCACTTCCCCATCCATCCCTTCTTGGACGTGGTCGACTATCAAGGCTCCGGTTATTTATCGGCAGATTTTGCCGTGAACGGCAGCCTCACCGCCCCTTCCTTTAAAGGAAAAGTCGTTCTGGACAAAGCCGTGATCATGGGTCAGAAGATCAAAGAGGCTCACGGCTATCTTGCTTTGGCGGATAATATCGTTACCGTCAAAGAATTGGAAGCAAAAATGGAGCAGGGCACTCACAGCGTTGCGGGCAGCGTGGACCTGCGGGGAGCGGAGCCTGTTTTGGATTTGGCGTTGGAAACGAAGGGAGTAAGGCTGGAGCCTCTGGTGGCCGTCGCAGGACTGACGGAGACCACTCATTTGACCGGCAACTTCGACAACGTTATGCAGGTGACGGGATCTTTGAGCAATTTGCACATAGAAGGAGAAGCTCATCTTTACGACGGCAGCGTGCAGGGCTATTTGCTGGACAGCGTCCGCAGCCGCTACATGCTGGACGACGGAGCGGTCTATCTGCGCAGTGCCTTCATCTCCACTTTGGGAGCAAGGTTGCGGCTGAAAGGCCACATGGATAAAAAGCAGCGGTTGGATTTCGATGTCGAAGCGGATGATTTCAACTTAAAAAGATTGCCCATCATGAGCAGCGAGTGGCAGATGGAAGGTCTGTTCAACGCCAAAGGCCATGTGGGCGGTACGGTGAGCGCTCCTTATTTCGAAGGAAAAGTGAACAGTGAAGCCATAACCGTCAACGGCGAGACACTTACGGAACTTTCCGGCACGTTAAAGAGCAACGGCCGCGATGTAAATAAATTGGAAGCGGAATTCAAGCAGCCTCACTCTGACAGTGATGGCGAGTACGGCCTCTATCGGGCCCAACTCAGCCTGAACATACCTGCCCATGATCTGCGGGGCAACGTGGGAGTACTGTGGGGCAAGGTAGGGGGCCTGCTGAGGCTCTGCAATTTGGACTACAAGATCGACGGCACTTTGATCGGCGACATCGTGATCAACGCCAAAGGCGATCGGCGGATCGATATCGACGCCCATGTGGAAGATGTGACCATCCACGACCTTGAATATTACGGCATGCGTTTCAAAGGGCATATGCAAAAAGGCGTGCTGTATCTGGAAAATGTCAAACTGCAGGAAAAGAAGGAAAAAGAACACACCGGTATCATCGTAGCCGGCGGCCTCATCGATACCATCGGGAAGAGTTTGGACCTCAATTTGCGTACCGTAGGGGCCAATCCCGCCATCATCACCGGTGTCATGGACGAGCCGCCGGAGATCACCGGCAAGATGGATCTTTTCGCCCACGTAGCCGGCAGCTTCGACGATCCTGTTGGCACCGCCTACCTCAACATCCAGCAGGCCGGCGTGGCCGGAGTAAAAGTAGACAACATCGATGCGGCCCTGGATGTGGAAAACGGCGCCATCCGTTTGATAGAGGCAGTGCTGGCCAAGGATATCTATCGGGTGAGAAGCAGAGGCAGGATACCGTTGGATCTGCTCTACGACCGAGGAGAGAAAAAACAGCCCGACGCTGAATTAGATATAGATATCGATCTGGACGAAGCGCGGCTGGGTCTCTTGCCTATGTTCAGCGATCTGGTGGAATGGGCAACGGGAGATACGAAAGGACGGCTGCACATCGGCGGCACTTTGGAAAGCCCCTTGCTGCGGGGAGGGCTGCGCATCGAAGACGGCAGCATAAAATTCAGACAAGTGACCAGCATCCTGGATCATATCAATACGGATATGGCCTTTGAGGGAGATAAAGTGGTGCTCAAGGAATTGTCTGCTGCTTTGGGGCAGGGCAGGGTGACGGCACAAGGCAGTTACGCTCCTTTGGCTCAGGCCGAAGATGCCTATCGTCTCCACATAAATGCGAAAGATGCCAAAGTCACCGGCCCTGTTTTCACCGGCACGCTCAACAGCGATCTGGTGATAGAGCCCCAGCGTTACCGCCGCAGAACAAACGACGAGAGCAAGCAGAGCGTGACGGACTATCGACCTCATGTACAGGGGAAAGTGCGGCTGGACGACGTCCTCTTGAACATTTCTTCCGTGCCCGAGACGGGCGAAGGAGATACCAGTCTGGGTCTGGATCTGACTTTGGAGCTGGGACCGAAGATCCACATGCTGAACGCTCATCTCTACGACATTTGGCTGAACGGCGGCCTTACGATCAAAGGCAGCACCGATCACCCCGTCATCAGCGGCAACATCAAAGCGGATAAAGGCAGCATCACTTATCTGCGGACTCCTTTCAAACTGAGCAGAGCCATGCTCACTTGGGTGACCCCGGGAACTTTTCTTCCCAATGTGAACATTGAAAGCTCCACTCGCTTCAGCCGTTACTTCATTGATATGAAAGTGAACGGACCGGTGGATAATATGACCCTGTCCATGACCAGCAATCCTCCTCTCAGCAAGGATACTATCGTCCGCATGCTCACGCTGCAGAGAGACAGCGCCAGCAGCGATGAGATCACCGGCGAGGACGTAAATAATTTGATGACCGTCGGTCTGCAGATGACGGTATTGGGGGACGTGGAGATGTTTATGAAGCAGACCTTGGGTTTGGACCAATTCCGGGTCTACACCGGCAAGGCTCGCAGCGGCGTGGGCTTCGAGAGTTACAAGGACAGGACTCAGGAACTGACGGAAGAAGAGCGGGAGAATTACAATATTTTGGTGAGCAAGTACCTCACACCGGCTCTCCTTTTCGGTTACACCACCAGTTTCGATGCAGAACAATCCGCGATCTTCGGGCAGATCGACCTGAGCCGCCGTTTCAACATCACCTATTCTCGGCGAAAAGGGCTGGATGCCGCCGACAACGAAGATTGGTATGGCCTCGAATATAAAGTTTCCTTCTGACAAAGAAGAAAATTATCGGTGTCAATGCCGCTCGTTTATGATATAATGAAAAAAATCGGCAAAATTTTCGAAAGGGGTGAGTGTTCCGTGCTGCAGGAATTTCTTGCGGAGCTGCGCAAGACGAAAGTGCTGGAGCCGGAAAAAGAAGCGGCGCTGTGGCAGCGTGCCGCCGCCGGCGACATGGAAGCTCATCACCTGCTGATGATCTCTTACCAGCCTTTAGTTTTCAAACTGGCCATGAGTTTTCATCTTGACGAGCCTCAAACGATGGAACTGATCCAAGAAGGCACGGTGGGCCTTTTGGAAGCCGCGGAAAATTTCGATCACACCAGAGGCGTGGCTTTCAGTCTTTTCGCCGCTCACCGCATCAAAGGCTCTATGATAGATTTTCTGAAAAAAAACAGCGCTGCCGGTCACCTTTCTTTGGAAAAAGAATTGGGCAACGGTCTCACTTTGAGCCAAATGTTGGCGGCGGAGGCCGCTACGCCCACCGAGGTGGCAGAACGGCACATGCTGGAGCATCAGGTAGTTTCCGCTATGGCCAGGCTGCCCTTTAAGGAGCAGGCGGTATTGCGGGGGATCTTCGTGGAAGATAGATCGGCACAGGCTGTGGCTGCCGGGCTCAACGTCAGTCTGGGGCATGTTTATCGGTTGCAAAAGAGGGGCGTGCGCCGCGTGCGGGGCATGCTGAGTCGTTTTATGCATGAACTGAAGGGCTGACAGCCCTTCATGCTTTATATAGTCAAAAGCGGGAGCAAATGAGAGCAAGTTAAAGCAAAAGAGAGGTAACGGTTGCAAACAAGCTTTTGTCCATTGCGAAAAATTTTGACAGGGAGCGACTTTAGAAGGAAAGGGCGAAACAGACGAAACGCCGTTTGAAGGCCCGGTCTGTTGCAGACGTTACAAAGCCGGAGAAACAGAAAGAAAGAGGCTCAACGATGGAGGCAAAAAGCTCCCTTTCCCTGCTGAGGCGCATTCGCAGCGCCAAAAGCAGTTTGGAAAATGCCGAGCAAAGTTTTAAAGACAACCGGTCCATGCGGGGCGAGTTAGATTTGATGCTGGCGGAAGCCGAGCTGAAGACCTTGCGGAAAAAAAGTTCCCTGCCTTGGAATTGGAATCGGCAGATATTGGCTCTCAGCGCCGCCTGTCTTTTGGTATTGGCGGGCTTCGGGGGCTGGTGCTGGGCCCGGGGAGGGGCGAGCTTGACCGCAGGCGGTCCGGCCGCCGCTCGGCAAAGCGAAAGATCGGCAACTGCCGTCTCGGCTGTGCAAAAGTCCGGGCAGGCAGTTGTGCCGGATAACGAAACTGCCGTTGCCGAGAAAAAAGATGCGGCCGAAGGCCTCTCTCGGCAGACCGGCGGCGACAGCAAACTTTCTCAACAGGAGCTGAGGCTGCTGGTGCGGGATGCCAGAGCTTGGCTGCTTAAAGGCAGCAGATAAGAGATGTTTGACAGGAGGAAAGTATCTTGAAAAAGCGGGGTTTGGCCAGTTCCATAACCATAGGATTGAGCGCAGCGGTCTTGACTGCTTCTCTGTTCGTTCCCAGTGCGGCCGTATTGGCGGCACCGGCTAAAGACAGCCGTACCAGCAACACTTATGTGCGCAACGGAGAATTCATTCCCGTCAAATTGCGCAAGGCGGCAGAGAAGGCCGACAAAAAGGCCAGAGGAAAAAACGGCAAGTATGTTTACGTCATCGGCGAGACCAATGCGGATAAGAAAGAGAACAGCGCCGACCCCAAAAATCCCGCCGATGAGAGGGAAGAAGTAAGGTCGCACCAAATCATGACCAACAAGAAGGGCAAGAAGCAATACGATCAGGTGTACGTCATCGGCCAGGGCAAAGATAAGTCTCAGGTCAAAGTTAAGAAGGGAAAGGGGAAACAGCAGCTGCCCAAGCGGAAGAAAGGGCAGAAATACGATCAAGTGTACGTCATCGGTCAGACCAACAGAGGCACCGGTACCGCAACTGCGGCTAAAGACAGCGGGGAAGCTACTCAGATCATGACCAAGCATGAGGCCGGAGAGCAAAGCCCCCGACAAGAGGAAGCCAGACAGCAGGCGGCAGCCTACGAAGGAGCGGCTGAAGCAGGACAGGGGGCCGGAACTCATCAGATCATGACCCGCAAGGGTGCCGGCGATAGGAGCGAGGCGGAAGCGCCTCGTCAGCAGGACAACGAAAGTTACAGTCAGGTCTATGTGATCGGTTCTACCGGCAAAAAAGAAAATTCCAACCAGCCTGACGACGGTTCCATGCAGCCGCCTTTAGGGAGCGGTTTGGGCCCTGCGGCCGCACAGCCCGATGAATTGCAATATCATGCCCCCGCACGGGCGGAAGGAGCAGAGGACCCCATAGCTCCTTACCAAGGCCTTTTGATCGCCAAGCAGATAGTTGAAGGAAATAAACTGATCCCTGCGGAAGAAGTGCTGGCTGTTTTAAAGACGAAAGCGGGCACTCCTCTCACGGAGCAGGGGCTGAGCGAAGATCTGAGCGCCATTTACGGCCTCGGTTATTTCTACGACCTGAGGCCTGAATTCGTCAAAGTGCCGGAAGGCGTTCAAGTAGTGTATCATGTGCTGGAGAATCCCGTCTATAAGGGAGTCGATGTAGAAGGCAGCACGGTCAAATTGGATAAACCCGCAGCGGCTTATTTCGATCTGGACGAAGGTCGTATCGCCAATCTGCGGGAGATCAATCAGTGCGTGCAAGATCTGCAGGAAGCTTACAGGTCCCAAGGCTATATTTTGGCTAGGGTGACCGATGTGCACATGAACCCGGACGGCATCCTGAGCATCACCGTCAACGAAGGCTTGGTGGAAGGGTTCAAGACCAAAGGCAACGTAAAGTGCAAAGATTACGTCATCACCCGGGAGATGCGCCTGAAAGTTGGTCGGCCTTTCAACGCCAAAGACGCCCGCCGCAGCATGCAGCGTATCTACAACTTGGGTTATTTTGAAGACGTGAATGTAAGGCTCAACCCCGGGCGTGAGCCCAATGCGGTCGAGGTGGAGATCTCCGTAGTCGAGATGAATACCGGCACCTTCGGCATCGGTGCCGGCTACAGTCATGCGGACGGCTTCATCGGCATGATCTCCGTGGGCGATAAAAACTTCAGAGGTATCGGCGACAGGGTCAACATTCGCTGGGAGTTCGGCGGCGAAGACAACCGCAACTACGACTTCAGCTACACCCGGCCTTGGCTGGACAGTAAAGAGACCACCGGCACCATCAACCTTTACGATATCACCAACGAGTATGAAGACTACAACATCGACGATGACCGCATCGCCCGTTACGACAAAAAGCGCCGGGGCCAAGAATTGACTCTGAGCCGAAAGACGAACAACGATTTCATCTCCAACTACATCGTTTTGAAAAATCGGCAGGATATTTATAAAGGCGTGGCCGACGGCTACGAAGGCATCACTCAGTACTACGAGAGCAGTTACGATACTAAGCGGCGCCCCTACGAGCCTGCCACCGCCGAAGCCCGCCGCAAGGAAAATTTCGGCACTACCCGCTCCATCACTGTGGGCAGAGTGTACGATTCTCGCGACAATATCTACGATCCTCATGAAGGCAAACGCACCAGCTACAGCATCGAGCATGCCGGTTTCATGGGCGGCGACTTCGATTTCACCAAATTTTCCGCCGACTGGCGCTATTATTATCGCGGCGGCGGTCAGACGGTGTGGGCGCTCAATTTGGCGGCCGGTTTTGCCACAGGCGATATGCCTTTGTCCCAGCGCTTCCGTATGGGCGGCAGCGACACACTGAGAGGCTACGAAGACGATCAGTTCAGAGGCAACAGCATGGTGAAGGCCACTTTGGAGTACCGCTTCCCCATCGTGAAGCGGGTGCAGGGCGTACTGTTCAACGATAACGGTTATGCTTGGGATAAACGCTTCCAGGACGATTTCGACATGGGGCTCGTCAAGAGCAGCGTGGGCGTGGGCGTCAGAGTAAATTCCCCTTTGGGCCCCATCAAATTGGATTACGGCATCGGCGATGAGGGAGGCAAGTTCCATTTCAGCTTCGGCGGCCAGTTCTAAAGCGGCCGAGGTTTGACTTTGCCGAACGAAGGAGAGCTTTGGAATGGGAACTTTCAGCTTAGTCCGTGCGGCTGCAATGGTAGGCATCATCAATTTAGTGCTGCCATTGCAGCCTCTTTTTTCACGATCGATAGAAAGAGTGGATGTAGAGGTTCACGATGCCAACGGCGGCACCAGTGCTCCTCTTTTGGCGAAGATGGCCGGCAGCATGGAGATAGTGGCGCGGCAGTTGCTGTTGGATAAAGAGACGGACGCCGTGGCCGGCGAGAGAGAAGCTTATCAGTCTCTCTTCAGGGAGATAGCCGACAGAGTATTCAGCGGTTACGAGACCGCAGCGGTAGAATTGAATGTCGAGCCCGGAGCGCAGTTGGTTTTTTATTTGCGCCCGTGGAGCGGTGTCATCGCCGACGCGGATATCGACATACGCTTCTCCGGCTTGGACGGAGAAGTAGCCGTTCTTTTAGAGCAAAAACTGCCCGGCCTGCGGCAAAGGTTGGCTGCCACGATCAACGGGGCTTCCCGCGATGTGGGAGATTGGGCCGGCGGCATCTTGCGCCGTTTGGTGCGGGAAGAGGTCGAAGCACAGTTGCCGGAATTCAAGGCAGCGGTGGACCTCTCGCAGGATGGGGAGAAGACTGCGGTACAGGTGATCATCTATCCGCTGGGACCGCTGGTGAGCGATATCAGGTACGAAATGCGGAGCCAGTCCATCCCTAACATCATGCTGATGGAGTTGAAGTATAAATATCGGCAGTATTGCGACAGGTTCAGAGGCTTGCCGGTGGACTACATAAAACGGCACAAAGAAGAATTGGAAGAGCAACTGTTGGGATCGTTGCTCAAAGAAAGAGAGGTAAAAGATTACGGCCTCACTCCCACTGTGAAATTGACTCCCGGCAGCACTTTGGATGTAGAACTGTTGATGAACTCCAAAGAGTACAGGCTTTACTTCGAAGGCTACGGCGACATAGGCAGAGAAAATGAAAATCTTTCTGGCAAGGCTCATTTAGGCAAAATGATAGGGCCGGAGGATGAGCTCTTCGGTGAAGCGGAGGTCACATTGGATGAGGTGCACTGGCGCTACGGCTTGGGTTATGCCAGGCTGTGGGGCAAAAGCAGCTGGAGCTACATGCGGCGCACGCCCACCGGGGATAATGTTTATAAATTGGAATACGGGCTGGGGCCGAAGTGGATGTTGAGAGCTCAGCATTTCTCCCGCAACGACCGCAACGAATACGGAGTGCGCTATCGGGTGCACGAGTTCCTCAGTTTGGAGGGCGTTTACGGCGGCGACGAATTTTATTTGCGGCTGATAGGGAATTTGTAGGGCATTGGCAAATCGTGACTTCTTTTTAGGGTTATATCAATTTATAAAATCTTGTAAGTAATCTTGGTATCAACATTTTCCATATAAGTGAGATATTTTAAGCGGCATTATGTGCGATTTAACATCTCTCGTCCGTGTAGATAAAGAGCGGATGTTATAGAAGGTGTGCCTATTGCTAGGAAATTCTTGGCATGATACAATGAAAAGTGAAGCGAGTGGAGGGACAGCTAGTAGTTTGTTTGATTGATAAAAAATTATTCGCCTTGGACAGAAATACACAGAAAACACTAAATTTTGAGTGTTTTGAAATCTTTAAGGAAAAGAATTTAAAAGTTAATTATGATTTTACTATGAACATTTGAGGAGAATTAGACATGGAAGATTTTACGTTTATAATGTGTTCTTACAATCAACAGGACTATGTTTTGCAGCAACTTGAAAGCATTAAATATCAAATCGAACATTACGGACACTCCCGTAA
>CANQBR010000030.1 GCA_947589605.1 uncultured Phascolarctobacterium sp. | reverse complement strand
CTCCGCCCCCGCTGAATATGCGGCGGTGAAGGAGAGAAGCGAATTTTTGAACAAACAATACGGCGACTTGGAGAGCGCCAAAGGCGAATTGGAAGGGATCATCGGCCGCATCGACAAGGGGATGAAGCAGCGCTTCGGCGCAGCCTTCGCCGAGATCAACACTCATTTTGCCGCCTGCTACGCCAAATTGTTCGGGGGCGGCACCGCCCGCCTCTCTTTGAGTGAACCGGACGACAGTTTGAACAGCGGCATCGAGATCGAAGCTCAGCCCCCGGGGAAGAAGCTCACCAGCCTCGCACCTTTGAGCGGCGGCGAGCGGGCCCTCACGGTCATCGCTCTCCTCTTCGCTCTTTTGAGCTATCGCCCCGCCCCCTTCTGCATCTTAGACGAGATCGACGCAGCCTTAGACGATGCCAACATCGACCGTTTCGCCGGTTTTTTGCGGGATTATTCCGCCGGCACCCAATTCATCGTCATCACCCACCGCAAAGGCACCATGGAGAAGGCCGACATCATGTACGGCGTAACTATGGAAGAGAGCGGCGTGTCCAAGATGCTCTCGGTGAAGATCAACGCAAAGGAGTGACAGCATGAGCTTTTTCGATCGCTTGAAGGACGGGCTGAGCAACACCCGCCGCAACTTTACCGACCGCATCAGGGAACTGGCAGGGCTGGCCGCCCCCATCGACGAGGACCTGCTGGAAGAATTGGAAATGATCCTTTTGGGAGCGGACGTGGGCGTGAGCACTACCCAAAAATTGTTGGACGCCATCCGCACTGCAGCCCGCAAAAAAGAGATCGCCGACAGCAGCGAAGTGCTGCCCTTTTTGAAAAAATATCTCACGGAGCTGCTGCGGGAGGAGGGGCAGCGCACCCGCATCGGCCACAAGCCCACCGTCATTTTGGTGGTGGGGGTGAACGGCGTGGGCAAGACCACCACCATCGGCAAGCTGGCCAACTATTTCGGCCTCTTCAAATATAAGGTGCTCATCGCCGCCGCCGATACCTTCAGGGCCGCCGCCGCCGAGCAGTTGTGCGTGTGGGGCGAGAGGGCAGGCTGCGAAGTGATCAAGCACGGGGAGGGAGCCGACCCCGCCGCCGTGGTCTTCGACGGCGTGAAGGCCGCCATCGCCCGCAAGGCGGACATCCTCTTCATCGACACCGCCGGCCGCCTCCACAACAAGGCCAATCTCATGAACGAATTGAGCAAGATCCACCGGGTCATCAAGCGAGAGATACCCGATGCGCCCCACGAAACTTTTTTGGTGCTGGACGCCACCACCGGGCAGAACGCCATCGCTCAATCCAAAGTTTTCACCGAGACCGCCCACGTCACGGGAGTGGTGCTCACCAAATTGGACGGCACCGCCAAAGGAGGCGTGGTGATCGCCATCAAAGAAGAATTGGGCCTGCCGGTGAAATGGATAGGCATCGGGGAGGGGCTCATGGACTTCCGCCCCTTCGAGCCGGAAAAATTCGTGGAAGCTCTCTTCGAGAAGTAAAAAGCGAAACGTCTGCGTGAAAGTGCGAGAGAAAAGCTTGAGCGTGACAAAGAGTCTGCATGAAAAGTCCGAATAAAACAGAAAAGCATCCGCAAACGCTCTCCGGATCAAAGTCTGATAGTCAAATGAAAACGCCCGCAGGAAAAGTCTGTGAACACGCTTGAAAACGCCCGCACAAAAAAGCAGAGCTCACTTATGAAGAGTCTGCGTGAAAAGTCCGAGCACACGCCGGAAAAAGTTTGAGTAAAAAGCAGAGCATGCGCTTGAAAAAAACCGAGCAAAAAATTTTACATAAAAAAGATCGTATGCGAATATTTTGGAAGGGCCGCCAAGTGAAAATACTTGACAGCCCTCTTTCTTTATTTTATAATGGCAGATGTTGAAGAGAGAGATGCCTATGTCTTTGGAAAACGGACTGGACCAGCGCCTGCGTTTGGCCCGCCTCTGCGATATCTACGGCGGCCTTTTGACCCCCAAGCAGCAGGACTGTCTGCGCCTCTTGGTGTATGAAGATCTGTCCCTGCGGGAAGCAGGGGAAGAACTGGGAGTGTCCCGCCAAGCGGTGTACGATCTTGTGCGGCGGGTGGAGCAAACACTGGAGCGTTTCGAAGCGAGGCTGCATCTTTTAGAGCGGCGCACGCAGATGGAAGAAGAATTGCGGCGCGCTGCCCGGCTGGTGCGCGAGGGAGAAGGGGCCGCGGCCCTGGCTCTTTTGGAAAAGTGGAGCGGCGGCAACAGAGACGAGTGAAAAAATTTAGTTTATTTTTCGTAAAATAGAGGAGAGCCCATGGCTTTTGAAAGTTTAGCGGAAAAATTGCAAAAGGCCATCAAAAGTTTGCGGGGCGTGAAGAAACTGAGCGAAGAAGACCTGAAAGCGCCTCTTCGGGAAGTGCGGCTGGCCCTTTTGGAGGCCGACGTCAACTTCAAAGTGGTGCGGGACTTCATCGCCCGGGTGAAAGAGCGGGCCCTGGGCGCGGAAGTGGGGGCCAACCTCACGTCGCAGCAGACTATCATCCAGATCGTCAACGAAGAGCTGATCGAACTTTTGGGCGGCAGCGAGACCAAACTGACCGTGGCGGTGCAGCCTCCCAGCATCTACATGCTGTGCGGCCTGCAGGGCGCAGGCAAGACCACCACCGCCGCCAAATTGGCCGCCTATTTGAAAAAGAAGAAGAACAAAAAGCCCCTCTTGGCAGCCTGCGATATCTATCGTCCTGCGGCCATCACCCAATTAGAGGTGCTGGGGCAGCAGATAGATGTGCCCGTTTTTGCCATGGGCACGGAAGTTCCTCCCGTGGAGATCGCCCGGCAGGCCTTGGCCAAGGCCCGCTTTTTGGCCTGCGACACCGTGATCATCGATACGGCGGGCCGCCTGCACATCAACGAAGAATTGATGGAAGAGCTGCGGCAGCTGAAGGCAGCGGTGCAGCCCACGGAAAGTTTGCTGGTGGTGGACGCCATGACCGGCCAAGACGCCGTGTCGGTGGCTTCCAGCTTCAACGAACAATTGGGCATCGACGGCCTCATCGTCACGAAACTTGACGGCGACGCCCGCGGCGGCGCCGTGCTCAGCGTGAAGGCGGTCACCGGCAAGGCGGTGAAATTGGCGGGCACCGGCGAAAAGCTGGACGCTTTGGAAGCCTTCCACCCAGACCGCATGGCCGGCCGCATCTTGGGCATGGGCGACGTGCTCACCCTCATCGAAAAGATCAGGGACGAGACGGACCTGGCCAAGACCATGGAGCTGGAAAAGCAGCTGCGCAAGAACGAATTCACGCTGGAACAGTTTTTGGAGCAGATGCAGCAGGTGAAGAAGCTGGGCTCTTTGGAGACCATCTTGGGCCTCATCCCCGGCATGGGGGGCCTCAGCCAAAAATTGAAAGAGGCTAACTTCGACGAAAAAGAGCTGGATAGGATCGAAGCCATCATCCGCTCCATGACCGTTCAGGAAAGACGGCGGCCGGAGATCATCAACGGCAGCCGCCGCAAACGCATCGCCGCCGGCAGCGGCATGCGGGTGCAGGACGTGAACAAGTTGCTGAAAAATTTCGAAGAGAGCCGCAAAATGATGAAGAAGATGCAAGGTGCAGCCAAGTTCGCCTCCAAAGGCGGCTTCAAACTGCCTTTCATGCATTGATAGATCATTAAATACATCAAGGAGGTGAAAACATGGTAAAGATCCGTTTGAAACGCATGGGCGCCAAAAAAGCTCCCTTCTACCGCATCGTCGTAGCCGATGCCCGTTCTCCCAGAGACGGCCGCTTCATCGAGAGCCTCGGCTATTATGACGCCACCACACAGCCGGCGGTAGTGAAGATCGACGGCGAGAAGGCTCTGGCTTGGTTGGGGCAGGGCGCACAGCCCACCGACACCGTAAGGTCGCTCTTCAGCAAGGAAGGCCTTATGAAGAAATTCGCCGAGGCCAAGGCAGCAGCCAAGGCCGAAGCCAAGGCTGCAAAATAACGAGAGGTGTTTGGCATGAAAGAATTAGTGGAAATTATGGCCAGATCTCTTGTGAATGATCCCGATGCCGTAGAGGTGGAGGAGGAAGTGAGCGGCACCGCCACTATCCTCCGCCTCCATGTTGCCTCGGATGACATGGGCAAGGTCATCGGCAAACAAGGCCGTATCGCCAAAGCCATCCGTACCGTGATGAAGGCCGTGGCTACCAGAGAAAACGTAAAAGTCATCGTGGAGATCAGCTAGAGATAAAAGGTAGGTACAGGTATGGAGAAGATCATGGTCAGGATCCCCCTGGCTCTAAAGGCCAAGGTGACGGAGAGCCTGAAAGCGAAGATCATCGGCGATCTGGAGAACCAGATCAAAAATATGGAGCTGGACCTGCAGCAGTTCGAGGTCCAGGCCAATAAGGCCATGCGTCAGGCCGCAGGCGATCTCAGCGTGCTGCCTGCCCTGCGGGCCCAGATCGAAGAAGAACGCGGCAAGCGTACCGAAGCCAAAAGGGCTGCCTCCGAGCAGTTGGAGAGAGCCCGCAACTTGGCGTTGGGCGCCGAAGTGGGCCACGGCACTCTGGAGCGGACCGTGGAGATCGAAGTAGGCACCGATCTGGAGTCTTTGATGCAGCAGGAGATCGTGCTGGAAGACGGCAAAGTGATCGCCGTCAGGGGTTGAGCGTGGGAAAAAGCATAGTCATCGGTAAGATCGTCGCTCCGCACGGTGTGCGGGGCGATATTCGTATCCTGCCGCTGACGGAAAAGCCGGAACAATTTTTGAGTTTGACTTATCTCCTCCTCCCCGAAGGACGCAGGCTGACGCTGCAGCACGCCCGCTTTCACAAAAACCTGGTGCTGGCTTCCTGCAAAGAGCTCACCACCATGGACGAGGCGGAAGGGCTGCGGGGAAAAGAAGTCTCTATTTTCGCAGAAGACCTGCCCCCTTTGGCCGAAGGCGAATTTTACGTGGCAGACCTCATCGGTCTTGAGGTAGTCGACGAAGAAGGAAAGCCTGTGGGTCGCTTCAAAGAGGTGCTGCCCACAGGCAGCACCGATGTCTACGCCGTGGCTGTTCCCGACGGGCCTGATATTTTGATTCCCGCCCGGGAAGAATTCATCCGCAGCATCGACTTAAAAGCGAAACAGATTACGGTGCGGCTGCCCCAGTGGCTGGACGATTGAAGAAGGGAGAGGACGAAGATGCACTTTCTTTTCATCACTCTCTTTCCCGAACAGATAGAGCAGGGCGTGGGCCACAGCATTTTGCAGCGGGCCGTGAAAAAAGGCCTCATCACCGTTTCCTGCATCGACCCCCGCAGTTTCACTCACGATAATCACCGCACGGTGGACGACACTCCCTGCGGCGGCGGCGCCGGCATGGTGCTGAAGCCGGAGCCCTTCGTTGCCGCCATCCGTGCGGCCCGAGAAAAATTGCCGGGGGCGCCGGTCGTGGCCCTCAGCCCCGCAGGCCCCGTCTTCAAACAGCAAAAGGCCAAAGAATTGGCCCGAAGCGGACAGGACCTCATCCTCCTTTGCGGCCACTACGAAGGCTTCGACGAGCGCATCTACGCTTACACAGACGGCCGCCTCTCTTTAGGCGATTTCGTAGTGACCGGAGGAGAACTGCCGGCCCTCATCCTGCTGGACGCGGTGGCCCGTCTGCTGCCCGGGGTGCTGGGCCGGGCAGAAAGCGCCGAAGAAGAAAGTTTTTCGCTGCCGCTTTTGGAATATCCTCAATACACCCGGCCCGTAACTTTCGAAGGGCGAGAGGTGCCGGAGGTGCTCTTGGGGGGCAACCATGCCCTCATCAAGGGCTGGCGCTTCAAAGAAGCGGTGAAAAATACGCTGCGCTATCGCCCCGATCTTCTGCCCGAAAATTTTGCCGAGACTTTGGACAAGGCCGGGCGCAAACTTTTCGCTCAGGCTTTAGAAGAGCTCGCCGAGGAAAAAGCGAGAGCTCGGTGCCCGGGGCGATAGATTCGGTGCCTGGGCGTGAAGCTCAGTGTTGAAGACTGAAGAGGCCGCAGGCTTTAGGCAAAAAACAGCCTTTCTTGCGGCTGTGGCGAAAATGATTTTTTGTGATATAATTTAAGCAGAAGAAAAAATTCTGCTTTCTTCTTTTTATGGAAGACGAGACCGGAAAGGGGCGGGGCAATGCGCATCGTTATCGCCGGAGCGGGCAAACTGGGCTACAACATCGCTCAGATGCTGACAGAAGAACAATTCGACGTGGTAGTGATAGAGAGCGACCCGGAGCGCAAGAGCATCGTGCAGGGGTCGCTGGACGTGTTGGCCATAGAAGGCAATTCCTGCAGCCCCTACATCTATGAAGACCCGGACGTAGCCAAAGCCGACGTGCTCATCGCCTGCACAGACAGCGACGAAGTGAACATGGTGACCTGCCTCATGGCCAAGGCCCACGGCATCAGCCACACCGCCGCCCGCATCCGCAACGTGGAATATACGGTTCACGCTCCCGAGATGCTGAACAAAGACATGAAAGTGGACCTCATCCTCAACCCGGAGAGGATCACCGCCTTGGAGATAGATCACATTTTGATGACGCCTTCTGCCCTCAACATCGACGAGTTCGCCGGCGGCAGAGTGCGGATGCTGGAGACGAAACTGGGGGAGAGCTCTCCCTACATCAAGCAGACCCTGCGGGAGCTGACCCTGCCCCCGGATATTTTGGTGGCCATGGTCTTTCGCGACCATCAAATGCTCATCCCCGGCGGCGACGACATGCTGCTGCCCGGCGACAGCGTCTATTTCGTAGGCAAAAAAGAAGCTATTTTCAAATTCGAAAGATCTTTCGTCAACGTCTACGACAAGATCAAGCGGGCCCTCATCATCGGGGCCGGCCGCACCGGCCGCTTTTTGGCCCCCATGCTGGAGGCCCAGGGCCTGCAGCTGAAAGTGATCGAAAAAAATAAGGAACGCTGCCAGCTGCTGGCTCCTCTCCTGAAGAAGAGCCTGGTGCTGTGCGGCGACGGCACCGATATCGGCCTGCTCACAGAAGAGGGCGTGGCCGAGGCGGACGTGGTCATCTGCCTGACGGAAGACGACAAATTGAACCTGCTGCTGGCTATTTTGGCCAAGCATTTGGGCGCCAAGCGCACCATCGTGCGGGTGGCCCACAACGAATACATCGAATTGATGGAGAAGGTGGGAGTAGACATCGTCCTTTCTTCCCGCCTCCTCAGCATCGGCGAAGTGCTGCGCTTCGTCCGCAAAGGGGGCATCGTCTCCGTCTCCCTTTTGGATGGGGCACAAGCCCAGGCCATCGAGCTCATCGTAGGCAAGGGAGCGGCTGCGGAAGGGAAGCTGCTGATGGAACTGTCCCTGCCTAAAGAGAGCTTGGTGTGCGCCGTGGTGAGAGGGGACGAAGTGATCATCCCCAACGGCCGCACCTCCATGCAGGCCGGCGACAGGATAATTTTTTTGGTAAAGAGCGATCTGGCCAAGAACACGGTGAAGATCTTCGACGGCAGAGAGTGAGCTATGGATATCAAAGTAGTGCTGAAGCTGCTGGGCAAATTGAGCGGGGCCTTTTGCATCGTGCTGTTGGTGCCCCTTGCGGCCGCGCTGATCAGAGACAGGGCCAATGTGGGGGTGTTCGCCGCCACTCTGGCGGTGAGCCTCGCGGTCACTTTTTTCTTTCAGGCCTGCAGCACCGCTAAAAGGATAGGCCGGCTGCGGGTGAGAGAAGCGGTGGCCGTCTTGGGCTGCGGCTGGCTCTACGTGTGCGCCATGGGCGCTCTCCCTTATTTTTTCAGCGGCATCGTGGACCCCGTCACCTGTGTTTTCGAAAGCGTGGCCGGCTTCACCACCACCGGCATCACTACGGTAGATTCTTACAGCCGTTTTCCCGACAGCATCTTGGTGTGGCGCTGCCTCACTCATTGGTTCGGTGGCATAGGGGTCATCATGCTCTTCATCACCATCATGCCCCAAATGACCGGCAGCACCAGCTATCTTTTCAACACCGAACAATCGGGCGGCATGGGGGAGCGCACTCTGCCCCGCATCAAAGAGTCGGCGATGATGCTGCTTTTCGTTTACGGCGGCCTCATCATCATCGAGCTCATCCTGCTTTTGGCGGTGGGCCTCGATCCCTTCCGTTCCGTAAATTTGGCCGTGGCCACGATGGCTACCGGCGGTTTTTCTTTTTATCACGACGACTTAGTGGCCTTCGATTCCGTTCCCATAGAAGTTATCTGTATCGTCTTCATGATCATCGCCAGCACCAATTTCTCCCTTTTTTATAAATTGTGGCAGGCCGATTGGAAAAAATTGGCCAAGGACACGGAGTGCCGCTGTTATTTGGCCGTGCTGGCGGTGGCGGCCGCGGCCCTCACCGCGGATCTTTATTGCCGCGGCACTATGGGTACTTTTGCGGAAGCCCTGCGCTACGGCATCTTTCAGGCCGTCTCTTTCGGCAGCACCACCGGTTTTGCCAGCGCCGATTATTGTCAGTGGTCCGGTTTCTCTCAATACATCCTCTTTCTTTTGATGTTCGTGGGCGGCTGCAGCGGCTCCACTGCCGGGGGCATCAAGATCGTCCGCATGCTGATCTTGTTGAAGGCCGCTTGGTCCGAATTGCTCCACGCTCTGCACCCCCAGATGGTGCAGGTGGTGAGAGTGGGGGGCAGGGCCATCGACTCCCGCACCGTGGGCAACGTCACCCGCTTTTTCTTCTTATATATATTCGCCTTCATCGTGCTGTCCGCCCTCATCTCGCTGTGCGGCTTCTCCATGATGGACAGCATGGGCGTCATAGCTGCCACTATGAGCAGCGTCGGCGCAGCCTTCGGTGCTTTGGGCCCCACCCAAAGCTATGCCGTCCTTTCCGACTTCGGCCGCATCATCATCATCATCTCCATGCTGCTGGGCCGTTTGGAGATCTTCACCTTGCTGGTGCTGCTGCGGTCCGACTTCTGGGGAGAGAGCAGGAACTGGTAGCTTATGAACTACGGTCTCATCAAATTCGTGCTGGGGCATATGTGTTACGGCGTGGCCTGCGCCCTGGGCCTGCCCTTGGCCGTGGCCCTCTACTACGGCGAAGAACCGTGGGCGATGGCGCTCAGCTGTCTTTGCAGCTGGCTCTTGGGCCGCTTTTTGCTGCGCCGCAAGCAAACTTGGCAGGAAGTGAATTTACGAGAGGGCATGTTCATCGTGGTCTTTGGCTGGCTGCTCATCTCTTTTTTGGGAGCGCTGCCTTATTTTCTCTCCGGTCTTTTGGGCCCGGCGGATGCGGTCTTTGAGAGCATCTCCGGCTTCACCACCACGGGGGCCACGGTCTTCAAAAAGATCGACGGTCTGCCGGCTTCCGTCCTCTTCTGGCGCAGCCTCACTAATTGGCTGGGGGGCATCAGCATCATCTGCGTCTTCGTAGCGGTGCTGCCCCAATTGGCCAAAAGCGGCGCCTATCTTTTCAACGCCGAAGCGGAAGATTCGCGAGAAGTGCGCTTTTTGCCCCGCATCCGCTCGACGGTGACGGCGGTCTTTTACATCTACGTGATGCTCACCATCATCTTGGTGGGCTGCTTGATGCTGGCGGGGCTGAGCAAGTTTGACGCCGTGAATTACGCCCTCTGCACCATCTCCACCGGCGGCTTCGCTCCCCACACTTACAGCGTCGGTTATCTGCAGAGCCCGGGGATAGAGCTGGTGCTGGCGGTGTTCATGATCTTGGCGGGAGGCAACTTCGCCATCTACTATTACGTCAGCCTCAACGATTTCAGCGTCATCAAACACAATATAGAATTCAAAGTATATTTGGCAGCCATAGGCGCGGCCACCCTCCTCATCGCCGCCGATCTGGTGAGAGTGGGGGACTTCGGCCCCGTAGACGCTCTGCGTCACGCCTTTTTTCAGGCTGCCTCTTTTTGCACCACCACAGGGTTTGCTTCCCGCAATTACGACGAATGGCCCGCTTTTTCCAAAATGATCTTGGCGGCCCTCTTCCTCTTGGGCGGCTGCAGCGGCTCTACGGCGGGAGGCATCAAAGTGAACCGCCTCATCGTTTTGGTGAAGAGCGTGGCGGCTGAATTGCGCCGCACCCTTCATCCCCGCATGCTGCTGAGCATCACCTATCAGGGGAAAACTTTGCACAACAACACGGTGATCTACATCAGCCGCTTCTTCTTCATCTATATCTTCATCGGCGCCGTGTTCACTTTGGGCCTGACGGCGGTAGGCCTCTCCATGGAGGACGCTCTCTTCGGCGTCTTCGCCTGCTTGGCCAGCCTGGGGCCGGCCTTCGGCAGCCTCGGCGTGGCCGCTACCTATGCTCAGGTGCCGGTCTTCGGCAAATTTTTGCTGGCCTTGGCCATGCTCATCGGCAGAGTGGAACTGATCATGGCGTTGGTGCTGCTGCGCAGAGAATATTGGCGGGGCAGCAGGCATTGGTAAAATAAAAAGTCACACGCAAAAGAAGCGTCTATGATAAAAATATTTTGAGCGTTTTGCATGGTACGCCCGTAATTTTTACAAGCTCAATGAGCGGCGCGCAAGAGCGAGTCCACCGAAAAAACGAAAAGAGAGGGGAAGAGCATGTACTACAGCATCGAGCTGCCCATAGGCAAAAGAACGGAAAGAGCGGCGGTCCCCGCCGAACACATCCTCTATGATCTGAAAGGCAGGGAGACTGAGCTGCGTTGGTCGTCCATAGCCGAGGCAGCGGCTTGGGCCTTGGAGCAGCCCATCGACAGCCCGCCTCTTGAGAAGATAGTTCATGCAGGCGAAAAGATCTGCATCGTGGTCAGCGACATCACCCGCTTGTGCGGCACCGCCGAATTTTTGCCGGTGCTTTTAAAATATCTTCACGAAAAATGCGGCGCTCAAAAAAAAGACATCACCATCCTCACGGCCTTGGGCACTCATCGGCCCCACACACAGGAAGAAGATGCCCTGGTGTGCGGCAAAGAGATAGCCGAAAATTACAAGATCGTGCAGCACGCTTGTAAAGACGACAAACAGTTGGTCTACGTGGGCACCACTTCTTTCGGCACAGAGGTGCGCTTGAACAAAACAGTGACGGAGGCGGATAGAGTGATCATCACCGGGGCCGTCACCCTCCATCCCTTCGCCGGTTTCGGCGGCGGCCGCAAGGCCATCATGCCGGGAGCAGCGGCCTATGAGACCATCATGAAGAATCACCGCATGACCTTGGCTGCCGAGGCGGGAGGAGGCTGCAATGCCAAGGCCGACTGCGGCCTTTTGGAAGACAATCCCGTTAACCTTGATATGATCGAAGGTTGCCGACTGATCGAGCCGGACTTTTTGCTGAACACGGTCTATACGCCCGAAGGTCACCTTTACGAAGCGGTGGCGGGCCATTGGTACAGCGCTTGGCGCAAAGGCTGCGACGATCTTTTGGCTCTCTCCGGCGTGCCTATAGCAGAGCAGGCGGACGTGGTCTTCGCTTCCGCCGGCGGCTATCCCAAAGACATCAACCTTTATCAGGGCGTGAAATGCTTCATGAACGCGGTCTTCGCCCTGAAGCGAGGCGGCATCCTCATCGCCGCTTTAGACTGCGAAGACATCAAAGAGCCGGCCATCTTCAGCGATTGGTTCGGCGAAAAGAACTTGGCTCGTTTAGAGCAGGCGGTGCGGGACGACTTCACCATCCCCGGCTTCGTGGCCTATAAGAGCCGCTGCATCGCGGACTCTCTCACCGCTTATTTGGTGACCCGCCCGGAAAATTTCGACTTCGTGGAAAAGACGGGGCTGCAACCCTGCGCCTCTTTGGAAGAAGCGTGGGAGCTGGCGCAAAAGGAGCTGGCGGCCCGGGGCCAAGACGACTACACGATCACCGTGATGAGCCACGGCAGCGCTACCTTGCCTATCTTGCAAAAATAGTTTGCTGTAATCGCCAGCACAATGAGCCTGTCGAAGTGAAGTACAAAATGTCGCACACAGAGACTCACTAAGTAAAGCATAAGACGCCTACTCACTGAGTCTGTTGAAGTGAAGTATAAAGTGCAGCACACTGTAAAATACGAAGCGCCCGCACACCGAGCTTGTCCCTGGCTTCCTCAGCTCGATCATATAAATCAGCTGAATGTCCAAGAGGAAGGAAGTGTAAGGGCGCCGCTCTCAATGTCGAACATTCAGAGTCAAGAGTCGTGCAAGCGAGAGTCCATGCAAAAACAAGTGATGGGGCGGCCGCGGGGCCGCCTCTTTCTCTTTGTTTGAAGCTCACATTCTGTCAACTTATGGCAAAATGCGGTTGACAAATCTTGCGCGGTGCTCTATAATCAAGGCGTGTGAAAAACGCAAAGGGAGGAAGAAGAGCATGGAGCACGGCGGCAATATCAAAGGGATGACCAAGGTGGCGTTGATGGTGGCGGTGAACTGCGTCGCCGCCTATATCTTCGTGCCCCTGCCTTTCACCCTTTCGCCTATCTCTATTTTGCCTTTGACGGTGAACCTCACCGGTTTCATTTTGACGGTGCGGCAGGCCTTCTTCACTTTGACGGCTTATATTTTGCTGGGCTTGGCGGGTCTGCCTGTCTTGAGCGCCGGCGCCGCCGGCCCCGGCTACATCTTCGGGCCCTTGGGAGGCTACTATTTCGGCTTTTTGCTGACGGCGGTGGCCATGGCCTACTTGAAGAAAAAAACGTATGACTTTCGCCAATATGCCCTGATCGGCGTCTGCGTGGGCGTGCCTTTGACCCTTTTGTGCGGAGTGGGGCAGTTGATGCTGCTGACGGATCTGGACAGAGTGAAGGCCTTCCTCATCGGCGTGGTCACCTTCGTGCCTCTGGACGTGGTGAAGGCGGTGGCCGCCGCCTACTTGGCCGGCCCCATTTTGCGCTACACACAAAGCGAGAACTGAATGAACAAGGCCCTCCCCAAGGAGGGCCGTATTTTTTTCGGCAAAAAAAGAAAGCACGACGAGAGCCGTGCCTTACGAAAAAAGTTCTTGACTTATCATTTTTGATAGAGGGCGAGCAAGCCGTCCTGCAAAACTTTGGAGAAATTGATCTTGTTCCTTTCGGCGAAGGTGTTCAGCCAAGCGGGGATAGTGAGATTTTTTCTTACGGCCTTGGCACCGTACTTTTCCGCATAAGCATCCATGTCCAAGACCAGCATAGTCACAAAGCCCCCGGCCTCCGGCTTCACATCCTGAGGAGCCGATGCTTTGGGAACGGCTCTGCCTTCTTCCAATTCGTCCAGCACCCAACCGGAAGCGGCATCGGCAGCCATCAAGATGGCATCGGCGATGCTGTCCCCTTGGCTTACACAGCCGGGAAGATCGGGCACTTCGACGGTGTAGCCGCCGGTGTTATTTTCGCAGGGATAAAAGCAGGCGGGATAAGCTAATTTCATCTTTTCCTCCTTGAACAGCGGTCATTGCAGACCTGCCATTTTAAGAATGGACTTCACCGTGCGTTGATCGAGGTCGCCGGGATGATTGGGGATAGTGAGCTTGCCGCGCTTGATCGGGTGGACATAATAGTTATGAGAGCCGCGCGAATTTTTCAACCGCCAACCGTCTGCCAAGATCAGCCGTTCGATCTCCTTAAAGCGCATCACCTCGACCTCCTTACATAATTATTATACGCATAGTACGCATCAAGGTCAAGCAAATATATAACTTTGACTCTACTGAAGAAGAGATAAAGAAAAGATGATCTGCAAAACACCTATTACAAAAAGCCCTGCTTGGGCAGGAGTGTGGTGTTTACGTAAAATATTGCGAAAAGAGCGCAGTCTTTTAGGTTCGGTCACGCCCACTGAAGAGCAGGCTCAAAAGTTTCACTTGCCGGCAAAGGCGGGAGAGGAGCCAAGAGAGCAAGAGGCTGCCTAGGACGACGATGAAATAGGCGAAGCACACTTTTTTCACCGTGGGCACGATGGAAAAGTAATGCAAAAAAGAAGTGACCCAGTCCAGCACCAAGGGGTGGAGCAGATAGATGAAGAGAGAATAGCTGCCCAGCACGTCCAAGCCGCGGGAGAGGAGGGCGAGGGGGCGGCCCTTTTTTTGCCCTTCTGCCAAAAGCAGCAGCAAGAGGCAGAAGCAGAGGAGGGACGCTGCAGTGTAGACGAGGCCTTGGGGGCTGAGCTGATGATAAGTGTTGGCCAGTTCCGTCAAAGTGTAACCGTCTAAGGTGAAGCTGCGATAGCAGCTGTACACGTCCCAGCCGGCGGCGGCGACGAAAAAGAGCAGCACGGCAGCAGCATAGCGGTGCAAAAGAGCCGCCGCTTTTTCCCGATAAAGGCCGCCTAAGGCCCCCAGTAGGAAGACGAAAAGGTAGTGCAGGGGCAAATAGTTCAAACGGTAGTGGAAAAAGTTTTGCGCCCACAGGGGCCAGACGCCGGTGTCCAAGTGAGGATGGCAGGTCCACCAGTTGAAGGCCAGCTGAAAAAGGAAGAGCAGGGCGAGGCCCAAGGTCAGCCGTCTGCACAAAAGTCGCAGCAGGCTCTGCCACAGGGGCAGCAGGGCGTAAAACCACAGGAGGATCACCATGAAATAGAGATGATAGCAGGCCAGACCGAAGAAAAGTACGAAGGCCAGCTGCTTGGGTGCGAAGGAGACAGAACCGGGAGGCAGGATCGCACAGAAATAGACGAGATAAAGCAGGGACCAGACCACATAGGGGAGGCCGCAATGCACGAGGCGCTTTTTCAGAAAGGTGAGATAACCGTCACGCAAAGAAGGAGCCTCGACAGCAAGAGGCGAGGCACCGCAAAAGAGGCCGTAGCCGCTGATGAAGAAGAAAGCAGGGACGCTGTAGCGGCTCAGCACTTCTAAAATTATATAGAGGGAGAAGTTCCCTGCCTCCGCGGCCAGGGAGCCCACGTGGATGGCGACCACTCCCAAGAGGCAGAGGCCCCGCAGTTGTTCGACGACTTTATCCCGCATCAAAACTCTCCTCGTTCGTATTTTCTTTTCTAATTATATAGCAGCGCAAGAAGCAGAGCAAGGGGAGAAGGGGTCCCGATCTCTTCCTATCGCTTTGATCGCAGACTTCTTAAAGCAAAAAATCAAACAAAAATAAAAAGAGTCAATGTGTAAATGTTGACAATGAAAAGGATAGCAAATGTAAAGTAAAACGCAAGCGATAAACAAAAATAAAAGCCCTGCGAAGCAGAGCTTGAAGAGCCGCGAGATTTTTATTTAGGGGACGAGCGTGGGAGAAAGCTGCGCACGGTAGCCGCTCATTTTGAAAGCCACAGCTCAATGGCTGATGCGCATGACCACTTCCAGCAGCACGCAGGCGAGAACGAGGCCCACGGCCAAGAGCAGCAGAAAACGGATGAATTTATGCAGAGCGGTCTTTTTGGCAGGCATGGACGAGGTAACTCCTTCTTTAAATTTTCACCGCAAGTATATCACAGACGAAGAGCAGCTGTCAAAACCAATGTGAGAACAGGCAACTGTTTTTGTCAAAAGAGGCAGAGACAAACAGCTGCTGTCCTAACTGTGTGACTCTTTGTGATGAACGGCCGGACTCATCTTCAAAGGCAGAGTCCTCAAAATTTTCAGATGATGTATTTACGATGGACATAAAAACGCCTATAATAGAAATAGGACGACAAGAGCGGGAGGAGCGTAAAGATGGCTGTAAGAACAGATACCACCATGACGATACGCATGAACAAAAATGTGAAGCAAGAGGCGCAAAAGCTTTTTTCCGCTCTCGGCATGGATATGACGACTGCGATCAATGTCTTTTTGCGGCAGGCGATAAGAGCTCAAGGCCTTCCTTTTGAAGTAAGGCTGGAGAGCCCCAACGAGGAAACGCTGGCCGCATTCGAAGAAGGCGAGCGTATGCTTCGAGATCCGGCAGCGCCGCGATTTTCCAGCGTCGATGCCTTATTTGACGACTTGGAGGCGCAATGAAGTACGAGATCCAGAGGACCATGCGTTTTGTAAAAGATTACAAGCTGGCAGTCAAACGCGGTCTCGATATCGGAAAGCTGCGCAGGGTCGTGGAGTTGTTGGCGAATGGCGAAACCTTGCCGAGAGGATATAGAGATCATGCTCTTGTAGATTCCGGAAGTTACAAGGGCATGAGGGAATGTCATATCGAGCCGGATTGGTTACTGGTCTATAAGATAACGGAGAGCGTTCTCATCCTAACGCTTGTCAGGACAAGAACACACAGCGATCTGTTTTGAGCCGGGAGCTGATGCCCGAAAATATTCTGAGGATCATCTGAGCGTCCGAGGGTAAAACCTCGGGCGCTTTTCTATGTTCGTCTAAAAATAAAAAAGCGTGCTTGTTTTCAACGATGAGCAAGCGAAGACCGGTGAGTTCTGTCAGAATGCGAACAAGAAGAAAAAGATCGGAGCGAAGTCAGCGATAGGCAGTATCTAACATAGACAAACGGCCCGCAGCCTAAAGGGGGAGAGATAAATAAAAATATCAACAACGTCCGATAATATATATTATGTAAAATGCAAGGGCGAGATCCAGACGGACCCGAAGATAAGGCTTGCATTTTACATAATATGCCCTTACTTAAATGTAAGCGATATGTTGAACAAACCCGAAGGTATATGGCTCGCATTTTACATAATATGCCCCTTACTTAAATGCACGGGCGAAATCTAGACTAACACTAAGATACCAGCTTGCATTTTACATAATATGCCCCTTACTTAAATGTAAGCGATATATTGAACAAACCCGAAGGTATAAGACTCGCATTTTACATAATATACCCCTTACTTAAACGTAAGCGATATGTTGAACAAACCCGAAGGTATGTGACTTACATTTAACACAATATACCCTCTTCTTAAACATAAGCGTTGCGTTGATCAAAATCATAACGACACACGAGACTTACGTTCAACATATCCTCCTTGTTTTAAAATCAGCAACCTGACGTTAAACATAAGAGCTGCGCCTTACATTTACATAATATGACCAAAAAAAGTTGCCGGCAACGTCTCATGCTTGGGGCGCTGCCGGCACATTTTTATTTTTTCTTCCCTCAAAGATGCTCCTCGATCTCTTCCGGGCGCTCTTTGTTTTTCTGCACGTAATCTAAGATGAGCCCCGCCGTTTCCTCTATGGCCTTGTCGGAAACGTCGATGATCTTGCAGTGGATGCGGCGCATGATGCTCTTGGCGTAAGCGATCTCGTCGTTGATGCGTTGGATATCGGCATAAGCAGCCGCCTCCGGCAGGCCCATGCTCTTCAAACGCTCGCTGCGGATCCGGTTCAATTTGCCGGGGTCGATCAAGAGGCCGATCACTTTATAAGGCGGCACCTGAAAGAGCTCGTCGGGAGGCTGCAGCTCCGGCACCAAGGGCACATTGGCCGCCTTCACGTTTTTATGCGCCAAATAAATGGAAAGAGGCGTCTTCGACGTGCGGCTGATGCCGATGATCACGATGTCCGCTTTCAAAATGCCCAGCGGGTTCTTCCCGTCGTCATATTTCACGGCGAATTCCACCGCTTCCACCCGTTTGAAATATTCGTGATCCAAACTGTGGATGAGGCCCGCCTGATTGCAGGGAGTGAGATTCGTGCCTTGTTCGATGGCCTCCAGCATGGGGCCCAGCACATCCACGACGGGCACCTTGCAGGCGGCGGCTTTGGCGCTGATGTGGCTCCTTAGTTCCGGCGACACCAAGGTGTGACAGATGATGGCCTTATGGGCGGCCGCTTCCTCCACCACTTTATCCACTGCTTCCGCCTCTCGGATATAAGGCACGCGGATGATGTCGAACTTGGCCTGAGAGAATTGGCTGGCGGTGGCCCTTATCACCGATTCCGCAGTTTCGCCGATGGAATCGGATACGGCATAGATGATAGGACTGTCCTTACTTATGATAATTACCTCCCTTACCTTCTGCCAGATCCACCAACAGGCGGGTGAAATTGGTCTTGGTGATGCGGCCCACCACTTCGAAGCTGCGCTGCTTGCCGTTGTCTACGGCCTTCACCACCGGCAGACAATCGATCTCGTTATCGATGAGACGGCGGGCGGCGGCGGCCACCGATTCGTCGGGCTCGGCCATGATGATCTTGCTCAAAGGGGTCATGGCCAGCACTAGGGGTATCTCCCGGGGGTCGCCGTTGTTCAAAGCGGCCTTCAGCAGATCTTTGCGGGAAAGGACGCCGCACAGCAGCCCCGCTTCATCGATGACGAAGAGGGTGCCCACATCTTCCAAAAACATGGTGACCATGGCCTCGTAGGCGCTCTTTTCCTGGGAGATCACCACGGGGATGGACTGCAGATCTTTCACTCTGATGGCGGAGATCTCTTCCATCAGCATGCCTAGCGTGTTTTTGCCGGTATAATAGTAACCCACTTTGGGCCGGGCATCCAAGATGCCTCCCATCACCAAAATGGCCAGATCGCTGCGCAGGGCCGCTCTGGTCACGTGCAAACGGGCGGCGATGTGTTCGCCGGTGATGGGCCCGTCTTGCCGCACGATCTCGGCGATCTGTTTTTGTCGAGTGCTCAAGGGAATAGGAATCGCCCCCTTATCCTTAACTAATGTTGCATATCAAGGTGATTATACACCGACTAGTGTATACTAATCAAGAATAAAAAGGGCGTTCAACAGCCTGAATATGTGATTTTTTTGTAAATAACGACCTATTTCAGTCGGCGCTGTAAGGCAAAAGCACTCTGCGGCCGGCGGCCGTGGTGAATTCGTCGGCCTCGACGCCGTAGACCGTGCGCAAAAGCTCTTTGGTGATGACTGCTTCCGGCTCCCCTGCCGCAACTAAACGGCCGTCTTTGATGACGTACACCTGCCGGCAATAATGCAGCACCTGATTGATGTCGTGCAGCACCATGACGATGGTGAGGCCCAGTTCTTCGTTGAGGCGGCGGACCAAGTTCATCACTTCCAATTGATGGCTGATGTCCAAATAGGTGGTGGGCTCGTCTAAAAAGAGCAAGCGGGGCCGCTGAGCCAAGGCCATGGCGATCCAAGCCCGCTGCCTTTCGCCTCCGGACAGCGTGTTGAGCAAACGATCTTTAAAAGGCGTGAGATCCGTTTCTGCCAAAGCCCATGCTATCTGCTCTTTGTCTTCGGCGCTGCTGCGGCCGAGGAAGGGGCGATGAGGGAAGCGGCCCCGCTCCACCAAGTCCCCCACTGTCAGGTCCAAAGGGGCCTGAGGCGCTTGGGTGAGGATGGCCAGCCTTCTTGCCAAACTTTTGCTGCCGAAGGTTCGCAGCTCCTTCCCTTCGAAAAGCACGGAGCCGCTGTAAGGCAGCATGCGGGCCAAGGCCTTCAAGGTGGTGCTCTTGCCGCAGCCGTTGGGGCCGATGACGGCGGTGACGGAGCCGGTCTCGATAGCCAAGTTTAAAGAATGAACGATCTCTTTTTTGTTGATGGTGACCGAAAGGTCTTTCGTTTGCAAAATAGCCGCGGCGCTCATCACAGTTCCCTCCTCAGCAAGAACAGAAAGAAGGGGGCGCCTACAAAGGCCATGATGATGCCCACCGGCAGTTCGATGGGAGCGAAGATGACCCGGGCGAAGGTGTCGCTGAGAGTGACTACCGCTATCCCCAAGAGAGCCGCTCCCGGCAGCAGGTAGCGATAGTCGCTGCCCAAAAGCAAACGGGCGCCGTGGGGCACGATGAGGCCCACGAAGCCCAAAAGGCCCACTACGCTGACGCTGGAAGCCGCCAAAAGAGCGGCGATGGCCGTCAGCACCAAGCGGGTGACTTCCACGTTGAGGCCCAGCCCGCGGGCCATTTCGTCGCCTAACAAAAGGATGTTCAAATGCCCTGCGGCGGCAAAAGCCAAAAGCAGGCCCGCAGCCGCATAAGGAGCGATCATGAGGGCGTGGGGCCAGCTGCGGGCCGCCAAGCCTCCCACCATCCACATCAAAGCGCCGTGCACCCTATCGCTGTAAAAGATCATCAAGCCGCTGATGCCGGCGCTCAAAAAAGCGCTCACTGCCACGCCGGCCAAGATGATGCGGACCGGGCGGATGCCGTCCTTCCACGCCAAAATGTAGATGAGCACGGCGGCCGCGAGAGCGCCGCCGAAGGCGCAGGGAGTGATCAAATAAGTGAGATGAGGCAGCAAAATCATGATGGCCACGCCAGCCAGCCCCGCCCCTGCCGAGATGCCGATGATGTGGGGATCGGCCAAAGGGTTGCGCATGACGGCCTGCAAAATGGCGCCCGACAAAGAAAGATTTATGCCCACCAGCGCCGCCACGATGGTGCGGGGCAGACGGATGTTCCAAATGATCTGGGAGGCCGCTCCCCCATCCGGCGCCGTCAACAGCGTCCACACTCTGCCCATGCCGATGCCGGTGGAGCCTTGGGTGAGGCTGAGAAAGAGGCCGGCCAGAGCCAGCAGCAAAAAGAAAAGCAGCACGGCCGCCCGCCTGAGCTCGCGGCTCGATTTAGATGGGCTCACAGAAGATATGCTCTTTTCTTTAACAGGTGAGTTCATCTTAAAAAGCCTCCGGGTAAACCGATTTTTCCTTCACGAGCTTCGTTCTCGGTCTTCCTCTAAAACAGATCGCTGTGGGACCCTGTACGAGTGAGATACAAGATCAGCTCGTCCCCGTCCACTTCGTAGATCAGCAACCAATCCGGCGTAATGTGGCACTCACGACACCCATCATAGTCTCCGAAAAGTCTGTGATCCCTGTTCTTCTCCGGCAACGACTCCCCTGCTGCCAGCTTTTTGATGATAGCGGTCAGCAAAGAAATATCATAGCCCCGCTTTTTGATGCGCTTCAGATCCTTCTGAAATCTTGCGGTTGGTCTTATCTTATACATCGCTGAGCAACTCGTCCATCATTTGATCCACATCGGCATAGGTCTTGCCGAGGCTCGGGTCGGCCTTCATCCTCTTTACTTCTTTGAGCGCTTCGACGGTCTCGGCGTTGGGCACGTCGCCGCCGATCTCAAAGGGTATCCTATACTCTCTTACAGCCTTGCGGGCAAAAACATTGAAGGCCGTCGTCATCGTCATCCCCATATCGGAACAGAAAGCTTCGAATTGCCGCTTCAGCTCTGCATCCATGCGGATATTGATACTTGTAGTCGCCATAATAGCAACTCCTTTCTCTTGAATTATGACCCCCTCGTCATATCCATTGTAAATTCTTTTATATACAATGTCAATACAGCAGCAACGCAACCTCGGACGCAGGCTCAACCGCCGCCTAAAAAGCCTCCGGGTAAACTATTTTCGCCATGTATTCTACCGCCTCGGGGTATCGCAGCCCGGGGTTGAGCAAAAAGAGCTCTTCCGGCAGCACGTACACCCTTCCCGCCTGCACGGCCCGCAAAGAGTTCCAGGCCGGGTTCTCGCGAAAATCCATGCGCAGGCGGTTTTGGATCTCGGCCGGTTTGCCCATAGACGTGATGAAGATGAGGTCCGGGTCTTGGGCCACCAAACTTTCCATGCTGTAAGGAGTTTTGTCGGCCCGGCCCCCCAGTGCTTGGGCAGCGACATTTTGCAGCCCCAAAAGAGCGGCAGCACAGCCTGCCACGCTGCGGCTGCCCTCCACGGTGACCGCGGAGGCAGTGGCGTGCATGATGACGATGCGGGTCTTTTTATCTTTGGGCAGCTTGGCCTTCACTGCGGCTATCTCTTTGTCCAAAAGAGCGTTCTCCGCTGCGGCAGCCTCTTCTTTGCCGTAGATGCGGCCCAAAAGAGCCACCGTTTGCCGCACTTCCTCGTAGGTTTTGGCGTCCAGCTCGATCACTTTGATGCCGTTAGACTCCATGAGAGGCACGAACTTGTCGTGCTGATTGCGCCCGGCCAGCACCAAGTCGGGCTTCAGGGCCACCAGCGCCTCCATATTGATGTTGTAGACCAGCCCCACCTCCGGCACGTCGGCGAAGACGGCGGGCACCGTGCCCACTTTGGAAGAAGCACGGCCTATCAGGCTGCCCCCCACCGCTTCGATCATGCCTAAATAAGAAGGGCTGAGGGAGACGATGCGTTGCGGTCTTTCGGTGAGGACCACCTTTCTGTCCGCTGCGTCTGTCACCGTCAGGTAGGCGGCCTTCTGGGGAGTTTCGGCGGCGGGGGCGCCGCAACCTGCAATGAGGACAGAAAGGGCGAGGCCCAAAAGGGTCGGCAAAAAATAAAAAAGTTTTTTCAAAATGTTCGGTCCTTTGCTTTTTGATGCGAAAGAAAATTTACCTTTCAATTATAATACTTCTTTCCTCTTGCGGTCAACCTGCCCGGCTTGCGCCGCTCTCTGCCCTTTGCTATAATGACAGCAATGAACGGCAACGCCTGAAAAACTCAAAACATTTTACCCAGAGGTCAACTTATGCAGCTTGAGATATATTACGAAGACGAATATTTGCTGGCCGTGAACAAACCGGCGGGGCTCCTTTCTCATCCCAATAATAAGAAAGAAGAGCTCAGTTTGACGGACATCATAGCGGCTCATTATACCGCCCTCGGCCTGCCCTTCATCCCCCATCTCGTCTCCCGCCTAGACCGCTGCACCAGCGGTTTGGTGCTGGCGGCCAAAGAACCGCAGCTGCAATTTCTTTTGGGTCAGCCTCAAACTCGCTTGCAAAAAATTTATTTGGCGATCGCCGAAGGAAGAGTCGGTGAACTGCCGGAGCACGGTTCTATAGACGCGCCCATCGCCAGAAAAGAAGGCAGCATAATCGAAAGACAGGTAGACTTTCAGCGCGGCCGCCCTGCCCTCACCTATTTCGATGTGCTGGCGCGGCGCAAGGGCCGGGCTCTTATAAAATTACGCTTGGCCACGGGCCGCACCCATCAAATTCGCGTGCACTTGGCCTATTTAGGCTGTCCTTTAGTCGGCGACGGCCTCTACGGTCCGCCCGCTCCCCTCTCCCGCCATGCCCTCCACGCCGCCGCTCTCGCCTTCTATCATCCCATCACTCAAAAATATATAGAGATCAGCTGCGCTATGCCGGAAGATATGCTCCGCCTTTTTTGAACTTATGTTGAAAAAGATGTATGCTAATGCGGAAAATGTGATATAATAATGGCAGAAATGATCATAAGGAGGTCTGCTTATGCCGTTAGTAACTTCTAAAGAAATGTTCAAAAAAGCTTATGAAGGCCATTATGCCGTGGGGGCCTTCAACGTAAATAATATGGAGATCATTCAGGGCATCGTGGAAGCCGCCAAGGAGGAAGAGTCTCCCTTCATCCTGCAGGTGAGTGCCGGCGCCCGCAAATATGCCAATCACGTTTATC
>CANQBR010000029.1 GCA_947589605.1 uncultured Phascolarctobacterium sp. | reverse complement strand
GGGGTAGGCGGCCAAACCTTCAAGGCTGCTCTCGTCTTTCACTGCCACCGCTCTCACGATGGGCACCGTTACTTTTTCGCGAAGAGCAAGAGCAAAAGCTTCGTCCTCGTCGCCGTGCAGTTGCACCTGTCTTATCGTCCCTTTTTGCACTAAGTCGACGATCAGCTCAAGGGGGTCATTGACGAAAACTCCCACCGGCACGATGTGAGGGTCCAAAAGTTTCGACAACTCTGCCGCTTCTTGGGGACTCACATAGCGCTTGCTTTTTTCGTAGAAGATGAAGCCGCCGAAGTCCGGCAGAGCCTCGTTGACACAAGCGATGTCTTCTTTGCTTTTTAAACCGCAGATCTTTACTTTTACTTTGCTCATGCCCTAAACCCGCCTTTTTGCACTGCGGCGATGAAGCCAGCCGGGTCGGGGCTCTTCATCAACGCTTCGCCGATGAGCACCGCCGCTGCTCCCGCTTCTTTTAAAGGCAGCACATCTTCCGGTCTCTCTATGCCGCTTTCGGCTACGAAGAGAACAGCGGAGGGGATGAGGGAGCGAAGGCGCAGACTGTGGGTGGGGCTGACGGAAAAATCCCGCAAGTTCCTGTTATTGACGCCGATGATAGTAGCTTCGGCCTTCAAAGCCGCTTCCGCCTCTTCTTCGCTGTGAGCCTCTACCAAAGCAGACAAGCCCAATTCATGAGCGAGAGCCGAAAAATCTTTTAAGCGGCTGTCTTTTAAAAGACTGCAGATCAAAAGCACCGCAGAAGCCCCCAAGGTCTTGGCTTCGTAGATCTGGTATTCGTCGATAGTGAAGTCTTTGCGCAAAAGAGGCAGGGCCACCGTCTCGTGCACCTTTTTCAAATAAAGAGAGCTGCCCAAGAAAAAGTCCGGTTCCGTGAGGACGGAGATGGCCGCCGCTCCTCCTTTGGCATAAGCTTTCGCCTGTTCGAGATAGATCTGAGGAAAATTAGGACAGATGAGCCCTTTAGACGGGGAAGCCTGCTTCAATTCGGCTATCACCGCAAGGCCGGGCCGAGCCAGCGCCTCCCGAAAGTCGAGAGGGGCCGGCGACTCTTCTGCCTCCCGCCGCACTGCGCTCAAACTTTTTTCTTTTTTCAAAGTTTCCAGCCGTCGGGCCGTAGCGGCGGCGATCCGCAGCAAAATATCTTCCGCCATTTTATTTGTTGCTCAAAACCGCGAGTTTTTCCAAAGCAGCCAGAGCCTTGCCGCTGTCGATCAATTCGGCGGCCAGCTTTACTCCCGCTGCCAAGCTCTCGGCCTTATCGCCTACGTAGAGAGCAGCGCCGGCGTTCATCAGCACCGTGTCCCTGCGGGGCCCGGGCTTGCCGGCCAAAACTTCTCTCGTCATGGCTGCGTTCTCGTCGGGAGTGCCCCCTACCAGATCGCTCTTTTGGCAGCGAGTCAGGCCGAAATCTTCCGGTTTGATCACATAATTTTTGTACCAACCGTCTTTGAATTCGCACACGGCGTTGTCGGCACTGCTGGAGAGCTCGTCCATGCGGTCGCGGCTGTACACCACCATGCCTCGGGTCACGCCTAAATTCATCAGCACTTGGGCCAAAGGAGCCACCAGATATTCATCGTAGACGCCCAGCACCTGCCTATTGGCCAAGCCGGGGTTGGTGAGAGGCCCCAAAATGTTGAACACGGTCCTGAAGCCCAACTCTTTGCGGATGGGCCCCACGTAACGCATAGAGCTGTGATATTTTTGCGCGAAGAAGAAGCACATGCCTGCTTCTTTTAAAAGTTCCACACATTTCTCCGGGCTTTGGTCGATGTTCACTCCCAAAGCTTCCAAACAATCGGCGGCGCCGCACTTGGAGGAAGCTGCCCGGTTGCCGTGCTTTGCCACTTTCACGCCGCCGGCG
Source organism: uncultured Phascolarctobacterium sp. (assembly GCA_947589605.1). GTDB lineage: Bacteria > Bacillota > Negativicutes > Acidaminococcales > Acidaminococcaceae > CANQBR01. The sequence continues at coordinate 21,377 of CANQBR010000029.1, read as the reverse complement.
GCGGCGATGAGGGCAGCGGTGGTGGAAATGTTGAAGCTGTTGGAGCGGTCGCCCCCGGTGCCAACTATCTCCAGCACATCCATCCCCGTCTTCACCAGCAGGGCCTGATCCCGCATGGCAGCGGCGCAGCCGGTGATCTCGTCGATGGTCTCGGCCTTGGTGCTTTTGGTGGCCAGTGCGGCCAAAAAAGCGGCGTTCTGAGTGGGGGTGGTCTGACCGCTCATGATCTCTGTCATGGCGGTGTAGGCTTCCTGATAGCTCAGATCCATTTTGTTGCTGATCTTTTCGATAGCTTCTCTTATCATAGTGTTTTTCCCCTTTCCCTTTCGGAAATTTATTTTGAATTTTACTTTGAAACTTGAGCCTTGTTGCTTTATCGCATCGATTTTTTCATCGACTGCTCACATTTTAAGGAAGTTTTGCAAGATCGTCCGGCCGTCGGGGGTCATGATGGATTCGGGATGGAACTGCACCCCGTACACTTTGTGCTTTTCGTGCATCAGCCCCATGATCTCTCCCGCTTTCGTCACCGCCGTTATCTTTAAACAGTCGGGCAAACTTGAGCTGTCCACCAAGAGACTGTGATAGCGGGCGCAGGGAAAGCCTTCTTTCAGACCGGCGAAGAGAGGACAGGGCTCTTTAAAATAGACTCGGTCCGCTTTGCCGTGGACCACTTGCGGAGCGTGGACCACTTTTCCTCCGTAGGCTTGGCCGATGGCCTGATGCCCCAAGCAAACACCCAAGATGGGATACTTGCTCCCCAATTTTTCGATCGTTTCCAAGCAGATGCCCGCCTGATCTGGATTCCCCGGCCCCGGAGAGATGATGATATGAGAGGGAGCCAGAGCGTCGATATCTTCTACCGTGCACTTGTCGTTTCGCACCACAAAAAGATCGGGCTCCAATTCGCCTACCAATTGATAAAGATTGTAGGTGAAGCTGTCGTAATTGTCGATAAGTACTATCATCCCTGCTCCTCCTCAGCTGCGGTCATGGCCAAAGCGTTCAGACAGGCCCGAGCTTTGTTCACCGTTTCTTGGTACTCGTTTTCCACCACGGAATCGTAGACGATGCCTCCCCCTGCCTGCACCTGCACTCTATCGCCCCGCTTCACCATGGTGCGGATGGTGATGCAGATGTCCATGTTGCCGCCGAAATCCAAATAACCCATGCCGCCGCCGTAGATGCCCCGGCGGCAAGGCTCCAATTCGTCGATGATCTCGCAGGCTCTGATCTTGGGGGCGCCGCTGAGAGTGCCGGCGGGAAACACCGCCTGCAAGGCATCCAACGCATCTTTATCCGGCCGCAAAGTGCCTGTCACCTTGCTGGTGACGTGCATCACGTGAGAAAACCGTTTGATGGCTTTATAATCGTCCACTTTCACGCTGCCGAACTCGCTGACCCTGCCAAGATCGTTGCGGCCCAGATCCACCAGCATGTTGTGCTCGGCGATCTCTTTGGCGTCGGCTAAAAGTCCGCGCTCCAATTCCAGATCTTCTTCTTGATCGCGGCCCCGAGGGCGAGTGCCGGCGATGGGCATGGTCACCACCTGCCGCCCTATCACTTTCACCAAAGTCTCGGGGCTGGAGCCTGCCACTTCCACGTCGTCGTTGTGGATGAACACCATGTATTGAGAAGGATTGGTGGTGCGCAGATAGCGGTAAGCGTTCAAAAGATTTTGATCGTACGAAGCGCTGAAGCGCTGGCTGTACACGATCTGGAAAGAGTCGCCGTTCTTGATGTACTCTTTGCATTTCAGCACGTTGGCCACGTATTCTTCTTTGCTTTGGTTGGAAGCCACCGGCCCCAGCACCGCACGCGCGGGCTTGAAGGGATGGATGGGAGCCAACAGCAATTCTTCCATAGCCGCCAGTTCCCGCTGGGCCCGAGCGTAATTGATCTCTACATTATCGGTCTTCACGTTGACGATGAGATAGATCTTTTGCTTCAAATGGTCGAAGGCCACCAATTTGTCGAAGAGCATCAGATCGATGTCGGCGCTCTCTGCCTTTCTGCTTTTGTCCACCTTCATGTCCGGCTCGCAGCAGCGCATGAAGTCGAAGCCGAAGGTGCCCACCAGACCGCCGGTGAAAGTGGGCAGGCCCGGCAATTGAGGCGCCTTGTATTCCGCCAAAATATTGCGGATGGAGGCGATGGGGTCCCGTTCTTTATATTTCACCGTGGCGCCGCTGATGAGCTCGGCGTTGCCGTCGGTGCTCTTGAAGCGCAGCACCGGGTCGTAGCCGATAAAAGAGTAGCGTCCCCAGTGCTCGCCGCCTTCGATGCTCTCCAGCAGGAAGTAGTTGCGGCTGCTTTTGGAAATGTTGTGCAAAAAGGCCAAAGGTGTCACCATGTCCGCCAAACAAACTTTGGCCACGGGCACGGCCTTGTAGTCTTTGGCGTAAGCCTTCACCTCTGCCAGCGTAAGATTCAACATATCCTCTTCCCTCTTTTCCGAAAATAAAAGGCCCGTCCTTGCCAATAACAAGGACAGGCCATATCACCTGCGGTACCACCTTGATTCGTGCCGAAGCACGCTCTCTCTAGGGTGCCAACACACCCCTCGTCCCTAACGCGCACGCTACGTCATACGCTACTCCCTTGCGGTTTCACGCTGCCCTCTGCGGTCCATTTACCGACCTGCATCTCTGCCCGGCTCCCAGCTGCCCGGACTCTCTGTAAGCGCATCTGTCGGCTTGATCTCCGCATCTTCGGTTTACGGTGTTTATGAAATTACTGTAATTCTACTACTTCGCCGGCAAGATGTCAAGACTGAGGAGAGAAAATTTTAGGAAGAGAATGCCGCCTCGTCTTCGATGCGAGGCAGAAATTTAAAAGTGTCATATATTTGCGAAAAGGCAGGGCCGATGAAGTTATCGCCCTGCCTTATGTCTTTATCTTTTACGAAGTGCCCCGTTTTTATTTTTCATGTCCCGCAGCATCGGCGACATTGGCGAGAGAAACGACTGGGGGCTGTCTCTTCTCTCTCAGTAAAGCGGCAGCTCCGTGTCCTCCAATAGTTCTACCATCTCTCCTTGGCTGCGCAGCCACATCTCCACACCGTTGCCGAAAACTTCGGCGCTGATGATGAGCCCCTCCGCCTCCTTTTTGAGCACTGCCGCCGTAGGCAGCCGATCCAGCACCGCCTCCGGCGACGGCCCTTTGTAAAGGAATTTTATTTTCCGCAGCCGGCCGCCGAACATGAACTGCACCCGTTTGCGGAATTCTCCTTCTTCGAAACGCTTTTGATAGGGGATGCTGAAATGTTCCTCCCCCGTCTCGAAACTTCTGATCCTGTCGATGCGGTAAATGGTTGGGTAGGGATCGTGCCTCGCCTCCGAGTTCAGGCCTTTCGCATCCCGCTCGTCGATGAAGGCCAAAAGATAAAAATAAAATTCCGAGAACATCAGGCCCACCGGCTTCACCGTGCGCTCCACCGTGCCTCTCTCCCCCAGCCGAGCATATAGCAGCCGCACCGGGCGGCGCTCCTTCACTGCCTTCGCCAGTTCCCACAGGGTGCCCAGCACCGCCTTGTTGTGCCGAGGCGGCGTATAGTGCAGCCTTTCGTTGCCGATGAGCTCTGTCACCATGCGTTTGTTTTCTTTGGGCACGCAGCATTCGATCAATTTCTCCAAGATGGGGCACAGCTCGCTTTTAGTGAGACCGCGGCTCTCCAACAAAATTTTCAGCACGCCGAACACTTCTTCGTTATCCAGCAGCCGCCTTTGGGGCGGCACCAGCCTGTAAGCTTTGCTGCTCCTGTCGTACAGCACTTGCTGATCGAGGCCCTGCTCTGCATTGCGGCCGGCGATGAAGGCCCGTATGGTGTCAAGATCCCGCTGTAAAGAACGAGAAGAGACACCGTAGCGCTCTGCCTCTGTTTTTTTGCTGATGCCCCTGCCCTCTTCCAAGCGGGCATAAATGTCCAGTAGTCTTTCTTTCCCAGAAGCGTTATCTTTTGCTTCTGACATCTCATTTCTTCTCTTCAATTTCTCCGCCTCCCGTCGAGAGCTTTGCGCCTGCCGCTCTTTGCGGCTCTTTCTTTTATTTTAACAAAGAAGATGGACGAATTCCGTCTATGTAAAAAACTTTTTTGCAAATTTTCAAAAAATTTAGGTCAATCGCAAATTTTATGCGACTGACCCTTTTTCCCTAAAAAGTTGTATATTCAATATTCGCAGTTCGGTGATTGAGCACCGGATACCGATAGTTCACGGTGCTCTCTCACCACCGTCATCTAGACAATCGCAATGTTCAAGAGAGGCATTTCGACAGAGTTAATGGCCACTTTACAATATGAGAAACAGACTATCGAAGTCTCGTATCTCGTACTGTAGAGATTATTCACCATGGCCCTCACTCTCTCTTTAAATGATATCAGCCAATCTTATACCGTCATACGCCCAGTATTGTGCACCTTGGTAAGCACCAGATTTGTTTACCTTTCCACGGCGTATCTGTATCTCCCGTGTGAGAGGCGATAATTTCCATTTTTTCCCTTCAAATTCAACTTGTTTATCATCTACTACCTTGGCGGTGAAGGACGGATCATCGATAAACTCTATATCGAGACCAATGAGTTGCAACTCCTGAAATGAGAGCCCATGGTTTTCTTTCAGTTTGAAGTTGTTGATATGTCGCATCTCCTCCGGAATAGGAAATACATTTTCAAGCATATATTTGATAGTTGCCTCCGCACGATCTCTTATCGCTTTCTCGTTCCAAGTGGATTGGTTTATAATGTTTTTCCTTGCAATCTGCAGGCCCTCGTCAGACTCGTAGACCTTTTTCTTCTCAACAAACGGTTTGTTGCCAAGTTCCTGATTATGCCTAATCAGAGTAAGATTTCCTATATTGCCAACAAATTCTTGATGTATCGCTTTATAGTTCTCACCAAGGGTCTTCTGCCATTCTTCATTTAATGTCTGCGGCATAATATGCTCGAGTTGTAGACGTTTATCAGCAAGATTCGGGCGGCTCTTAGTGATGGATTCTTCCATCAGTGCCAAATAGAACTTACTGTATCCAAAATTTGCAAAATTCATTGAAGCCATATGACGGCTTATTTCAATATCATTGGGTAATCGCAGGTTGCTTTCTTGTTTAGCAAGGCGTTCGAACATACGCATTTTTTTATCAGGAGCCAAAACCAAATCCTGTATCCATCCCGCAAATGTAGGAAAACTCTTATTTTCTCCCTGAGTAATGCCCAACAGGCGGCGACGAAGGCAGTAAACTCGAAAAGCTCTCAATATGTCTACTGTTTCTTGCTCAGTTAGCTTTCCTTCCTTCCATGATTTCAGAAACACCATCAGAAAAGAATAGGCCGTCGTCACGTTTATTCTGTTAAGATCACCGAGACAGGCATCAATCACTTCGCTACCAGTTTTAGTGTTTCCAATACACCAAGCATATATCTTTGCACTTTCATTAAGATCTTTGAGAAGTTCCTCTGTATTCATGCCGGCAAAGATATTCTTGAAAGCTCCGTAAAGTGCTTTATAATTAGCCTCTGTAGCCTTGTAGAAGGAGCGCTTTTCACGAGCTTGCATGTAGTCTCGTATGAATCCGGAAACGCGACCATGTAACAGTTTCTCGATGTTTAACCAATACTTTTCATAAAGCTTTCTTTGTGTATCGGCATCTTGCCCCAACAACAAATAATTTCGCACTAAATCTGACAACGAAAGTGGCTTACCCAATGAATTCATAGACTCGAATATCTCCTGTGGGTTTTCCCATGGATTCTGATCGGGTTGCAATTCTATCGTTATTACGCAGAATTTGTTTAGGCCATATTCCAAGAGCGCTTTAACATCATGCCCTCTATCACGATACTGCCCAAGTTTATTCCAGAAAAACGTATAATTACTGTATACTGCGGTTCGCTTGTCTGTCACTTCTTGATCTTCTCGCAGGATGATTCGGCGATATGCCTCCCAATCCGTTTCTACTTGTTTTAGCTTTATTTTGTATTCACTATCACCTTGAGCATTATTATTTTTAAGATAATTCGAATCAATAATCGTAGCAAGCGCTTTATCATCAATTATGTCTCTAAGTGCGGCTAAAAAGAGCATCGTGGTGGTAATACGCTGCTGTCCGTCAATCAGCACAAGTTTATCCGGCTGTCCAAAAGCCGTACTAGTTCGGAAATATGTTATGGACCCAAAGAAATGCTCCGACACTTTACCGATTAGGTTTGCCTCGCACGTCTTCTCAACATCGTCTAAAAACACATCGCACTGTTCTGTTGTCCATTCATAGTTTCGCTGATATGGCGGTATAAAAAAGGTTACATTATGATTACTCAGAATTTCTAAGAGATTTTGCTTCAGAGGTGTCATTTTATTTCCCCCATTCCTAGTTTTTATTAAAGGACAGCACCGATTGTTCTTTAATTGGCCTAAAGTTTACCGTCGGCTAATTCGAGTTCTCTCCAATTTTCGACTTCAATCACATTCTTGTATCCCCTTACATTCGGATTGATAAAGATAAGACTCTCTACGTCAACAGCCGCTTCTTCCCGAAGTTTCTTGACGCCATCATCAGGAACAATTTTCGGCGCCTTCTCACACTGCTGGTAACTTTAAGCAGACTGTCGTCATGATAAAAGCCTCTGAGCTTTTGCAGATAATTCTCATCTCCGTACAATTTCATCTGAGCCACTTTCCGATGCGCTTTTTTAAGTTTATTCTCAGCTTGCTTCGATTATATAATTTCAATGCCGTTTTGTCCAGTTAAGGGGGATAATCTTTAATGTTTTTTAATTTTTATCTTCTCAACTACAATTGTGATTTTTGCAGTTTAAAGATACTAGGTGCATAAACGCATATAGGCCCCTTTCATTGCACACCGAGTGCGCTCCGCTGTGCATGTCGACACAAAACCCGGCGTTCATTTCGATCTCCTCTTGAACGCTCGACTGAGCTGAGCGACATTCAGATCACCATCAAACTCACCTGCTTCTGCAAGATCATCCTGCGCTGCGCACCGAGCGAGGCAGAAGGTAGAGAGGAGCCCGGCGAATCCAATGAACGAAAATTTTTTTCGCATAGAAAAGCGGCAGCCCTTGCGGACTGCCGCCGTTGATTTTTATCTTGCTCTCCGATGATCTCGATCGCTCTCAAATGATCTTCTTCACCTTGGCCACCACCGCAGCCGTCGTGAAGCCGAATTTTTCCATGAGCACACCGCCGGGGGCCGAGGCGCCGAAGCGGTCGATGCCCAGCACGTTCTCTCTGCTGCCCACATAACGCTCCCAACCTAAAGTAGCTCCCGCTTCCACCGCCAGTTTCGGCAACTCAGAAGGCAGCACTGCTTCTTTATATGCAGCGCTCTGCTCTTCGAAAACTTCCCAGCAAGGCAGAGACACTACCCGCACGGCGATGCCCTCCGCTTGCAGTTCTTTCTGGGCCGCCAGAGCCAAATGCACTTCGCTGCCCGTGGCGATGATGATCGCCCGGGCTTCGCCCTCTGCTTCGCTCAAAACATAGCCGCCTTTGGCTGCCCCTGCCAGCACCGTTGCCCTGTGCTCGTTCAGCACCGGCAGATCCTGCCGGCTCAGCAACAGACAGCTCGGCCCAATTCTGTCGGCGCAGGCCATTTTATAGGCTACCGCCGTCTCCAAAGCATCCGCCGGCCGATACACTTTCACATTGGGCATCAGCCGCAGGCCCATGGCCGTCTCGATAGGCTGATGAGTGGGGCCGTCTTCGCCCAAAGAAATAGAGTCGTGAGTGAGGACGAAGATGCTGCCCAAGCCCATCAAAGCAGCCATGCGGATGGCGGGCCGCAAGAAATCGGCAAAGACCAAAAATGTGCCGCCGTAGGGGATGCAGCCGCCGTGAAGGGCCATGCCGTTCAATGCCGCCCCCATGCCGTGTTCCCGCACGCCGAAATGGATGTTGCGGCCGGTCCTCTCCTTTTTGGAGAAATAGGGAACATTTTTCAGCACTGTTTTGTTGGAAGGGCCGAGGTCGGCGCTGCCTCCCACCAAAGCGGGCAACTGTTTGGCCATTGCCTGCAGGATATCGCCCGAAGCGGCCCGGGTGGCTGCCTTCGTCTTTTCTTTGAAAAGATCGGCCAAAGCTTCTGTGTCTGATTCATAGGGACCTTCCAGCCTTTGCCGCAACTCTTCGGCCAGAGAGGGATGCTCTTTTTCGTAGGCTGCCCACAGCCGTTGCCAAGCGGCCTGCTTCTTCGCTCCTTCGGCGGCCTTGGCGGCAAAATGTTCCCGCACTTTTTCAGGCACATAGAAGGGCTCCAAAGGCCAGCCGGCCTTTTCTTTCGTCTCTTTCGTCAAAGCAGGGCCCAAGGGCTCGCCGTGACAGGAAGCATCGTCCATCTTGGGACTGCCGTAGCCGATGTGGGTGCGGACGATGATGAGGGAGGGCCTCTCTTTATCAGCCTGCGCTTCTTTGATGGCGGCGGCCAGTTCTTCCTGATCTTCGCTGTTCTCCACCCGCAGCACCTGCCAGCCGTAGGCGGTGAAGCGCTCGCCCACATCTTCCGCAAAAGCACCGGCGGTGCTCCCTTCGATGGTGATCTTGTTGTCGTCGTAAATATAGATGAGCTTGCCCAAGCCCAGAGTGCCGGCCAAAGAGGCAGCCTCGCTGGCTACGCCCTCCATCAGATCGCCGTCGGAGGTGAGGCCGAAGGTGTAATGATCGATGATGTCGTAGCCCGGTCTGTTATAAGTTGCGCCCAAGAGAGCTTCGGCGATGGCCATGCCCACGCCCATGGCGAAGCCGTGGCCCAAGGGTCCGGTGGAAGCATCAACGCCCGGGGTGAGGCCGTATTCCGGATGACCGGGGGTGATGCTGCCCCACTGCCGGAAATTTTTCAGATCATCCAAACTCACCCCGTAACCTGCCACATGGAGCATGGCGTACAAGAGAGCGCTGCCGTGGCCGGGAGAGAGGATGAAACGATCGCGGTTCAGCCAAGAAGGAGCGGCTGGATCGTACGTGAGGAAGCGGTCCCACAGGCAGTACAGCAAGGGGGCCGTGCCTAAGGGAAAGCCCGGATGCCCGGACTTAGCCTGCTCGACTTGGTCTACGGCTAAAAAGCGCAGGGTCTTCACTCCTGCCTGAGCGATACTATCCATCTAACGGGAGCCTCCTTTGTTTTTTTCTGCTTTCATTATAGCATTTTTCACCGCCCTTGACACGATGAAAATTTCAGAAGATCACAGGTCGAAGAGGCTGAGCTGATCGTTCTCCGGCAAGCCTTCCAAGAGGCCGGCCTCCGCCAATTTTTCCACTGTCGACTTGCCCACTCCCGTGCGGCGGACGATGTCTTCCCACGAATAGAAGGGTTCGCCGCTGCGGCCTTTGGCGATGGCCTGGGCCGCCACAGGCCCCAGTCCGTTGATGGCATTGAGAGGGGCCAGCACCCCTTTCTCCGTCACAGAAAAATTCAAAGCGTCCGACTTATAGAGATCGGGAGGCTCCAAGTCGAAGCCCCGCTCCAACATCTCGTTCACCAATTCAAGATAGATGACGCTGTTCTTGTCTTTTTCGGAGGCTTTGTAGCCTCTTTCGTAAACTTCTTTGATGTAGGCTTTGAGGTCCGCCTTGTCCCGCAGGGCCAGTTTGATATCGAACTCTTTGGCCCGCTTGCTGAAAAAGGCGGCATAATATTCTTTGGGATAATGGACCTTCCAATAGGCGATGCGATAGCCCATCAGCACGTAGGCCACAGCATGAGCCTTGGGGAAAAGATACTGCACCTTTTGACAAGAATCGATGTACCACTGAGGCACGTTAGCCTTGCGCATGGCCTCCAGCATCTGGGGCTCCAAACCTTTTTTGGCCGCCTTGCCCTTGCGCACATATTCCATGGTCTTGAAGGCCAAGAGAGGCTCCACACCTTTGGCGATGAGACCGGTCATGATGTCGTCGCGGGTAGAGATGGTCTCTTTGACCGGCCGCCCTGCCAAGATCAGGTCCTGAGCATTGTTCAGCCACACGTCGGTGCCGTGGGAATAACCGGACACCCGCACGATCTCGCTGAAAGTTTTGGGTTTGACATCGTTGATCATCTGACGCACGAAATTAGTACCGCACTCCGGCACGCCCAGTGTGCCCACCGGGCTCAATATCTGCTCCGGCGTCACCCCCAAAGAAGCGGTGTTTTGGAAAAGCTGCATGGTGGCCTCGTCCCCCACCGGTATCTCTTTGACTTTGACGCCGGTGAGATCTTCCAGCATTTTGATCATGGTGGGATCGTCGTGGCCCAAAAGATCCAACTTCACCAAGCGGTCGTTGATGCTGTGATAATCGTAGTGAGTGGTGATCACCTCGGCGCTCACTTCGTCCGCCGGTCTGTTCATAGGCGTGATGTAGTGGATGTCCATGTTGCGGGGGATGACCATGATGCCCCCCGGGTGCTGCCCGGTGGTGCGCTTCACTCCCTCCAGCCCGGCGGCGATGGCCGCCGCTTTGGCGGGGTGGAACTTTCGTCCCCTCTTCTCGCAATATTTCAAAACATAACTGATGGCGGTCTTGGCAGCAACGGTAGAGATGGTGCCGGCCCGGCACACATTGTCTCTGCCCAGCAGTTCTTCCGTATATTTGTGGGCGGCAGCCTGCTCTTCCCCGGAAAAATTCAGATCGATGTCGGGCACCTTGTCCCCGTGAAAGCCCATGAAGACGGCGAAGGGGATGTCGTGGCCGTCTCGCACCAAGGTCGCACCGCAATGAGGGCAGGTCGCAGGCGGCAGGTCGAAGCCGGAATCGACTTCTCCCTGCAAAAAGAAACGAGTGTATCGGCACTTGGGGCAGCGGTAGTGAGGCTTCAAAGCGTTGATCTCGGTGATGTCGATGAGGAAGGCCACCAAAGACGAGCCCACGCTGCCTCGGGAGCCTACCAGATAGCTCCGCTCCAAACTGCGGGTCACCAATTTATGAGCGATGTAATAGAGCACAGCATAACCGTGGCCGATGATGGAATTCAATTCGGTCTGCAGCCTCTCCTCCACCAGTTCGGGCAGCGGGTCGCCGTACAGTTCTTTCGCTTTCTTGTAAGCAAGAGAACGGACCTCTTCTTCCACGCCGGGGATGTAGGGCGAATAGAGTTGATCGCTGTCGGGCACCGGCTTCAAACGTTCGATCTCGTCGGCGATCTTGTTGCTGTTGACGACGCACACTTCGTAAGCAGTCTCTTTCCCCAAATAAGCAAATTCCGCCAGCATCTCCTCGGTCGTGCGAAAGTAGAGGGGCGGCTGTTGATCGCTGTCGGCGTAATTGTATTGGAGCACGGCCCGCAGGCTGCTGTCTTCGGGGTTTAAAAAATGAGTGTCGCAGGTGGCCACCGTCAGCTTCCCCAAACGCCGGCCCAGCTCCACGATGCGGCGATTGTTCTCCCGCAGCTGCTCCTCTGTGGCCAAGCCGTCCCGCACCAAAAAGCCGTTGTTGCCGAGGGGCTGTATCTCCAAATAATCGTAGAAAGATGCTACCTGCTCCAGCACCTCGTCGGGGGCGCCCATCTCAAGAGCCCGATAGAGCTCGCCCATTTCGCAGGCGGACCCGAAGAGCAGCCCCTCCCGATATTCTTCCAATAATTCGCGAGGCAGCTGTGGCCTGTTGCCTAGGTAGTGGCGCAAATGGCTGAAGCTCACCAATTTGTACAGGTTGCGCAAGCCCACTTGATTTTTGGCCAAAATGATGATGTGAAAATATTTGTTCTTTCTTTCCCGGCCCTTGCCTTTTTTCTCCCGCCATTTTTGCACGAAGGGAGCGGCGAAAGCCTGCTCTTCGAAATTGCGGTCGTCGATCAAATAACCTTCCATGCCGAAGATCAGCTTCAAGTCGCCCTTGCCCAAGGCATCATAGCAGAAGGGGAAGGCCTGCACCACACCGTGATCGGTGATGGCCAGAGCTTTGTGTCCCCACCTTTGGGCCTGCTCCACCAAAGCTTTCATATCGGTGACCGCATCCAGCTTGCTCATCTTGGTGTGGCAGTGGAGCTCTGTTCTTTTCACCGGGGCTCTGTCCTCCCGCTCTTCCGTTTCCAGGCGGCGGATGCCTGTGGGCGTGAGGGCCAGCTCATCGTTGAGGAAGCGGTCCGGGGCCACGTTGCCTCTGATCAAAAGCTTCATCCCCGGTTTGACGGCGGCGGTGAAAGCGGCGCAGGCGTCTTTGGCGCTCACTTCTCCCTCCCGATCGAAACGCAGCTTCACGAAAATGCCGTCGCTCTCATCGCAGAGGTTGAAGACGAGAGAGATGCTGCCGGTGCGCAGCTCTCGCTGGATGAAGGGCACCAGGGCTCCGGTGCGGTCCACGCTTTTAGTGAAGGTGCCGGCCACCACCACGCCGTTCTCTTCTTCTTTAATCTCTGCCAAAGGGCGAGGCTTTCTCTCTTTGAAAGCTTTGCCCCACAGCTGCCCCTCTTTTTTCTTTTTGCCGCCGAAGAGCCGCTCCTGGGCCTCCAAAAATTCCGCTTCTTCCGGGCTCGGCTCTCGCTTTTTTTCTTCTTCCCTTTGCTCTGCGGCTTTTTGAAGAGCTGCCTCTCTTTTTCCGCTCACTGCTGTGTTTTTCTGCTCGGCAGAAGGAACAGGAGATGCCGCCGGCTCCCCTTCGTTGACGAAAGTCACTTCACTTACGGCGAAAGCTTCTTGTAAAACAGCCGCCAGTTCCCGCAGCAGTCCTTCTGCCGGCGTGAAAGGAGCGGCAAAGTGCACTTCCCACTTTCTCCCTTCTTCGTCCGCAGAGATGTGCCGCAAATGAAGTAAGCGCAGCTGCCCCAGCTGCGCTTCCGTCATAGCCCGAGCTCCGGCAAACTCGATGAACTTTTCTTCGTCTAAGTGCCAGCAATACTTCGTGATCATAAAAACCTCGGAACCTCGCTATGTTGTGTTTTATGTTGCAATGTTCGTTCTTCGCTACAGAGTCATCTTGGTGGTGATGATACCTTCGATCTGGCTCAGTCCTCGGATCAGGTCCTGTCCCTTCACTCCCTTGGGAAGTTTCAAATAGAGATCGATGAAGAGCTGATCCTTTAATTTATTTTTCTTCACGTTGATGCTGCGGGGCTGGGCGCCGTTGGCCACCAAATGATCGGTGATCTCCGACACGATGGAGGTCCTGTTAGCGGCCACCACCCGCAAAAATTGCATGTCGCGGTTGGAAAGGCTGGAGATGCGCTTCTCGATGGTGTGGAAAGTGACCAGCGTGATCATAGTGATGAGGGTGGCGACGCCGGCCACCATATACATGCCGCCGCCCACCGCCAAGCCGATGGCCGACACAATCCAGAGGCTGGCCGCCGTGGTGAGGCCTTTGATGGTCAGCCCTTCGTGGAGGATGGTGCCCGCGCCTAAAAAGCCGATGCCGCTGACCACCTGAGCCGCGATACGGGCGCTGTCTCTCCTGGGCTCTAAGAGCAGCCGGTGCTGTCCGTCCAGTTCCACTACGTCGAAACCGTACATAGACACCAGCATGAAGAGGGCCGAGCCCACGCACACCAAAATATGAGTGCGAAAACCTGCGGGCCTGTCGCCTCTGCCTCTCTCCAGCCCCACGATGCCGCCGAAGACGGCGGCGATCAACAGGCGCAGGGCCATCATCGTATCCATGCTGTGTATCCATTGGGTCTCAAACATCAGGTCCACTCCCGTAATGACGCTCTCTCCGATTTCTTAGATCTTCGTAAATTTTTTGTTTATTTTTACAAAGTCACAGGGTCTTCAGCAGTTCCTTCACCGCCGCAGCCAAATCTTCCTCTGCCGGCACGAAATGCACGGCGCCGCTCTTTCTCTCCCGCACTTCGATCTGCCCCGCAGCCAAAGTTTTGGGGCCTACGGTGATCCGCAGGGGATAGCCGATGAGGTCCGCATCTTTGAATTTTACGCCCGGCCTTTCGTTGCGGTCGTCGATGACCGTTTCTATCCCCGCCCGGCACAGCTGGGCGTAAATTTCTTCTGCCTTGGCCAAAGAGGGCGCATCCTTGCTGTTCACCGGCACCACGATGACGTGATAAGGAGCGATGGCCGCCGGCCAGATCATGCCGTCTTTATCGTTGTTCTGCTCGATGGCGGCCGCCATGGTGCGGCTCACCCCGATGCCGTAGCAGCCCATCACCATCAGCTGCTCCTTGCCGGCTTCGTCTAAATAGGCAGCATGGAGGGCCTTGCTGTATTTGGTGTGGAGCTTGAACACCTGCCCCACCTCGATGCCTCTGGCCTTGATGATGGGAGCGCCGCAGTGAGGACAAGGGTCCCCCGCTGCCATGAGACGGATGTCGGCCACATAAGCAGGAGCAAAGTCGCGGCCGGGGTTCACGTTGAGGAAGTGATAGCCTGCCTCGTTGGCCCCGCAGCAGAAGTTGTGCATCTTCATCACCGTAGCGTCGCACACTACGATGACTTTTTCGCTGTCCAGGCCCTTCGGTCCCATGTAGCCGCCGCAGGTGCCGGCGGCGAGGAGCTGCTCTTCGTCGGCCATCTCCAGTTCGCTTGCCCCCACGGTATTGCAGATCTTTATCTCGTTCACCTCGTGATCGCCTCTTACGAAGCAGAGGACGAGGCCCTTATCGCATTTGAAGGCCACCGCCTTCACAGACTTCTCCACCGGCAGGTGCAGATACTCGCACACGGCTTGGATGGTCTTGCAGTCGGGGGTCAGCACTTTTTCTACAGGCAAAGCTTCTTCGAAGGGAGCTTCGATAGGATGGAGCTCCGCCTTTTCGATATCCGCCGCATAAGCACAGGCCGAGCAGGAAGCGATCTCCGCCTCGCCGCTTTCGGCCAAGGCCATGAATTCGTGGCTGCCGCTGCCGCCGATGGCGCCGCTGTCGGCTTCCACCGGTTTGAAACTGAGACCGCAGCGGGTGAAGATCTTCTCGTATGCTTTATACATGGCCTGATAAGATGCTTCCAGACCCTCTTCGTCCCGGTCGAAGCTGTAAGCATCTTTCATGATGAATTCTCTGCCCCGCATCAGGCCGAAACGAGGTCGCCGCTCGTCCCTGTATTTATTTTGGATCTGATAAACATTCAAAGGGAGCTGTCGATAAGAGCGCACATCGCCGCGGATGAGAGTAGTGACCAATTCTTCGTGGGTGGGCCCCAAACAAAATTCTCTGTTGTGTCTGTCTTTTAATCTGAACATCTCGGCCCCGTAAACAGACCAGCGGCCGCTCTCCTGCCAGATCTCCGCCGGCTGCACGATGGGCATCAAAAGTTCTTGTGAACCTGCTCGATCCATCTCTTCTCTCACGATGTTCTCGATCTTTTTCAGCACCCGCCAAGCCAAAGGCAGATAGGTGTACATACCGGCGGCCGATTTTCTCATGAAGCCCGCCCTCAGCATCAATTTTTGACTGATGACTTCCGCCTCAGCCGGCACCTCTCTCAAAGTGGGAGCATATAATTTACTGCATCTCATCTGGCTTTCTTCCTTTCTCGGCACACCAGTTCTATTTCTTCAAAAAGAGCGGACAGCAATTCTTCTTCCGGCACTTTTTTCACGATCGTTCCTTTGCGGAAGACCAAGCCTTCGCCTTTTCCTCCCGCTATGCCCACGTCCGCTTCCCGAGCTTCCCCGGGGCCGTTCACCACGCAGCCCATCACCGCCACGCTGATGGGCTCTTTCATCGTCGCCAATTTTTTCTCCGCCGCTGCGGCCAATTTTTCCAAATTTATCTCGGTGCGGCCGCAGGTGGGGCAAGAGATGAGGGTTGGGCCGTGAGTGCGTAGGCCTAAACATTTTAAGATAGCGTAGGCCGCCTCCACTTCTTGCACCGGATCGCCGGTGAGAGAGACCCGCACCGTGTCGCCTATCCCTTCGGCCAAAAGAGTGCCGATGCCGACGGCCGACTTGATGAGGCCGCCGGTCGCCGTGCCCGCCTCGGTGATGCCCACATGCAGAGGATAATCGCATTGAGCAGCCATTAAACGATAGGCTGCCAAGGTCATGGGCACGTCGTGGGTCTTCAAAGAAATTTTGATATTTTTATAGTCCAGTTCTTCCAGCAATTTTATGTGCCGCCAAGCCGCTTCGCATAAAGCCTCGGGGGTGGGATGGCCGTATTTTTCCAAAAGATCTTTGGGAAGAGAACCGGCATTGACGCCGATGCGGATGGGCAGCTCTTTTGGGCGAGCTTTTTCTACCACCGCCGCCACTTTTTCCGGTCCGCCGATGTTGCCGGGGTTGAGGCGCAGCCCGTCAACTCCCGCATCGATGGCAGCTAAGGCCAATTTATAGTCAAAATGGATGTCGGCGATCACAGGGAGCGGCGAAGAAGCACAGATCTCTTTTAAGGCGGCGGCTGCTGCCATATCTGGCACGGCACAGCGGATGATCTCACAGCCTGCCTCTGCCAAAGAATTTATTTGAGCTAAAGTGGCCACGCTCGATCTTGTATCCGTATTGGTCATCGATTGCACGCTGATGGGGGCATCGCCCCCGACTGTCACTGAGCCCACTTGCACTTTTTTACTCAAGCGCCTCTTATAGCCGAACTCTGTCATAAATTTTCACCTCTGCCCTACCAGCGGGCGATATCTTGAAAAGTGGCGAAGAAAAAGATGGATACCAAAAGCACCACTCCTATCATCTGGATGCGGTACATGGCATCGCTCCCCAGCGGCTTGCCCCGCAGCGCCTCTATAAGCAGCAGGACGCAGTGGCCGCCGTCCAACGCCGGCAGAGGCAAAAGGTTGAGGATGGCCAAGTTCACGCTCAAAAAGGCAGTGAAATTAAAGAGAGGGATGAGCCCCAGCTCCGCCACCTGCCCAGCCATCTGAGCCACGCCGATGGGCCCGGCCACTTCTACGGCTCTGGTGCCCTTCACCAATTGCTTCAGCCCCTCCAGCATAGAGAACACCAATTGTTTCGTGTAAAGGCAGCTCTTTGCCACCGCTGTAAAAGGAGTGTACACTACCCGCTCTGTCTTGGGCAGGATGCCGATGAGGGGCCGCCCCAGTTCCTGATTGTAAACGGGAGTGACGGTGAAGCTCAAAGTTTTTTCTTCCCGCTGCGCGGTGAGAGTCAGTTCCTTGGTGCCGTTTCGTGCCATGGCGGCGATCACATCATCCCACACAGCGATGGCCGTGCCGTTGATGGCGAGGATCTTGTCCCCGCTTTGCAAGCCGGCCCGCTCTGCCGCCTGAAAAGGCACCAGCGCTCCCAACACCGGTTCTTTCGACACTTGATCGATGCCCCGGGTCATGAAAATGCCGCTGAAGATGACGATGGGCAGCAGGATGTTCATCATCGCCCCCGCCGCCACCACCAAGAGCCGGGCGGAGATGGGCTTGCTTTTGAAAGTGCCGGGGCCTCCCGGCTCGTCCGGGTCCATGCCCGCTATCTTGTTGTAGCCGCCCAAAGGCACAGCCCGCAGGCTATAAAGGGTCTCACCTTCTTTTTGCTGATAGACGGAAGGGCCGAAGCCGATGGCGAATTCGTCCACCCTCATCCCCGTCGCTTTGGCGGCGATGAAATGGCCGAACTCGTGGACCGTCACCAACAATCCGAAGACAAAGACCGCCGCTAAGATCGTCAGCATATTTTCTCCTTGCTCAAAGCTTCAAACTGTTCACATGAGCTCGAGTTGCTCTTCTGGCTTCTCGATCCGTGGCTTCGATAGCTTCAAGATCCGGATGAGAGAGCTGCTCTGTTTGCAAGCACACTTTTTCGGTCACGAGGGGTATATCTAAATAGCGGATGCGGCCGGCCAAAAAGGCGGCCACCGCTTCTTCATTGGCTGCATTGAAAGCGCAGGGCAAATTGCCTCCCGCTTCGGCACAGGCGAGGGCGATGCGCAAAGAGGAAAAAGTTTCGAGATCCGGTTCTTCAAAAGTGAGGGGACTGCGCCGCACCAAGTCCAAAAGATCGTAGCCGACGGGAAAACGCCGAGGATAACTGAGGGCGTATTGGATGGGCAGCCGCATATCCGGGGCGCCCAGTTGGGCGATGACGCTGCCGTCGACGTATTCCACCAAAGAGTGGACGATGCTTTGAGGATGGATGATGACGGCGATCTTTTCGTATGGCATGGCAAAGAGCCAGTGAGCTTCCATCACTTCCAGCCCTTTGTTGGCCAGGGTGGAAGAATCTACGGTCACCTTCGGTCCCATCTGCCAAGTGGGGTGGGCCAGACACTGCTGCAAAGTGACTGCGGACAATCGCTCGCGGGTGTAGCCTCTGAAGGGGCCGCCGCTGGCGGTGATGATGAGCCGTTTCACTTCCGCCTTTTTCCCTGCCTGCAGAGCCTGAAAGATGGCGCTGTGCTCGCTGTCCACCGGGGTGACGGTCACTCCCTCTTCGGCTGCCGCTGCCATCACCAAATGCCCTGCCGCCACCAAAGTCTCTTTGTTGGCCAAGGCGATGTTCTTGCCCTTGCGGATGGCGGCCAGAGTGGGCCGCAGCCCTGCATAACCTACCACCGCCGCCAGCACCGTATCGATACCGCCGTAAGTGGCGGCGGCCAGCAGACCTTCTTCCCCGGCCAGCACTTCCGTGTGGCCGGCGAGCCGATGTTTGAGTTCTAAGGCTGCGGCCTCATCCGTCAGCACGACGAAGTCGGGTCGCAACAGACGGGCCTGCTGCTCCAGCACTTCTGCGTTTTTATGAGCGGCCAGCACCTTTATGCTCAGCTCGGCGGGATTGGCCAAGGCCACTTCTACCGTTTGCCGGCCGATGGACCCGGTGCTGCCCAAAAGGGCGATGTTCTTCATAAACTGTGGGCTCCTCCCGTTCCTGCTTTTTTTATCTTTCGCCGCAGAGAGCGGGTCTCTTGGAAATCGTTACCATTATATCATATGCACCGCCCCTTGGCAAAAAGAAAAAAGGCCCCGCGCCTGAGCGCAAAAGGACTTTTCTTTTTGCGAACGCTCGGGCTGCACGGGACTTCGCCTGGAAATTTCGCAGGACCGTTTCTATCTTTCGGCCTTTGCTCCTCACTTTTTCCTTTTTGAACAAAAGACTTGAACTTCGACTTTTTCGGATCGAGCCGAAGATCTTGAGCGCGGACTTTTTTCGCTTCCATCGACGATTTTAAGTTCGGTCTATTTTCAGTTTAACTGACGATCTTAAGTTCGGACTATTTTCGATTCGAGCGACGATCTTAAGCTCTAACTTTTTCGGTTTGACTGACGCTCTTAAGCTCAGCCTCTTTTCCGTTCGCACTTAAATTTTTCGGCTCAAGCTTTTTTATATGTTCGTGATGAGCGGTTTCGGCCTTTTACCTTTCACTCTGTGATAAAGTAGCCTACGATGCTCAGCACCATAAAGATGTAATAAGCCAAGGGCGCCGTGAAGAGCAGGCTGTCGAAACGATCCAGCACGCCCCCGTGCCCCGGCAGCAGCATGCCGCTGTCCTTCACTTCGAAACTGCGCTTCAACACCGATTCGATAAGATCGCCCACCGGGGCCGACACCGCTACCGCGAAGGCTAAGATCAGGCATTGATAAAGAGGCAACCCCAGGCCGATGACGGCGCAGGCCGCAGTCACCGCCACGGAGCCGATGAAGCCCCCCACCGCTCCCTCCATGGATTTATGAGGACTGACGGAGCAAAAAGGCGTTCTTCCCAAAAAACGTCCTACGAAATAGGCGAAGGTGTCGCTGGCCCAAGTGCCCAAAAGCACCGCCCACAGGCAGGCCTCGCCGTATTCGAAAATGTGAAAGCCCAAGTCCAGCCGCGGTCCGTCCATAGAGCGCAGCAAGATGACGTGGGCGAAAAGAAAGCCGGTGTAAAGAAAAGCCCAGACATTTTCCGCCGCCTGTCTGTCCCACTCCTCTTCCTTACGGCGGCAGTGGCGATATAAAGCCTCTGTTGCGCCGAGCAAAAGAAAGAGGGCCGTGAACATGGTGAGAAAGGCCATGGTATAGAGGCTCTCGATGCCGAAATAATAAGCCGCCCCTGCCAGCGCCGGCAAAACAAAAGCCGCCAGCCCGGACGAGAGATAATTGATGTGCACGCCCTTTTGGGCCGCCATATTTTTGTATTCATGCCAGCCCAGCATAGCCAGAGCCGTCACCGCCAGAGAAAAGGCCACGCCTCCTTTGGTGATGATCAAGGCCGCCGCCAGCACGCCGACGACGCCGGTAATGATCCTGATCAACATAGCCATCCCCGCCTTACTATGGTTTGGTGTTGAGGCCCCCGTAGCGGCGGTCTCTCTTTTGATAAGCGAGCAGCGCTTCTTCGAGCAGTTGCGGCGTGAAGTCGGGCCAGTAGACCTGGGTGGTCCACAGCTCTGCATAAGCGATCTGCCACAGCAGGAAGTTGCTCACTCTGAGGTCGCCGCCGGTGCGGATCAAAAGATCCGGTGCAGGCAGCCCTGCCGTATAGAGCTCGGCTTCAAAGCGGGCCTCATCGATCTCTTCCGGTCTCAACTCGCCGGCTTTGACTTGCGCAGCCAATTTTTGCGCCGCCCGTATTATCTCCGCCCGGCCGCCGTAATTCACCGCCAGATTCAGCACGATGCCCGTGTTGTGGGCCAAGGAAGCTTCCGCCGCAGCCATTTTCTTCTGCAGCGAAGGAGCGAGGCGGCTGCGATCGCCGCTGAAGCGCAGTTGCACGTTGTTGGCGTCCAGCTCCGCCACTTCGCTGTCCAAATAGGAAGCGAAAAGTTCCATTATAAAGTCGACCTCCGTAAGAGGCCGCTTCCAATTTTCCGTAGAAAAAGCGTAGGCCGTGAGGGCCTCCACCCCCAGCCGGGCACAGCAACGGAGGATCGTTTTCAAATTTTGTCCTCCGGCCCGATGGCCGAAGGTGCGGGGCTTGCCCCGTTCTTTCGCCCAGCGGCCGTTGCCGTCCATGATGACGGCGATGTGCCGGGGCACTGCTTTCAGCTGCGGCTGTATGCTCTCTTCTTTTTGGACGGGAGCTGCAGGAGCGAAAATTTTTTTAAACAATGCCGGCCAGCCTTTCCCCAGCTATCGGTAATACAAAGGCAGTCCTCAAAGCTCAGGGAGCCTGAGGGCTGCCTCATCGATCCTAAGCCTTAGTACAGCGTTATTGAATAGCGCTTACAGGGCAGTTGGCAGCGCAAGCGCCGCACTCTACGCAATCCTCACCGATCTCGTACTTACCGTCAGCCTCGGAGATAGCGCCTACCGGACAGGTAGCAGCGCAGGTGCCGCAGCCGAGACAGGTGTCCTTATCGATCTTCAGAGCCATTATTCGCACCTCCTTTCGGTAATTTACAGATGACGGCTAATGCCACTTTATTTTCAGACAGCCGTTGCTGTCTTACTACATATTTTCTGCAGCCGGGGATATTCACAGCTTCTTCCCGCTGCCGGGGCGTCAAAAGATATTTTGCCGACCACTCCCAGTCCCGTGCTTCTAAAAGAGAAACTGCTTCTTCCAAGGGCAGGCCTAAAACTTCGGGCAGCTCCATCAAAGAGTCATTACCTCTTCTT
>CANQBR010000028.1 GCA_947589605.1 uncultured Phascolarctobacterium sp. | reverse complement strand
GTAGACATCATGCAAAACTCCTTTATTTTTTGTTTGGCCCTTAAAATAATAAGATATTTTGCATGATCAGGGAAGGGAAAAACCCTTCCCTTTATTTTATTGAGCTTGCCAACGAAAATTATACACTAACAAGAGCGGACAGAGGCGGGACGAATGCGGTCTTTTCTTGAGCTTCTCCCCATCGAAGAACGCAACATGAGGAAAAATGCCGCGCTTAAATCTTAAACAAAGCAAAACACCGGCAGTCCGTGAAAAACGGCCGGTGTTGCGTTTTGCTCACATGTTGACTACCGAGACTGCGCCGGTAGAGCTTACGCATCTGCAGCAATCCGTATAGACTTCGATAAAATCATAACCGCCGCGCAAAGCGATAGAACGAGCCTTTTCAAGTCCGCCGGGGAGGAGCTGCCCGCTCTTGTAATGTTCGATTATCTGACCGGTAATATCCAATGTGTGGACTTCGTAGGGCCTGCCCAAATAGCAGACGGAAACGATGCCCAGCATGATGTCGGTGAGGTCGCTCATTTCGATTTCGGGAAATTCCTTCCTTATGATATCTATGAGCTCCTCTACTTTATGACGATTGTGTACATGCCCGCCGGCATCCAGCTCGTGCATCGCTTCCATATATTCTTTCGAGCGTGTTTTGCGAAGCAGCCTGTCCAATTTCATTTTATCCGTTTGCCGAACCTGTTGCGTTTGCCGCTGTGGTTGGGCCGCGCTTAGGATAGTGTTCGTTTGTTGCTGAGTTTGGGGCCGTCTCAACATAGGTCGAGGCATTCGCCGCTTCCTCCTTTTCTCCGCTTTTTACGATCGCATCGATGTTCGCAAAGAGCCGACTCGCTCTTTCGGGCTTCGTCTTCGAAAACATTGTCTTTCAATGTTGAAAGAGCGGGTTCGAATGCGTTCTTGCCTCCGCCGAGGCTCTGCGTAAAATCATCACACCAACACTTTGCGTGTTTTGGGGCCGCTCTTTTTCTGAGAGAGCTCCTCGCCGCCGATGGGTTTGCCGGAAGCGGGCACAGCCCGCTCTTTGCCCCAATCGCGGATCGCTTCGATCTTTTCGGGGCTGGTCTGCGAAAGAGGCACGACATTGTTGAACGCCGTGATCATATTTTCTTCGTTGAGCGCGAAATTGCTGTTGGCGATGAAACGATAGGCCAGATCCCTCACGGTGGATTCAAGGTCGGCGCCCGTAAATCCGTCGGTGAGTTCTACGATCTTGTCTGCAAAGGGCCCGGTGAAATCAAGTTCCAAATATTTACGCATGTAGAGCGTTAGGATCTCTCTGCGTTCTTCTGCCGTCGGCAGATCGATGAAGAACAGCTCGTCGAATCTGCCTCGGCGCAAAAGTTCCGAGGGGAGCATGGAAACATCATTGGCGGTCGCTACGACGAACACTTGCTTTTTGCACTCCTGGAGCCAGAACAGGAACTGTCCCACCATGCGGGTAGATACGCCGCCGTCGTTGGAGCTGCCTGCGCCGGACAGACCTTTTTCGATCTCGTCGATCCAGAGGATGCAAGGCGATACATTCTCTGCCGTAGTCAAAGCATCCTTTAATTGCTGCTCGGACTGACCGACGTAACTGCCTTGGACCGTAGCGAAATCCAAACGATAGAGCGGCAGCTTCCAGTTGGCGGAGATCGACTTTGCGGAGAGAGATTTGCCGCAGCCGGGAACACCGACGAGCAGGATCCCTCTGGGCGGCTGCAAGCCTTTGGCGCGTAATTTGTCGCGCTTTTCGGGGGTGAGGAGCGCTTTCTTTTCGTCTAACCACTTTCTGAGGCCGGCCAAGCCGCCGACATCTTTTACGCTCTCGTCCACCTCGATCTTTTCCAAACCGGAGATATCGGAAAACAATCTGTCTTTCGCATATCTGATCTCGTCCATATCGGATTTTTTGATGCTTTTATTCGCTATCAATGCGGCGATCACGTTTTCGGCTTCGATGCGGGTCACGCCGGCCAACATGGAAGCGGCTTCACGAATATCGCCGTTATCCCATTCGATGGGTATCTCGGAGCGATAATCGTCTATGTATTCTTTGATGATGGAATACATCTCGTCTTCGTTAGGCAGGTCGATCTTGATGACCATGCCCGATCTTTGCAGCTGGCTCCAAACGGCGTTGTTGGTGAGGACCATCACCACGCCGCCGGATTCGTTAGCTAAGGTGACCAAGTCCAAGATCTGCCTTGCATCGCTGTTATCGCCGCTGATATCGGGGACTTCGGTCAAGATGAGCGTCATATACTGTTTGCGCTTCATTTGCTCACTCATAAAGTCGATGGCCCCGTATACGGATTTGTCATCGTTAATCGACTTATCCGTACCCAGATCGCAGAGGCCCTTGGACAGTGTATGGACATAAAAAGTCAGCGACAGTTCCTCGGAGATCTCTTTCAGGATCTGCAATGTCCTTGCTCTTTCGATCGTGTTGATAGCTATGAAAGGGATGCGAGCGATAGAGTATCTTTTCAAAAGTTCTTTGCTCTTTGCCACATCACTCATGTATCATCTCTCCCTTCAAAATGCGTTCACTCTATTATTTCTCACGATACTTGCCAGTTTGCCGCTGCGGTCTTTCTTCGCAGAATCTTCAAGAGAAGACTGCATGCAGTCGGCCTGTTCGAGCACCAAGCGGTGATACTGATGCCGATCTTTCTCCGGGATAGCGGGAAGATCGATGGCTTTAGCCAAAAAGCACAGCTCTTTGCGGAGGGCAAGGAGAGCCTGCACTATGGCTCTCTCCTGTCCGTTGGAACGAGTCATTTCTTTGCGAAACCTGTCGGAAGCGGCATTCATTCGCCGATTGATGACATCGATCAGCTTTTTTGCGAAGCGTTCGGCGACGCCTGCTTGCCACTGGATGGTGCCTTTTTGCATAGCGGCAAGGACCGCATCGTCATCGTCTCCGGCTTTGAGCCTGTCTAAAACGGCGGCCCACTCATAATATGTTTTCGGAGGAGCGATAGCTGCGCTCGCCATGGATCAGTGCCTCCTTATCGGCACCTGAGGCGGCTCGATGCTCCACTCGGGCAGACCTTCTGCGAAAGCGCTCTGGGGCTCGATATATTTTTTCGCCTTTGCAGGTGCTACGCTCCTCTCTTTTGCCGGCGCAAAGGCAGGTGCGGCATCGCTCTCGGCAGCGACAGAATTTATAAATTTCGCTTTGCTTTCAGCATCCATTTTTCTTTACTCCCTTCAGCGGACCTTGATCCTACGGCTGGAATCGGCATGTTTTCTTATATATTGTTCGGGACTGAGCTGCTCGAGGAAGTCGATGACTTTTTGGCTCTCGGCGTCTTTTTCCGCAAATTCGGCCCTAAAGTCCACAACTTCGGCCAGAGCGGCTCTGATGATCTGCATGCCGGTCTCCCGTTTTTCTTCGAACTTGGCTTCCAACTCTCGGCGGAGCTGTTCGACAGCTTTCTTCTTGGAATAGTGGTTGATGACCATACCGATGCCGGCAATGACCGCGATCAGACCGAGGAGAATGCTGCCGGTGAGCATCATGAGCAAGCCGATAACGCCGACGGCACAGCCGCCCCACTTACAGAACTTATTGAATGCGGTGAGCACGACCGGTGCCAGCGCACTTGCTTTTTCCTTATCCACCAAGGCAGTGAACTTTTCGATGAGTTCGGTCTCGTTCTGCCCGTCGGTCGTCTTGTCGTTGAAAGTGTCGACATTGATCTCGATCTCGTTGGGGATCTTCATCCTGTTTTGAGCAACTACGTCGTTGTAGGCGTCGCTGACCCAGTCTTTGGAAAGAGCGAGAGCGAACTTTTGGGCAGAAGCACTTGCGTGAGAACTTTGGGGCTTCATTGCCGCATCGGTGAGCAACTGAGTAAAATCTTTGCGCTCCTCGAAGGTCGTCTGCTCGATAACCATATTGCGGCGGGCGCGATCCTCATCGCCGTCAAAATCAATGACGAACTGGTTATATCTTTCTTCTTTCCTCAGAGGGAGCTCTTCTTCGTCGAATTCCGAGACCAAGGTGTTCAGGATCTCGTCCAACTGTGCCTTTAGAGTATCGTTGGAAGTTGCCTGCTCGAAGATGGCCGTGAAGTAAGCCAAAATTTCCGCATGGAGCATAGCCCCTTCCATGATATCCTGCAGAACGGGCCAAGTCTTGCTGTACTTGCGAAGATAGGTATAATCATCGGTCCCGAAGGGCTTTCTCTTGAGGTTGATGGCGTCGGACCACTGCTTAGTCTGCTGTTCGACGAAGCCGGGCCTTTGGGCAAGCCGTTCCAGCCATTCGCCGATCTGCCGGGAAACGACGCCCTCCGTGTCGGGGCCCAGCAGACCGCTTGCGAAAGCATCGAGTATGATAACTGTCTTTCTGTCGATATTTTCCTCGTCCTGATCGGCGAGATAGCGCCGAGTCCACTTGAGGGCGGCGCTCTTTCTGTCGGCTCTTCTGCAGATCAATGCAAAGAAGAGAGAGGTCTTTTCGTCGTTCCTCTTGAGCCCTTCTTTGAGAGCACGCTCGGCCAATTCGGGCTGGTCGTTGATCCAAGCGGCAAGAGCCACCAAGCAAGGAGCCAGCCAATAGCCGGGGGTGGAGAGCATAAGTTCTTCGGTAGCATTGCTGATGGTGTTCCTTTTGACGATGCCCAGGTCATCTGCTTGAAGGATACCGGTAGTGGTCCTTCTTACGATATCGTAGTGCCCGAAGCGCTTCTCCAGCTCCTGTCTGATCTGGATGACTCTCTGCTGAGCTTTGGACAAAGCATTGGCTCTGAGCTGGAGCTGCACAAAGCTGTGAAAGTCGCGAGCCAAAGCGCCTAATTCGTCGTAAACGATCTTAACATTGTCGTTCACTTGGCCGACATTGTTGTCGATCGCTTGGAGATTGTTGCCGATGGCCGCCAAACTGTTTTCGATGGCACATAGATTGGCGTAACTGATCTTATAATCACTCATTTACCTTTTGCCTCCGTTCTTTATATTTTTTATATATTTTTATATTCGAGATAGTCCGACGGATACTTCTGCCGTCGTCTATCATCTATTTTTTCTTTTTGAGCCAAGATACGGCCCGACATAGAAAGCCGCTCATGCTCTTTTTGCGCGTTTGCTTTTTTGAGCGAGGCAGCGTTTAAAAATGCTTCGAGCTCTCCGGGTGAGAACTTTTCGACGGCCCGCTCTTGCGAAACTTTGTCTCTTTCTGCGTCGGCGCCGGTACATTCGGAGCTCTTCAGATGCGATCCGCAATACTGTTCGCAAAAGATCGACCGCAAAAAAGAAAAGGCGGACGCAAGCCCTTCAGTTGCCTGAAAGGCCTGTGTCCGCTCTTCTCTGGGTCTTTTTGCCAAAGGGACAGACCTGAGCAGTTCGTCTGTCGGTCTGCGAAGCTCGTTCGTCTGCCGCTCATCTTTGTCAAGACTCTCTCCCACCTTTTCTCGGATCCGAAAAACTTTGCAAACGGTGCGATGGTTGAGCCCACTGTGCCCCTTATACCGTAGCTATACTGATTTTGCAACAACGGCTTCCAAAAATTCTTCTCCTTCAGCGTCGCTGCGAAAAACTTTTCTATTTCTTGAAAAGACCGAGGCCCATGCTCACGGCTCTTTCTCTGCCGTCGGAAGGTCTGTTCATGATCTTGCCGCCGTTGACGGTCATCACGCTGCTGCCGCCCCCGTCGAAGTTCACCGCTTCCTGCACGCCCAAACGCTGCAGATACTCGGCCAATTCTTCCAAGGTCAGCCCGGCGGAGAACAGGCTGCGGCCGTCTACCACCGCCAAAAGCAGGCTGCCATCCTTCATGATGCCCGCCGCCGTCCTCGGGGCCCTGCCCTTGGCGATATCGGGAGCCATCTTTTCTTCGGCGCTGCGCACTCTCACCTGCCCGTTCTCGATGAGGAGGGGGCCGCCGCCCACCACTACATCGGCGGTGTTGGCAACCGCACTGCTCAGAGTCTCCAGCACTTCCACTCTATCCCCTACTTTGAGAGCCGCCACTTTATCCTTAAATTTGCCGTGGGCCGACAGCACGAAGGTACCGGGGCGGATGGGCATGTTGCCCTTTTGCGACACTGACGTCACCTTGCCGGTGGAGCGTTCTATCGCCGCCTCTGCGCCCCATTGATTGGTCTTGGTGGCAGGAGCGTAGTGTTCGTTGAAGAGGACCACGTCATCGGTGATCCGCGCTCGATTCAGTCCTTTGATGGGCAGCACAGTACCGTCGGGCAAACTCGCCCGAGCCCGCCAAGCCACGTCTTTGATGACGAAGGGGCGGCCGTCTTTCACGGCCAAGGCGCTGCGGGGAGTGCCGTCGCCGCTGATGATCATGTCTTTATACTTGGTGGTGCCGATGACCCAACCGTCCGTGTCGAAATAAGAACTGTTGACGGCGCACACCAAGTGCCGCTCTTTGGCGTAGCGGGACACCAGCCCCCGGCCGTTATAGGTGCCGGCGGCAGAAAAAGGCCGCACTTCATAGCTAGCAGCGGGAGCCACCGTCACCGTATAGGCTTGCACCGGCCGTCCGTTCAATTCGTCCTGATAATATGTATAGTCCACGCCTTTGGCCAATTGCCGTTTGAAACTGGCGATCTCGATACGATAGATATCGATGACCAGCCGCTCCGGCTGCGTGAGGCGAAAAATTTTATATTGGCGGTCCTGCCGCAGCTGCACAGTAAGGCGAGAGGCGCTCCTCCCCTCTCTTTCCAGAGCGATGTCCTTCACGCAGTCGCCCCCCGGCTGTAGCCTGCGAGGCACGGTGCTGCTTTCCGGCAACTGCAGAACGAGCTTCTTCCCGTCTTTTTCCGCTGTAAACTCGATGGCTTCGTCGCTCTCCGCCACGATACGGGTCTTGGCAGGGCTGTTGCTGCAGCGCAGGTCGGTGATCGTGCCGGCTTCGGCGCTCACCGTGAGCAGCAGAGCCGCGATGAGGCCTCCTAATATTTTCACTGTCGTCTCCACCTCTTTATCTATAGCCGACGGGCAAGCAAAAATACACAGCGGCAGCTGTGTATTTTTGCTCACGCCTTTATTCCGTCAGATTGGAAGAACTGTAGAAGCTGCCGGGATGCAGCTTGTCCAAATTTTCCAAAGCTTTGCCGGTGCCCAAGGCCACGCAGTCCAGCGGATTGTCGGCCACATGGACGGTGATGCCGGTCTCTTTTTCCACGATCTCCGCCAGTCCGTCCAAAAGGGCGCCGCCCCCGGTCAGATACATGCCGTTATCCACGATGTCGCTGGCCAATTCCGGCGGGGTCCTCTCCAAAACGCTTTTCACCGCACTGATCAAAGAGGCCACGCTGTCCTCCAAGGCCAAGCGGCAGTCTTCGCTGCACACGGTAAAAGTTTTGGGCAGGCCGCCTACTAAGTCTCTGCCCCGCACCGTCAATTCTTCTTTACGGCCGTTGACGCTGACGGTGCCGATCTTGATCTTGATCTCTTCCGCCGTGCGCTCGCCGATCTGTACATTGTGGATCTTCTTCACAAAGCGGGCGATGGCTTCGTCGAAGTGGTCTCCGCCGATCCGCACCGATGCATCCACCACGATGCCCCCCAAACTGAGGACGGCAATGTCGGTGGTGCCGCCGCCGATATCCACCACCATGTTGCCTCGGGGCACAGAGATATCCAACCCTGCGCCCAAAGCGGCGGCCAGCGGTTCTTCGATGAGATAGGTCTTGCTGGCTCCCCCCTGCATGGTAGCTTCCATCACCGCCCGTTTTTCCACGGAGGTGATGCCGATGGGCACACAGGTCATCACCCTGGGTTTGAAGAAAAGGCTCTTGCCCGCCACTTTGGCGATGACGTAGGCCAGCAGTTTTTGGGTGACCGTATAATTAGCGATGACCCCTTCCTTCAGGGGCCTGATGGCGATGATGCTGCCGGGAGCCCGGCCCAGCATCTCCCGGGCTTCGTCCCCCACGGCCAAGATCTTATTGCGGTGCTTGTCGATGGCCACTACGGAAGGCTCTTTCAGCACCACGCCCTTGCCCCGCACATACACCAAAATGTTGGCGGTGCCCAAATCTATACCTACATCCAGACTTCTGAACATTTACACATCTGTCCTTTCGATATCCGCGCCCAACTGCCTCAGCTTGGCCACGATGTTTTCATAACCTCTGTCTATGTGATGGAGATCGCCGATGGTGGTGGTCCCTTCCGCCACCAGCCCTGCCAAGATCATGGCCGCCCCCGCTCTCAAATCGGTGGCCCGCACATCGCAGCCCGTCAATTTGGCCGGCCCTTCGATGGTGGCGCTGCGGCCCTCGGTGGAGATCTGGGCGCCCATGCGGATCAATTCGATAACGTGCATGAAACGATTCTCGAACACCGTTTCCGTCACTTTGCTGCGCCCTTGGCAGATCACCATCATGGCCATCATCTGAGGCTGCATGTCGGTGGGGAAGCCCGGATAAGGCAGGGTCTTGACGCTGACCCCTTGCAGCGGTCTGTCCGCCTTCACTCTGATCCTGTCGATATCTTCCAGCACCGTGGCCCCCGCTTCCCGCAGTTTGGCGATGAGGGGCTTTTGATGCTCCGGCAAAACATTTTCGATCAGCACGTCGCCGCCGGTCATGGCCGCGGCTACCATATAGGTGCCGGCTTCGATCCTATCCGGAATCACCGTATATTCCGCACCGTGGAGTTCTTTCACGCCCTCCACCCTGATGGTGTCGGTGCCGGCGCCCCTCACTTCGGCTCCCATTTTGTTCAGATAGTTGGCCAAGGCCACTATCTCCGGCTCTTGGGCCGCATTCTCGATGATGGTGGTTCCTTGAGCCAGCACCGCCGCCATCAAAACATTTTCCGTGGCGCCTACGCTGGGGAAGTCGAAGTAGATGGTGCTGCCTTTCAGCCCGTTCTCCGCCGTGGCCTCGATGTAGCCGTGGCCCTGCTTCACTTTCACGCCCAAAGCTTCGAAACCTTTCAGATGGATGTCGATGGGCCGGGCCCCGATGGCGCAGCCGCCGGGAAGAGAGATCTTCGCTTGTCCCACGCGAGCCAGCAGCGGACCCATCACCAAGAAGGAAGCCCTCATGGTGCGCACCAATTCATAGGGTGCTTCCCAACCGGTCACCTTGCAGCTGTCGATCGCAAGCTCGTTGGGGCCGCACACTTTTACTTTGACACCTAAATGCTCCAAGACTGCGCTGATGGTGCGCACGTCTTCCAACATGGGCACGTCGTTGATGCGGCTGGGGGTGAGGCCCAAAATCGAGGCTGCGATAATGGGCAGCACGGCGTTCTTCGCACCGCTGGTCTTCACCGTTCCCCGCAAAGGGCGGCCTCCTCTTACCACTAGTTTCTCCATGCCGAACCTCCCTCTCGCTCCCGTACTTGCTTTTATGCTAACTTTTATTTTACCATTTTTTCTTTTATCTTTTCAACATTTTGCAAAAGAAAAACCGGCAAAGACAGCCGGTCTCTCACTGTAAGCGCTGGCGTTCCGCCAAAATATTGTAATAGGTCTCTTTCTCTCGCAACTCTTTGCGGATGAGCTGCTTCTCTTCTTCGGCCGTCGCTTCCCGCAGCCTCTGCCGCAAAAAAGCCAGCTCCTGCCGCAATTGAGCCATCTTGTTGCCGGCCAAAGTCTCCGCCAGATCGGTCATGGAGCTCCCTCCTCCCTTTTGTTTAAGCATACTACATTTATAAGCCGATGGCAATATTATTTTCTTTTGAAGAGCAGCTTGCGCACCAGATCGGCGGGCACGGCGGTGGCTGCCAAAAGAAGAGCGGCGAGCCAGCCGGCCAAGGAAAAGGGTTCGCAACTGAACATACGGCCGATGACGGCTGCTCCTCGCCAGGGCAGGAGCGGTGCGTTGACGATGGCCGCCTGCACCGCGAGGATGGCGGCGAACATCTTCCAAAAATCCGGGTTCTCTTTCAGCCCTCGAAAAATGGCCGTGCCCTCGTCCCGCACATTGAAGCCGTTAAAAAGAGAAGCGGCGATGAAAAAGACGAAGAAGGCAGTGAGATGCTGTTCTCTGCCGGAGAAAAGAGCGACGATGCAAGGCGCTTTGAGAAAGATGTAAGCGGCAAGAAGGAGGTAGAGCCCCATCCAAAGGATCTGCTCCAACATCTTGCGGCTGATGATGTTCTCGTCCCGGCGGCGGGCCGGCTCTTTCATATATTTTTCCAGCGCCGGTTCGTTCCCCAGCATGATGGCCCCCAAACTGTCCATCACCAAATTGACGAAGAGGAGATGGGTCACCTTCAAAGGCTCTTCGATGCCCCAAAAAGGCGCCACGGCGCTGACCAGCACCGCCGCTACGTTGATAGTGAGCTGGAAGCTGCAGAATTTTAAAATATTGCGGTAAATGGTGCGGCCGTAGAGGATGGCGGCCTTGACAGAGCGGAAGTTGTCGTCCAACACCACGATGTCGCCCGCTTCTTTGGCCGCTTCTGTGCCGCTGCCCATGGCGAAGCCCACATCGGCCCTGCTGAGAGCGGGAGTGTCGTTCACACCGTCCCCGGTCATCCCCACCACCAAATTTTCTTCTTGACAGAGGCGCACCAGCCGCGACTTGTCCGTAGGCAAAGCTCGGGCCAGCACCCGCAGCCGAGGGATGAGCTTTTTGATCTCTGCGTCGTTCAAAGTCGACAACTCGGCGCTGGTGAGAGAAAGATCGTCTTTGTTTTGCAAGAGGCCGATGTCCTTTGCGATGGCCGCGGCGGTAGACAGGCGGTCGCCGGTCATCATCACCACCTGTACCCCTGCCCCCTGCACCGCTTTGATAGCGGCAGCCGCTTCGGGCCGCACTTCGTCGCGAATGGCCGCCAAGCCCAAAAGAACAGCTCCTTCTTTGATGCGATCTTTTTCCATGGGCCCTTCGGCATAGGCGAAGGCCAAAAGGCGCATGGCCTTGCGGGAGAGCTCTTCCATTTTTTCTTCCAGAACCCGCCGCTCGATGCCCGTCTCTTTGCCGTCTTCGTCGAGAGCTTTATGAGTGTGAGCGAGGAGCACTTCCGGCGCTCCTTTATATAATATGAGCCGGCGGGCGCCTAAATAAGTTTGGCTGAATTTGTTGGCTGAATTGAAACTTTGCGCGGCGGTAACGGCATTGGCTTCGTCTTGCTTCAGCTGTGTGTATCTTTCTTCGCCGAGAAAACGCAGCAAGGCCTGATCGGTGGCATTGCCTCCGATGAGCCGGTGCTCCCCGTCAAAAAGGGCGGCGGTGTTGCGGCCTATGGCCAACTGCAGTAGACGGCCCAGCGGGGTGCCGTCGATCTTGGCCGGGGCCAAGGTTTTTCCTGCGGCAGTAAAAACTTCCGTCACTTCCAAAAAACCCTTGGTCAAAGTTCCGGTCTTATCGCTGAAGATAATGTTGAGACTGCCGGCGGTCTCGATGCCTTCGGCCTTGCGCACCAAAACATTGTGCTCCTGCATGCGGGAGGTGTTTTGCATCAAGACTAATGAGATCATCAAAGGCAGTCCTTCCGGCACCGCACACACCACGATCACTACCGCCAGCGAAACTGCCCGCGTGATATCGTGCATGATGCGGGACCAGTCGGAAGCGAAATAAAGGGCCAACCCTCCCGCCTGATAGACGAAAAAGCTCAAATAGAGCAGAGTTATGACCACGGCGCTGAGATAACCCAGCCGAGATATCTGCCCCGCCAGTTTCTGCAATTTCACTTTTAACGGCGAGAGCGGCTCTTCGGCGTTCAGCTCGGCAGCCAATTGCCCCATCACCGTTGCCTTTCCTACCCGCTGCACGTCCAGCACGCCTTCTCCGTCGAAGACCACTGCTCCCCGAAAGAGGCTGTGCTTGTCAACGAAGTTTTCGCCGGTGATCTTTTGCGCGAGCTGAGTCCCTGTCGGCGCCGCTTCTTTAGCGCATTCTTCAGCTTCTCCGTTTAAGGTGGAATTGTCTACTTTCAGGCTGCCGTCCGCCAGCACACCGTCGGCGGCCACGCCGTCCCCCGCCTGCAGCAGCACCTTATCCCCCACCACGATCTCGCTGTTGGGCAAAAGGCACACGCTGCCGGAGCGGTACACTTTGCTGATCTCTTTTTTGGCGGCCTCTTCCCGCAATTCTCTGAACTTGCTGTCCCCGGCCACGCCGGTCTTGGCAGAAACGTAGGCCACGATGAGGATGGCGACCACGGTGCCGCTGGGCTCGTAGAGCTCTGCGTAGCCGCAGCCCCACATCACCAGCATCAAGACGGCGATGAAAAGCAGAATTTTGATGAGAGGATCCTTAAAAGTGCGGCGAAACTCCTGCCAAAAAGTTTTAGGCGGCGTCTCCGGTAAAGAATTGTCGCCGTAGGCGGCTCTCGCCGCCAGCACTTCTTCCGGCTCCAAGCCTTTGAACTTAGTCAACGCTCTTCACTTCCTTGCCTCATCGCCCTGCGGCGACTGTATTGTAACGAAGAGCCCGCTTAAAGAAAGAAGCGGGCGTTCTTTTATTTTCTGCGTAAAAAGCCCTGCCGGTCGTGCCGGCAGGGCTGCTTTCCCCGTCAGGGGGATCAATTTTTGCCGCTGTATTCGCTGGCTTTCAGCCGGGCCAGAGCCCGTTTCAGGGACAGACTGGCCCTTTGCACGTCCAGCCCTTCCTGTTTGGCGGCCAGCCGATGCTCGGCTCTTTCCTTGGAAGCCTGCGCCCGAGCCCGGTCTATGGCCTCGCCCGGCTCGGCCTTAGTGGCCAAAACGGTGCACTTGTTGTCCTTCATCTCCAAGAAGCCGCCGCAAACGGCGAAACATTTTTCGCTGCCGTCGGTGAAGCGCACCTTGAGAGGTGCGATATCCATGGTGGCGATGATGGGCAGGTGCTTGGCCTCCAGACCCAAGTTGCCCGAAAGAGCTTTGAAGCCCACATAGGCAGCTTCTTCCGTGGCAAAGAGCATCTTATCCGGCGTTACGATTTCGAATGTGAAGGGGGTAGCCATCTGTTATCCCTCTATTCCCTCATGGTAGCGGCCTTGGCAACGGCGTCGTCGATGGTGCCTACCATATAGAAGGCGCCTTCCGGCAGGTCGTCGTGCTTGCCTTCCAAGATCTCTTTGAAGCCTCTGATGGTCTCTTTCAAGGGAACGTACTGACCGGGAGTGCCGGTGAACTGTTCGGCTACGAAGAAGGCCTGGCTGAGGAATCTTTGGATCTTACGGGCGCGGGCCACGGTGACCTTATCCTCTTCGCTCAACTCTTCCATGCCCAGAATGGCGATGATGTCCTGCAGCTCTTTGTAGCGCTGGAGGATGGCCTGTACGCCGCGGGCCACGTTGTAGTGTTCCTCGCCGATCACCAGCGGGTCGAGGATACGGCTGGTGGAATCCAGAGGATCCACTGCGGGGTAGATGCCCAGCTCGGCGATCTGACGGGACAGTACGGTGGTGGCGTCCAAGTGAGCGAAGGTGCCTGCGGGAGCAGGGTCGGTCAAGTCGTCCGCCGGTACATATACTGCCTGTACGGAAGTGATAGAGCCGCTCTTGGTGGAGGTGATGCGCTCCTGAAGAGCGCCGATGTCGTTGGCCAGAGTAGGCTGATAACCTACTGCAGAAGGCATGCGGCCCAAGAGAGCGGATACCTCGGAGCCTGCTTGGATGAAACGGAAAATGTTATCGATGAAGAGGAGCACGTCCTGGCCCCCAACATCACGGAAATACTCGGCCATGGTCAAGCCGCTCAGGCCCACCCGCATACGGGCTCCCGGAGGCTCGTTCATCTGGCCGTACACCAGCGCCGTTTTGTTGATAACGCCGGATTCTTTCATTTCGCCCCACAGATCGTTGCCCTCACGGGTACGCTCGCCTACGCCGGCGAAAACGGAGTAGCCGCCGTGGGCCGTGGCGATGTTGTGGATCAGCTCCATGATGATAACGGTCTTGCCTACGCCGGCGCCGCCGAAGAGGCCGATCTTGCCGCCCATGGCATAGGGTGCGATCAGATCTACTACTTTGATGCCGGTCTCCAGTATCCTGGTGCTGGTGGCCTGTTGATCGAAGCTGGGAGCGGGCCGATGGATGGGCCAATAATCAGCTGCTTCTACAGGAGTATCATCATGGTCCACAGTCTCTCCCAACACGTTGAAGATACGGCCCAACACCCCCGGACCCACCGGTACGGCGATAGGCTTGCCTGTATCAACGCACTCCATGCCTCTGACCAAGCCGTCGGTGGAACTCATGGCCACACAGCGGGCCACGGAAGCACCCACGTGCTGCATGACCTCGGCGGTAAGGTGGATCTTCACCTTGCCGTCATCGGTGGTGCAGTCCACTTTGATGGCGTTCAAAATAGCGGGCATGTTCTTCGGGGGGAACTCCACATCGATAACAGGGCCGACAACTTGTACAATTCTACCTGTATTCAAGGTTTATGCCTCCCTATGAAATCTTTCGTCAATTTTGTGCTTGCTTCAGCGCTTCCACGCCGCCGCAAATCTCTGTCAGTTCTCTGGTAATGCCGGCCTGACGAGCTTTGTTGTAGCCCACCAGCAATTTTTGTCCCAACTTGCCGGCATTATCGGTGGCAGAAGTCATGGCCGTCATGCGGGCGCCCAACTCACTGGCCGCCGCCTGCACCAGCGCCGCATAGATCACCGTCTCCAAATATCTGGGGGCCAGCACCTTCAGTGCTTCGTCCTCGGAAGGCTCGAAGATGAAGGCGGCCTCGGCCTTTCCCTCCTCCCGGGCGGGAGGTTCCACCGGCAAGATCTGCTCGCAGGTAGGTATTTGAGAAAGGGCGGTCTTGAAGATGGTGTAGACCACATAGAGTTGGTCGATTTCTTCTGCGGCGAAACGGGCAACGGCTACCTTGGCCAATTCCTGCGCATCCTCGTAAGAGGGTTTGTCGGAAAAACCCAAGTGCTCGCTGATCACCTTATAGCCTCTGCGCTGGAAAAAGTCTCTGGCCGTGCGGCCGCTGGCTATGATCACTGCTTCGCCTTCTGTGGCGGAGATCTCGGTGACAGCCCGCTTCAGCACGTTGGAGCTGTATGCTCCGGCCAGGCCTTTATCCGAAGAGATCACCAGGAAGCCAACTTTTTTGACTTCCCTTTTTTGCAGCAGCGGATGAGCTTTGGCCTGCAGATCGCCGAGCAACGACGGATCGCTGACAACAGATGACAAGACCTCTTTGATCTTCAAGGCATAGGGGCGGCTGGCCGCTGCCCTCTCCTGGGCCCGCCGCATCCTGGCGGCGGCCACCATCTTCATGGCCTTGGTGATCTTGCCGATACTGCTGACGCTCTTCATACGGCTCTTGATTTCCCGTGCCGTAGCCATCAGTTATCACCTCGCTCCGTTGAACACGTCTTTGAACTGGGTGATAGCTTCCTTCAGCGCTTTTTCGTTCTCATCGGTGATCTTCTTGGTCTTAACGATGTCTGCGCCCACTTCGGGGTGGTTGGCATCCATAAAGTCCAAGAACTCTTTCTCGCAACGGGTAACGTCCTTAACGGCCACGTCGTCCAGATAACCCTTGGTGCCCAGATAGATAGCCATTACCTGCTTTTCTACCGGCAGGGGCATGTACTGGCCTTGCTTCAGCATTTCCGTAAGACGCATGCCTCTGTCCAACTGAGCCTTGGTAGCCTTGTCCAGATCGGAAGCGAACTGAGAGAACGCGGCCAGCTCACGGTACTGAGCCAGATCCAAACGCAGCGTGCCGGCTACTTGTTTCATAGCCTTGATCTGAGCGGCGCCGCCTACGCGGGATACCGAAAGACCGGAGTTGATAGCCGGACGGATACCGGAATAGAAGAGCTCGGACTCCAGGAAGATCTGGCCGTCGGTGATGGAGATGACGTTGGTGGGGATGAAGCCGCCTACGTCGCCGGCCAGAGTTTCGATCACAGGCAGAGCCGTGATGGAACCGCCTTTCAGCGGCGGGATGGAGTTGAGCTTGGCAGCCCGCTCCAACAGTCTGGAGTGGAGATAGAATACGTCGCCGGGATAAGCTTCGCGTCCGGGAGGACGGCGCAGCAGCAGAGACATAGCCCTGTAAGCAACGGCGTGTTTGGAAAGGTCGTCGTAAACACAGAGCACGTCCTTGCCCTGATCCATGAAGTACTCGGCCATGGTCACACCGCTGTAAGGAGCCAGATACTGCAGCGGAGCGCTGTCTGCGGCGGTAGCGGCTACGATGATGGTGTATTCCATGGAGCCGTGCTGCTCCAAAGTGCGGACGATACGGGCCACGTTGGAGGCCTTTTGGCCGATGGCCACGTAAATGCAGATAACATCTTGCCCTTTTTGATTGATGATGGTGTCGATGGCCAGAGCGGTCTTGCCGGTGCCGCGGTCACCGATGATAAGTTCCCTCTGGCCTCTGCCGATGGGAACAAGGGCGTCGATGCACTTCAGACCGGTCTGCAAGGGGGTGTCTACCGGTTGACGGTCGGCGATGCCGTGAGCGGGAGATTCTACCGGCCGATACTCGGCTGCGGCGATCTCGCCCTTACCGTCGATGGGGGCGCCGATGGCGCTGACTACACGGCCCAACAGGGCTTCGCCTACGGGCACTTCCATGATGCGGCCGGTACGCCGTACTTGGTCGCCCTCTTTGATGACGGTCTCGCCGCCCATCAGCACGATGCCCACGTCGTTGGGGTTCAGGTTCAGCACCATGCCCGAAATGCCGTGAGGCAACTCTACCAGCTCGCCGGCCATAGCGTTCTTCATGCCGATAACGTTGGCGATGCCGTCGCCGATCTTGTCTACGATACCAACTTCTTCCAGGTTAGCATCAACGGTGCTCTTCTCCAACTGAGCTTGCAGGTCGTCTACTATCTTGGCAGGTTCGTAGTCGTGGATATCGACTCCGGAGAAGATATCTTTGACTTTGTTCAGTTTCCGTGCTGCGGAAGCATCGAAAACTTTGTCGCCTACCTGTACGATAATACCGCCTAATATAGCAGGATCAACTACCTTGTTCAGGAAGATATCCCGCCCCAGCTTTTCAGTGAGAATAGCAGAAATGGATTGATACTCGCTGCTGGTCAATTTTTTGGCCGTGGTGACCTTCACGTCCAGCAACTCTCTGATGGAACCCAGATCAATATTGAAGTTGGATAAATCTTGCTTTAGCAAAGCAATATTTTCTTCTTGCTTCATATTGGATCAATTCACCTCCGAATACCACTTCAGCCTTTCGGGCCTAGTGGGAAAGCGGCGAAACTACTTGAGGATGGAGTCGACGATTTCGCCTGCTAATTTTTTATCTTCGTCAGAACTCAGCTTTTGTTCGATGATCTTGCCTGCAGCGGCCATAGAGAGGGCGATCACCTGATAGCGAACTTCGCCCAGAGATTTCTTCTTCTCCATGGCGATGGTCTCTTTGGCGGCGGCGATGATCTGCTCCTG
Source organism: uncultured Phascolarctobacterium sp. (assembly GCA_947589605.1). Taxonomy (GTDB): domain Bacteria; phylum Bacillota; class Negativicutes; order Acidaminococcales; family Acidaminococcaceae; genus CANQBR01. The sequence continues at coordinate 6,949 of CANQBR010000028.1, read as the reverse complement.
CTCGGCCTTGGTGTCGGCCAGTGCTTTGTCGTGAGCAGCCTGTGCGGCCTTGCGGGCATTGTCAATGATGACATGGGCTTCCTGTCTGGCAGCGGCCAGTTTGGCAGCATACTCGGCCTTTACCGCTTCTGCATCGGTCTTGGCCTGCTCTGCCGCAGCCAGATCCCCGGCTATCTTATTCTTGCGTTCGTCCATCATCTTCAGCAAAGGCTTATAGGCGAACTTGGCAAGAACGAAAACAAGAACCAGGAAGTTCAGGACTTGTGCGATAAGTGTTGCGTTGAAGTCGATCAATTATTGCACGCTCCTTTATTGTTTTCTTAAAATACCGCTGGACTGCTTATTTAGCGAAGGGGTTGGCAAATACCAGAACGACTGCGATAACGTAGCAGAGGATAGGCATGGACTCTACCAAGCCTACGGATACCAGCATGTTGGTGAAGAGAGAGCTGGCTTCTTCCGGCTGACGGGCCATGGACTCGATGCTCTTGCCGGTCAGGTTGCCGTTGCCCAGAGCGGCGCCCAGGGCGGCACCCAAGCAGATGAAGGCTACAGCAAACATGGAAGCTGCGATAATGATGGCGTTTTCAGTCATTTCTTTACATCCTTTCTAATCACACGATTGTTAGCTATGCGGTGACGCCGTCCCGGTCAATGATGGGCAAAGGCCACGGCAAAACTGGTCAGGGTCAGCATGGTGAAGATAAAGGCTTGCAGGAAGCCGATGAACAAACTGAACATCACCCACAGTTCAGGAACGACCCACGGAGCCAACCGATAGAGCACTATCAGCAGGATCTCGCCTGCCAGTATGTTACCGAATAGACGAAGGGCCATGGTCATGGGCTTGGTGATCTGATCCAGCAAATGTAGGGGCAGGAACGCGGGGGAGGGTTCCACAAAGTGCCTGAAGTGGCCCAGACCGTGCTGGCACACACCTACGATGTAAACGCCGATGGCCACCGTCAGCGACAGGCCGAAACAGGTGTTCACGTCGTTGGTGGGGCTGGTCCAGTGCACTCCTACCTGAGGCAACATGCCCAGTTCATTGCTGATCAGGATGAACATGAAGAGGGTAATTATAAAGGGTGCCATATATTTGCGCCCTTTGATACCCAGTGTGCCTTCCATCAGACCGTTGAGGAAGTCGATGAAAAACTCCATTACGTTCTGCAGACCGCAGGGGATCAGTTTGGGGCTGCGGGCCGCCGCCAGGAAGAGCACCAGCACTACCGCCATGCTGATCCAGGTCATATACATGGTCTGCATATTGATGACTACGCCCGGCAGCACTTCCGTGGGAAAGTAATGGACTATCTCGCCGGCATGTTCGGCACCTTGCGCCATTGCAGCTGCTTCAGTTCCCATTCTTTCTCTCTCCTTTCTTCACGTCTCCTCCTTATCCAGTCGGTACGCGATAAATATCATGTTGATGATGAAAAAAATATGCATCAGCAGGAGCCCTATGAAGACGCCTGTTACGGCAGAGCCCTGTTTCAACAACAAAATGATGACGGCAGACGCCGCGGCCACTCGGTACCAGCGGTAGCGCCGCATGACGGCCAAGCCTTTTTGCGGCTCGTCTTTAAAGGGCAGCGCCTTTTTGATGCCCTTCAGCATGATGGCGCCGTCGGCCAGCCCCAGCACACAGCCCCGCAAGAGGGAGAAGGCAATGCCGCCGTAGCCCAGGCCCCAGACCCCGGCGCAGACGATGAGCCCCGCCGCCAAAGGCAACTTGAGAAAAGGTCCGTACCTTTTTTTCAGGAGCGGAGTCAAGTCGAACTTTTTGCTCATGACTCACTGCTCATCCTTATCGGGCTGCGGCAAAGCAGTCCGGATCAAACGGAAAAAAGTCAAAAACACCGTTACGATGGCCAAGCAGATGCAAAAAAGACGGATGCGATGATCGCCGGTGGCGAAGTATTCGTCCAGCCAATTGCCGCCGTAGTAGGCCAGCATGAAATCGCCTACGATCATCATGCCCAGAGAACTGACGGTGGCCAAGGCGCTGAGCATCCTGAGCCTTCCTTTTTCGTCGCTGTCCTTGCCCATGCCTCACCGCCTGTTAAGGCTGTCTATATAGCGACAACCCTCTTTTAATTGTAAAATATTTTTGTCTTATTGTCTACTCTAATCTCTCATTTGGGGGAAAATTCCGGCAAAATTTCCACGGGATAGCCGTAGCGGGCCAAGATGGAGCGGATGATGCGGGGGCAGGCTCGGCCGTCGCCGTAAGGGTTGGCCGCCTCCGCCATGGCCCGATAATGCTCTTCGTCTTCCAAAAGGGCCAAAAGTTCCCGCAGCACGTTTTCGTAAGCGGTGCCCGCCAGCTTCACCGTTCCCGCCGCCACTGCCTCCGGCCGCTCCGTGGTGTCGCGCAGCACCAGCACCGGTTTACCCAAAGCGGGGGCTTCTTCTTGAATGCCGCCGCTGTCGGTGAGGACGATGTCCGCCTTCGCCATCAAATTGGCGAAGGGTTCATAATCCATGGGCTCCGCCAAATGCACTCTCTCCATGCCGCCCAGCTCCGCGTCCACCACTTCCCGCACCTTGGGATTTTTGTGCACCGGAAAGATGGCTTCTACGTCGGGGTGGAGCTCCAGCACTTTTTTCACCGCCCGATAAACGTGGCGCATGGGCTCTCCCAAATTTTCCCGCCGGTGGGTGGTCATCAAAAGCAATCTTTTGCCGCTGCTCAGCACCTTGTTCAGCTCCGGGTCTTCGAAACGATAGTCGGGCCGCACCGTGGTCTGCAGAGCGTCGATGACCGTGTTGCCCGTCACCGCGATGTTGGCGGGGTCCACATTTTCTTTCAGCAGGTTGGCCTTGCTGGTGGCCGTGGGCGCAAAGTGGAGCTCTGTTATGGCAGTGGTCAGTTTGCGGTTCATCTCTTCGGGATAGGGAGAATACTTGTTGCCGGTGCGCAGCCCCGCTTCCACGTGACCCACGGGGATCTGGGCGTAAAAAGCGGCCAACGAGCCTGCGAAGGTGGTGGTGGTGTCGCCGTGTACCAGCACCATGTCGGGCCGCGCTTTCTCCAGCACGCCCTTCAGGCCCTGCAGCACCCGGCAGGTGACGTCGTGCAGGGTCTGCTCTTTGGTCATGATATTCAAGTCGTAGTCCGGTTTGATGGCAAAAAGCTTCAGCACCGTATCCAGCATCTCCCGATGCTGGGCGGTCACCGCCACGATGGGCTCGATGCAGTCCGGATAGCGGCGCATCTCCAGCACCAAGGGGCACATCTTGATCGCCTCCGGTCTGGTGCCGAAGACCGTCATCAGTTTCAATTTTTTCATTTTCCCCTACTCCCTCAGAATGTACGCGATCTCAAAAAATCGATGACTTGCCGCAAGCTCCTATCTGTCGTTGAGGATGCCGATCCGTTTTGCGCACACCGCTACTGCCGTGATGATCACCGCGATGATCACCGATGCGTAGAAACCGTCCAATTCGGCCCACAGCACCGCCACGATGCCCAGCACCGCGCTGATAAGATACATGATGAGCACCGCTTTCTTCTGGCTCATGCCCATGGCCAGCAGCCGATGATGGAAGTGGCCCTTATCAGGTTGAAAGATGGGCCGGCCGTGGCTGTAGCGGCGCATGATGGCGAAGGCCGTGTCCATGATGGGCAGGGCCAAGGCGATGAAGGGCACGATGAGAGCCACTGTGGCGGCGGTCTTCACTGCCCCATAAACAGAAACAGCCGCCAGCATGTAACCGATGAACATGCTGCCGGTGTCTCCCATGAAGATAGTTGCCGGATTGAAATTATAACGCAAAAAACCGATGATGCCCCCCGCCAAGGCGCAGGTGAGCACCGCCACATAGTAGTAGCCCATGTGCACGGCCACCAAGATCACCGTTATTGAAGCGATGGCGCTCACTCCCGCCGCCAAGCCGTCCAAGCCGTCCATCAGGTTCACCACATTGGTGAAGCTGATCACCCAAAAGATGGTGAGGGGAACCGCCAAATGATCGGTGTAAAGATAGCCGCCGAAAGGATTGTTGACCCATTCGATCTGGATGCCGAAGAGAGGCAGCACGGCGGCTGCAGCGATCTGCCCCGCCAATTTCACCTTGGCCGGCAGTTGGTACTTATCGTCCAAAATGCCCACGGCGGTGATGAGGCAGCCTCCCAGCAAAATGCCGACGATATCGGCGGTCAGCTCCAAACTGGCCAGCACCGCCGTCAAAAAGGCAACATAAATAGCCAGACCGCCCAAGCGAGGCATAATCAACTTATGCACCTTACGGTTGTCCGGCACGTCCACGGCCCCTATGCGAAAGGCCAATTTTTTGATATAAGGGGTGAGAATGTAGCTTACCAATGCGGCAAGCAGAAAAGGAAAGCCGTATGCGCTCAACATCTCTCTGCCGCGGTCCGCTGCCGCGGCTTCCCGGCCTTTGCCCTCGGCCCTCTGGCCTCGGCCTGCGGCCTTCTGTTTTAATCTTATCGCATTTTCGCCCCAACGTCAAGGTAAAACGCCTTGCGGGACGATTGAGGACAGTGTCAAGTAATCGTCGGCAAATTTTTGCGAAACAGCGAAACAGCAAAGAGACCTTGAACATTTCTCTTCTTTGATCGACAGTTCGCCGCTCTCAAAATGCAAAAACGTTTTCTTCTTCTGCATCTTTCGCTTGCGTGCCCTCTGCGAAGATCCCGATAAAACGCATGGCAGTTCTTCTTCATTTTTCTTTTGCGCCGAAAACGAAAGAGGAGCCGTTGCGGATCTGCCGGCGAAAATCATCCGCCGACTTTTCTGCCGCGACCGCTTTACGCAGGAAAAATAGGCAAAAAAAGAAGCCCTTACGAGAAGGGCCAAATGAGGGGCTGTTTTGATGCTCTAAGTATAGCACAGAAAAAAGAGGAAAGCAAGGGTTTTAGGCTATACTTTTTAAAAATTATTGTAGCATTTTCTTTCCTCGGTCTTTTCGTTCTTCATCTTTGCCGAAGCTAAGGCCAGCAGCCGCAGGCGCCTAAGAGCTTCTGCTCACACATCGCACAGGCCGATGGCCCGCAAAATGCCGATCATCCCTTCTGCGGCGATGTCGGAGACGATCTTTCCTTCCTTGTTGAACTTGTAGAAATTCATGACGGAGATCTTGAATTTTTTGCCGGTGGGCGCCAGCCCCATGAATTCTCCGTCGTGAGTGCCGGTGCTGGTCCAACGGACGGCAACGGTGTCGTTTTCCGCCACCATCTCTTCAAGCTGCCACTGCACGTCGCTGAAGCCTTTGCGCAGCCAATAGACGATGGACAAGTAGCCCTTGCCTCCGTATAAAGGTGCCGGGCTGGCAGGTGTATAAAAAGGCGCATCGTCGGCCACCAACTCCGCCGCTGCCTTTTCGTCCGCCGTGTTGATCATAGCCTGGAAGGCTTTCATTTTTTCTTTGAGCTGTTCGTTGGTCACATCGATCGCCTCTTCTTCTTGAAAATTGAAGGACGCAGCGCATCTTTTGCTGCCTTCACTGTCACCATAGCACAAAAGAGTTTCTGACGCAAGGTGAGGCCGGATAAAATTTTCGCAAAAAGAAAAAGCCCCCGCTCGCGGGGGCCCGGCAGTGTGGCGGAGTGGGTGGGATTCGAACCCACGCACGGTGTAACCCGTCTAACGATTTAGCAAACCGTCCTCTTCAGCCTACTTGAGTACCACTCCATGTCTGCCGTTTTTTCATTATAGCAAAAAGCCGTCCGCCGTGCAAGGGCTTTCGGCAAATTTTCTGGCGGAAAGGGTGGGATTCGAACCCACGGAGACTTGCGCCTCGCTAGTTTTCAAGACTAGAGCCTTCAACCGCTCGGCCACCTTTCCGAGTATCTATCATTTTATAAGATAAGAGCGTCTGCGTCAAGAGCGGCGCTTTCAAAGCAGCGTGTAAAAATAACAGGCGTAGGCCGCCAGCAGCACCAACCCGCCGATGCGGCCCAGTTTTCCCCGCCATGCGCACAATAAAAGCAACACCGCTGCGCCCAGCGATATCCAGCCGTCGAAAAGGAAGGCTTCTTGAAAAGTTACGGGCATGATGAGGGCGCTGCTGCCCAAAACGAAGAGGATATTGAAGACGTTGCTGCCCACGATGTTGCCTACGGCGATGTCGGCCTTGCCTTCCAGCCCCGCCACCAAACTGGTGACCAATTCCGGCAAAGAAGTGCCCAAGGCTACGATGGTGAGGCCGATGAAGCGCTGACTGATCTCTAAAAGCAAAGCGATCTCCACCGCCGCCTTCACCGCCACGTTGCTGCCCAGCAACAGCAGGCCCAGCCCGCCGAAAATATAAAGGCTCAACCGCCACAGGGGCAGCGCTTCCCCGGGGGCGTCCTCCCCCGCTCCCCCGCTGAATTTCAAATAGGCCAAATAGCAGAGAAAGAGCAGCCACAGGATGCAGCCCTGCCCAAAGCCGAGGCTGCCGCTGCGGCCCATATAGATGAGAACGCCGGTGATGAACACGGTAAAGGGGAGCTCATAGCAACGGGTGGACTTTTCAACTTTAAGAGGTGCCAGCACCGCCGTCAGTCCCAAGATCACCATTATATTGATGCTGTTAGAGCCCAGCACATTGCCCACCGCCACATCGGCGCTGCCCCGCAGGGCGGCGATGATGCTCACCGAGGCTTCGGGCAAAGAGGTGCCCATGGCCACGATGGTGAGGCCGATGACCAATTGGCTGACGTTGAAGCGGGCGGCCAGGGCCGAGGCCCCGTCTACGAAGTATTGGGCTCCTTTCACCAAAATGAAGAAGCCCGCCGCCAATAAGATCAATTCCGTGAGTACTGCCATCCTGCATCCCTTCCCGCAGGCTACGGCCTGCCTTGTTAAGGCTACCAAAAAACGGGGGCGCTGTCAAGGAGCAAAGAGAGGGGAAGGGTTGAGAGACAGTGTCAAGTAATCGTTGGCAAAATTCTCCGGCAAAATATCAAAGTCAGAACCCTACAAAGGGCAAAGCATCC
>CANQBR010000027.1 GCA_947589605.1 uncultured Phascolarctobacterium sp. | reverse complement strand
AGCAACGGCTTCGGGAGACCCTGTCGAAGGTGCAGGGAGCGGTGCTCTACGCCGCCCTCACTGCAGCGGGCAGCAAAGTGATCCGCATCGGCCTGCCCCCGGAGGCGACGGCGGAGAAGACAAAGGTGACGGCCGGTCCCGTGCATCCCTGCCTCGGCCTTTTGATCAAGGCCAGGGCGGTGCGCAACAGCCTCACGCCTCTTTTAGACGAAAAGTACGCAAGAGGGGAGCGGCAGTTGGACCTGTACTATGCTCCCGGTCGAAGGGATGAAGTGCAGGGCTATAAAAAAGAGAACCTGACCTATTGGCAGGCCAGGTTCCCCCAAGCAGAGCTCATTTTAAAAAGGCAATGAACGAACGGTAGGCAGGAGCCTGCCGTTAATCTTTTTTCGAAGCAAGATCACTTTTCCATCTTGGCGGCCTCTAAGATCAGCTGCCGTACCCAGCGGGCGGTGTCGTAGAGGTCGTCTTCTTTTAAAAATTCGGCGGTAGTGTGGATGGCGCTCATGCCGGTGGCCAAGAGGGCGCAGGGCAGGCCGTAGCCGCATAAATAGTTGCTGTCGGCACAGCCGCCGCTGGTCTTGAGTTTCGGCTCGGCCCCCAAGGCTCGGGCAGCGGCGGCCGCAAGAAGGATGCAGGGATGCTCCTTACCCAACTCCATGGCCGGGCAGCCTTCTTTGACGGCAAAGGCGATGCTGCCGCCTCCTTCTTTTACGACGGCGGTCATGTCTTCTTGCACTTTGATCAGCAAGTCGTCCAATTTGGCGCTGTTGCGGCAGCGCATATCGATGACGAACTTCGCTTCGGGGCAGATGATGTTGGTGCCGACGCCGGCGCTCATGGTGTTGACGCTGAGAGTGGTCTCTTCGTCGAGACGGCCGGAGGCGGGGAGGAGGGCCAAGCAGCGGGAGGCCAGCAAGAGAGCGTTGACGCCTTTTTCCGGCTCCAGCCCGGCGTGGGCGGCCTTGCCGGTGACGGTCACCTCTACGTCGTAAAGTTTGGGAGCGGCGTAGACGATCTCGCCCAAACTGCCGCCCATGTCTAAACAATAGCCGTAGTCGGCCCGCAGCCGCTTTTTATCCAAATTGGCGGCGCCTAAGCAGCCGATCTCTTCGCTGACAGTGAAGCAGATCTGCACGGCGCCGTGCTCCGCTCCTTCTTCCTGCAAAGAGCGCACAGCTTCCAACACCGCCGCTATGCCGCTCTTGTCGTCGCCGCCTAAAGTGGTGGTGCCGTCGCTGTAGAGGACTCCGTCTTTGCGTACCACTTCGGTGCCGCCGCAGGGGGCCACACTGTCCATGTGAGCTTCGAAAAAAAGAGCGGGCGCAGCCGCCAGAGTGGCCGGCCAATAGGCCCAAACATTGCCGCATTCGCCGCCGGTCACGAGGTGGACCTCGTCCTGCTCAGGCTCAAGGCCGAGGGCCGTCAGTTTTTTGAAAAGATGAGCGGCCACGGCCCCTTCCTTTTTGCTGGCGGCGGGAAGAGAGACCAGTTCTATGAAATCGTTTATAAGGCGAGCTCTGTCGATCATGAGGAAAAACTCCTTTCTGTTCCCAAAAAGCAAAAGGTGAAAAGCCGCGATTATCTTCCGCAAAGTCCGGGCGAAAAGCTCTGCTGTTTTCCCGAAAAGACCTAAGCGAAAAGTGCCGTTGTTTTTCAGAAAAGTCTAAGGCTCAAAGCCACGCCGTTTTCACGAAAAGTCCGAGGTACAAAGTTTCGCTGTTTTTCAAAAAAGTCTAAAGCGAAAAGCCACGCTGTTTTTCTGAAAAGAGGAGGGGCGAAAGCCCGCGGGAAAAAATTTGCGCCTCTTTTCTTTTTTCTCTAATTATAACACAGAGAGGACGTTCTCTTGCGGCCGGGCAAAAAATAACATTGCCCCTTGTCAAGGGGCCGCCCATGCATTATAATTAGAACTGTGCCGAAGGGCACGATAACTCATCAAGAGCGGTGGAGGGAAAGGCCCAATGAAACCGCAGCAACCATCAGGCCGAGCCTGATAAGGTGCTAATTCCTGCGCCGGCCGCAAGATGAGAAGGCTGTAAAATACAGGGCGTTCTCAGTTGCTGAGAACGTCTTTCTTTTATATCGCTTCGCAAAAGGCCAGGTCTGTAGAGAGAAAGGAGAAAGAAAAAGTTGAGAAAATTATTCACCAGCGAATCCGTCACCGAGGGTCATCCCGATAAGATCGCGGATCAGATCAGCGATGCCATCTTGGACGCCATGATCGCTCAGGACCCCAAGTGCCGGGTAGCTTGCGAGACCATCGTCACCACCGGTCAGATCCACATCTTCGGCGAGATCTCCACCAGCTGTTACGTGGACATCCCCGCTCTTGCCCGGCAGACGGTCATCGACATCGGCTACGATCGAGCCAAGTACGGCTTCGACGGCCACACCTGCGGCGTGCTGCTGTCCATCGACAGTCAGTCCCCCGACATCGCCATGGGCGTAGACAGATCGTTGGAGGCGAAAGAGGGCACCGCCGCCGCCGATGAGGCCGGGGCGGGGGATCAAGGGATGATGTTCGGCTACGCCACCGACGAGACCCCCAGCTATATGCCGCTGCCGGCGGCCCTCGCCAATCGCTTGGCTCTGCGCCTCACCCAAGTGCGCAAAGAAAAGCTCATCGATTATCTGCGGCCCGACGGCAAGACCCAAGTGACGGTGGAATACGAAGACGGCGAACCGGTGCGTATCGACACCATCGTCATCTCCGCCCAGCACAAACCGGATGTTTCTGCGAAAAAGATCCGCAAGGACATCATCGATCAGGTGATCAAACCGGTAGTGCCGGCAAAATTGTTGGATGAAAACACCAAGTATTACATCAATCCCACCGGCCGTTTCGTCATCGGCGGTCCTCAAGGAGACTCGGGCCTCACCGGCCGCAAGATCATCGTAGACACCTACGGCGGCATGGCCCGCCACGGCGGCGGCGCCTTCAGCGGCAAAGATCCCTCCAAAGTCGATCGCAGCGCCGCCTATGCCGCTCGTTATGTGGCGAAAAATGTGGTGGCCGCCGGCTTAGCCTCTAAATGCGAGATACAATTGGCCTACGCCATCGGCGTGGCTCAGCCCGTGTCTGTCAGCGTGGAGACCTTCGGCACCGGCAAGGTGAGCGACGAAAAGATCGCAGAATTGATCAAGGCCAATTTCTCCCTCAGTCCCAGCGGCATCATCAAGAGCCTCGACCTGCTGCGGCCCATCTACAAACAGGTGGCCGCCTACGGTCACTTCGGCCGGGACGATTTGGATCTGCCGTGGGAGAGGCTGGATAAAGCAGACGCGCTGCGGCAGCAGGCCGGTCTGTAAAAAAGAGAAGAGAGTGGGAACATGGAAGAAAAACTTTTAGCTATCAAAGCAGCGGCGCTGGCCGAATTGGACCTGGCCGCGGACCCGGAAGCGGTGAAAGAGCTGCGGGTGAAGTATTTGGGCAAGAAGAGCCCCATGACGGAGATCCTGCGGGGCATGGGCAAGTTGTCGCCCGAAGAGCGGCCCAAGATCGGGCAGATCGTGAATTTGATCAAGGCCGAGCTCACCGCCGCCATGAACGCCAAAGGAGAAGAATTGGAAGAGAAGGCCTTGGCCGCCAAACTGGCCGAGGAAAGGTGGATATCACCCTGCCCGGCCGTGCGCCGGTGCGGGGGCATCTCCATCCCCTCACCCTCACCATGCGGGAGATCAAAAAGATCTTCATGCGCATGGGCTTCGATGTGATGGAAGGGCCGGAGATCGAAAACGATTATTACAATTTCGAAGCGCTGAACCTGCCGAAAGATCATCCGGCGCGGGACATGCAGGACACTTTCTACATCACAGAAGAGTATCTGCTGCGCACCCAAACTTCTCCCATCCAGGCCCGCACCATGCAGGCCAGAGAGCCCAATACTCCCATCCGCATGATCGCCCCGGGCACCGTTTATCGCTGCGATTACGATGCCACTCATTCGCCCATGTTCCATCAAGTAGAAGGTTTGGTGATCGACAAAAACATCTCTCTTGCCGATCTGAAGGGCACCTTGGAGCTGTTTTTGAAAGAAATGTTCGGCTCGTCCGTAAAGGTGCGGCTGCGCCCCAGTTTCTTCCCCTTCACCGAGCCCTCCGCCGAAGTCGATATCTCCTGCGTGATCTGCGGCGGCAAAGGCTGCCGAGTGTGCAAAAATTCCGGTTGGCTGGAGATCTTGGGCAGCGGCATGGTCCATCCCAACGTGCTGACCATGAGCGGCTACGATCCTTCGCAAATGACCGGCTTCGCCTTCGGCATGGGGGTAGAGCGGATCGCCATGTTGAAATACGGCATCGACGACCTGCGGCTATTCTTTGAAAATGACTTGCGCTTCTTAAAGCAGTTCAATTAGGAGGGACAGCATGTTAGCATCGATAGAATGGTTGAAACAATACGTCGATATAAATTTGCCGACGGAAGAACTGGTGGAGAAGATCACCGGGGCCGGGCTGGAAGTCGAGACCGTCGAACGATTGGGCGAAGGGCTCAGCGGCGTGGTGACGGGCCGGGTGACCGATATTTGGCGGCACCCCGATTCCGATCACCTGTGGGTGTGCATGATGGACTACGGTCAAGGGGGCGACCCGGTGCAGATCCTCACCGGCGCTCAGAACGTGCACAAGGATGATGTGGTGCCGGTGGCCACGGTGGGGGCGGTGCTGCCTCCCAGCGGCCGCAACCCCCAAGGTCTGAAATTGAAAAAAGCCCGTATGCGGGGCTTAGATTCTTTCGGTATGCTTTGTTCAGCCGATGAATTGGGCATCGACAGCAAATTGCTTTTGCCCGAGCAGCGCAACGGCATCTTCATCCTGCCGCCCGATACGCCCATCGGCGAAGATATCAAAAAAGTGCTGGGCCTGGACGACATCGTGTTGGATATCGATCTTACCAGCAACAGAGCCGATTGCTTCAGCATCATCGGCTTGGCCCGAGAGATAGCCGCTCTCACCGGCAATGATTTGCATCTTCCCGAGACGAAATGCAAAGAAGCTGCAGGGGGCAGAGCAGCCGATATGGCCAAGATCATCATCAAAGACAGAGAGCTCTGCCCTCGCTTCACCGTGCGGGTCTTAAAAAATATCAAAGTGAAACCGTCGCCTCTTTGGATGCAGAACAGACTGAGGGCCTGCGGGGTGCGGCCCATCTCCAACGTGGTGGACGTCACCAACTATGTGATGTTGGAACTGGGCCAGCCCATGCATGCTTACGATTACGACACCGTAGGCGGCCATACCCTCATCGTACGCAGAGCGGCAGACGGTGAAAAGCTGGTGACCTTGGACGAACAAGAGCGTATCTTGGACAGCAGCATGATCACCATCGGCGACGCCGCTCATGCCGTGGGCTTAGGCGGCGTGATGGGCGGCTTAGAAACGGAAGTGACGGACAAAACGGTGAACGTTATGTTGGAAGCCGCCAGCTTCCACGGCCCCAGCATCCGCCGCACTTCTTACAGCTTGGGTCTGCGCAGCGAGGCCTCCGGCCGCTTCGAAAGAGGCGTGGATACAGCCCGTTGTCACGAAGCATCCAATCGAGCTGCCTATTTGCTGGAAGAGATGGACGCCTGCGAGACGGTGGCCGGTATCGTAGAAGATTACCCGGCTCCTGCGGCTCCCACGGTCATCGAAGTAACTCCCGGGGCCATCAGCAGCCGCATCGGCATAGCCATCGCCGAAGAAGAGATCGAAAAGATCCTTACCGCTTTGGATTTTAAAGTGGAAAAAGCCGGCGAGAAACTGCTGGTGACCGTGCCTTCCTGGCGGGGAGACTGCAGCTGCGACGCCGATATCTCGGAAGAGATCGCCCGCTTCCACGGCTTGGAGCATATCGCTTCTCATCTTCCCGTTCTGAGCATCACCCAAGGGCGGCAGCATGTGAGCGAAGATGTGAAGGATCAGATCCAAGACTATTTGGTGGGCGCCGGCCTCTGCGAGATCATGAGCTACAGCTTCATCAATCCAGCCGCTTACGACAAGCTGTTGCTGGGCGAGGAGGATCCTCGCCGCAAGAGCATCAGCTTGCTGAACCCCATCACCGACGATTTCAAAGTGATGCGCACCACCATGGCCCCGTCCCTTTTGAGTGCCGCTGCCTATAATGCGGCCCGGCAGGCTGAAAGGGTGGCTATCTTCGAGATCGGCCGCATCTTTTTGCCCAAGGCCCTGCCTCTCACCGCTTTTCCCGAAGAGCGGCAGGTGCTGGCCGTCGTGCTGAGCGGCAGAAGAGGCGAGCTGAATTGGTGCGCCGATAACGATGATGTGGACTTTTTCGATTTGAAGGGCATCGCCGAAGGACTGCTGGACAAATTGCAAGTGAAAAATTACCAGCTGGCTCCTATCGATGAGCCCTATCTGCACCCGGGCAAGAGCTGTGCCGTCGTTTTGGACGGCAAGAAGGTGGGCTACATGGGCGAGCTGCATCCACAGGCACAGGCGGCCTTCGATCTGCCTCACAAAACTTATCTGTTGGAGCTGGAGACAGAGCCTTTGGTGAAATATGCTACGGCTGTGCCCGCTTATCAACGGTTGACCAAGCACCCGGCTTCGAGCCGCGATGTGGCTGTGGTAGTGCCTGAAACGGTGAGCAAGGCGGAGTTGGAGACGGTCATCCGCCGTTGTGCCGGCGAGCTGTTGAGAGATGTGCGGATCTTCGACATCTACACGGGCAAACAAGTGCCTGAGGGTTGCAAGTCCATGGCCTTCAACCTCACCTATCAGGCGGCGGACCGCACCCTCACCGACGGGGAAGTGGATGCCAGCATCAAAAAAGTGGTGGAAGAAGTGGCAGAGGCCTACAAGGGGCAGCTGCGCAGCTGAAAATCATAAAAAATTTGCGAGAAGCAGAGCTTCGTCTTTCGATGGGGCTCTCTTTTTTATGCGGGCGAGAAAAAGCTCCCGAAAAATTTTTCAAAACATTTTTACGGCGATAGAAGATGGCCGTCCCCTTTGTTATAATGAGAGCAGAGACGCACCTTCGGCAAAAGAGGCAGTCGAACGAAACGACTGCGGACCGCATGAAGAAGGGGCACGGCCTCGTAGATCGAAATAAATTTTCGCGAGATCGAAACTTGATTTATAAAAATCGTTTGGGAGGAAAGAAATGAAACAATACTTTGCCAATGCTTTCACGGCCGCCGATTGTGAGGGCAATCCCGCCGCTGTTTGTATCATGGAAAAGTGGCTGCCAGAGGCGGTGATGCAAAAGATAGCCTGCAAGAACGGCCTCTCGGAGACGGCTTTTTGCGTAAAAGAGGAGGGCGGCTATCGGCTGCGTTGGTTCACTCCGGGCGGCGAGATAGATCTTTGCGGCCATGCCACTTTGGCCAGCGCCTATGTCCTCTTTGAACATTTCGAACCAAAGAGCGAAAAAATTTGTTTTGCCACTCTCAGCGGTGAACTGACCGTAGTCAAACGAGATGACGGTTTGTTGGAGATGGATTTTCCCGCTTATGAATTGAAAAGGGTGCCCGTCACCGACGAGATGGAAGCGGCCTTGGGAGCGAGACCGCAAGAGGCCTACTTGGGGCGCGATCTCCTCTGCGTGCTGAAAGATGAGGCGGCAGTGATCGGTCTGCGGCCTAACATGGCTAAAGCAGCCCGGCTGCCGGGCCTATTGCAGCACGTGACGGCCCAAGGAGAGACCGTGGATTGCGTATCCCGCTCTTTTGCTCCCAAATTAAAAGTGGACGAAGATCCCGTCTGCGGTTCCGGACATTGCCATATCGCTCCTTATTGGGCCGAAAAACTGGGAAAGAAAGACATAATGGCATTGCAGGCCTCGGAAAGAAAAGGGATGCTCTATTGCAAATGTCAAGACGGCAGGGTCTATTTGGCGGGGCAAGTGACGATATATTCTATCGGCGAGCTGTCTATAGAAAGCTGCGATCTTCTGTGAAAGACCCGGCGACTGTTCCCAGCCGGCCGCGACGAAAAATAAAAAGAAAAAATTTAAGGCCCGCCTTACAGCGGGCCTTTGTGCCGAAAATTTTCAAATTAGTGTTCGATGAGGGGCGCTCACTCTTCCCACTTTCTGTAGATATTGGCCAAGATGGCGCCGGAGATGTTATGCCATACGGAGAAGATGGCGCCGGGCACGGTGGCCATGGCCAGAGTGGGGAAGGTGGTGGCGGCCAAAGTGGTGGCCAAGCCGGAATTCTGCATGCCCACTTCCACAGACAGAGCCTTGGATTTGGCGACGCTCAGCCCCAGCACCTTGGCCAGGCCCAGACCGCTGAGATAACCCAGCAGGTTGTGCAAAATGACAACGGCGAAGACCAAAACACCGGTGGAGAGGATCTTGGCGGCATTGTGAGAAACGACGGCGGCCACGATCATGCAGATGGCGATAACGGAGATGGCCGGCAGGATGCGCACCAATTTTTGGGTGAAGCTGCCGAACTGTTTATTGATGATGAAGCCCAATACGATGGGGATGACCACCACCTGCACGATGGAGATGAACATGCCCACCGCATCCACCGTGATAGTGGTGCGCAGCAGCAAATAGGTGATGGCGGGGGTGACGATGGGGGCCAAGAGAGTGTTGACGCTGGTCATGCCGACGGAGAGAGCCACGTCGCCTTTAGACATGTAGGTGATGACATTGCTGGAGGTGCCGCCGGGGCAGGTGCCCACCAAAACCACGCCGGCCATCAAAGCGGCGTCGAGGCTGAACACTTTGGCCAGAGCGTAGGCCAAGAGGGGCATGATGATGAATTGAGCCAGGCAGCCGAGGATGACATCTTTGGGCCGAGTGAAGACTACTTTGAAATCTTCGAATTTCAGGGTGAGGCCCATGCCGAACATAACGATCATCAGCAGGTAATTTACCCACTTCGTTTGGATCCAAGTGAAGGTGACGGGCACGAACAAAGAGAGAGCCGCTACCACCAGCACCACGATGGCCATGTAATGGCCTAAAAAGTCGCTGAATTTTTCCAATGCTTTCACGTCGTTGAACTCCTTCCTTTCGGCATGAGGTGCAGCAGCCGCCGCCCTCAGCTAACGTGACGATAGTGTAAATTTCATTATAGCACAGAAAATCGCTTTTGAACTCTGTAAATGTAAAAAAGTTTTGTCCCGCGTCTGCAAATTTGTGTAAGGCGCAGATCGATGGTGAAAAGAAAACTCCGCTCATGGGAAATGTCTTGATCTTTCACGCAAAGTATTTTCGTTTGAAAAGACGATGGATAATTGTGTATAATCAAAGAAAAGATGTTCTATGCCGATCGGTGCAGATCATATACAGAAGCAGGTCTTGGCGAAGAAGGGAGGGGAGCAGATGTTTTACAGAGTACAAGAGGTCACGCCTTTGCCGGCCTATGGGCTTTTGGTGCGTTTCGCGAACGGGGAAAAGAAGCGGTACGATGTGAGGCCGCTGCTGGATAAATGGGAGTCCTTCAAAGCGTTGGCTACGGTGGAGGGCCTCTTCGAACAAGTGAAAGTTGATCCCGGCGGCTACGGGATCAGTTGGAACGATGAGATAGACCTCGCCTGCAACGAATTGTGGGAGAACGGGGACAGAGCGTGAGCAACAACAAAAAAGCAAAAGGGCTCGGGCAAAGCTGCTCGAGCCCTAAATTTTTCGATCGTCAGTTCAGCCCGTATTTTGCTTTGATCTTTGCTTCGTCGGGGGTCACATAGTAAGTGGTCTGCTCGGTGAAGATGACGAAGCCCGGCGGCGCCCCCGCCGGCTTTTTCACGTAGCGGCGCAGGGTGCAGTCTACCGGCACTTGGCTGCCCTGGCGAGCTTTGCTGAAATAAGCAGCCAATTCTGCCGCCGCGGCGATGGCCTCGGGGCCGGGGCGAGGGCCGAAACTTTTCAGCAGCACGTGGCTGCCCGGTATATTTTTGGTGTGGAACCACAGATCTTTGGGGCCGCCGATGGTGAAGGTCACCAGATCGTTCTGCTTATTGTTCTTGCCCACGTAAATAAAACAGTCGGGCCCGCAGGCAAAACGATAAGGCTGAGAGGCCGCCTGCTTATTTTTTTTGCCGATCCCTCCCCGCTTGGGGCGCAGCAGCCCCGCCTCCTGCAATTCGGCGGCGATCTCGTCTGCTTCTTCCCGGGTGTCGGCGGTGTCGAGAGTTTGGGCCACGCTGTCCAGATAGGTGAGGCGGTCTTCGGTCTCGCGCATTTGTTTTTGCACTTCCGTGCGGGCCGTTTTATATTTATTGTAGCGTTTGTAATAGGCCTGAGCGTTGCCGTTGCCGCTCAATTTGGGAGAAAGAGGGATGAGGGTGGGCTCGCCGTCGTAAATATTGTTCAGAGTAACTTGCGTCGCTCCCTTAGGCAGGCGATAGAGATTGGCCATGAGGGTGTCTGCCAACTGCCGCTGCCGTTCGGCACAGCCCGCTTCTTCCAGATCGGCCGCAAGAGCCTGCAATTTGCGCCGCAACCTTTGGGTCTCGTTGGTCACCAAGCCCAACAGTTCTGTTTTGCGGGGCGGGGCCGAAGGGGTCAAGGCGGCGGCAAAACGCAAAGCGGCGAGGGCCGAAGGGAAGGCTTTCGCCTTTTCTCCCGCCGTCATTTGCAGCGGCTCGAGGAGGAGCAGCGTCTGCAAACGCCCATCTTTGCCGAAATGGACATAAACGGGGGAGGCAGCGGCAGCGGCTGCCTCTTGCAAAGTTGCGATAGCCGCTTCGAGAGCCGCTTCTTGTTCTTCGCTCAAAATTTTCGCTTGGGGCTCGATGTTCGCTCTCAGCAGCAGCTCTGCCGCCGTGGCCCGGCCGATGCCGCAGGTGGCGCTCACCAAAGCGGCGAGGGCTCCCCGTTCAGCTGTGAGCTCCTGCATTTTTGCAACGATGGCGGCGGGGAAAGCGCTGTCTATGGCAAGGCCTTCCTGAGGGGGAGGCGGCAGATAGGGAAGGCCGGGCAGCAGCTGCCGATAACTGTTCTGCCCCGGGCCGATGTGGCGCAGGCAGTCGATGATGCGGCCCTCTTCTGTGAGGATGATGTTGCTGTTGCGGCCGGTGAGCTCGAAGAGCAGCTCTTCGGTGCACAGCTTGCCGGCGGCGCCCAGATGAGCCGTCTCTAAGATCAAGCAGCGCTCTAAGCCCTCCTGTTTCAGGCCGATGATGCGGGCCTCTTCCAAATGTTTGCGCAGCAGCATGCAAAAGGCAGGGGGCACTGCAGGGTTTTCCCCGGGGCTCTCTTTCAAATAAAGGCAGGGCCCGCCCTGTCCCAAGTCTGCCGCAAGGTAGAGGACGGCGGCCTCTTTCTTTATGTGGAGGCAGAGGCTGTGCTCCCCTTGATAAATTTTTTCGATGCGGCCTCCCACAAGGAGAGGGGCCGCTTCTTTTTTGATGACCGCAAGGGCGAGACCTTCCAGGTTCATGGCGCTCCCTCAAAACTTCAAACTTTGTGACAAAAGCTTTTCCTAAATTATAGCATCTGTCCGCCCTGCGTGACAAGGAGCGAGGGCAGCGGCCGAAGGTCTCGACAGCTTTGCTGATCTGAAAAAGTCAGAGGTCTGTGAGCCTTTATCCATTTGAAAAAGTCAGAGGTCACGACACCCTTGTTGATTTGAAAAAGTCAGGTGTCTGGGCACTTCTGCCTTTGGCAAAAAGCCGAGGCTCCTCGGCCCTGCCTTGCCATTTCGACGGCATTTTTGTATAATATAGAGGTAAAAAACGAGGGAGAGGTCGCATTCGTGAAAGGATATTTCGTCTTCAATTTCGGCTGTCAGATGAACGAGGCGGACGCCGAACGCTACGCCGGACAGTTGGAAGAATTGGGTTACAGCGCCTGCGCCGATCATCGGGACGCGGATATCATCGTGCTCAACACCTGCTGCGTGCGGGAAAGCGCCGAGAAGCGCATCCTCGGTAAATTAGGCGAAGTGCTGGGGCTGAAAAAGACCAAGCCGGAGCTGGTGCTGTGCCTCACCGGCTGCATGGCCCAAAAAGAAGGGGAGCGGCTGCAAAAACGCTTCCCCCGTTTGGACTTGGTGCTGGGCACCGCTTATGTGAGCCAATTCAAAAAAATTTTGAGCGACTATTTGGCCGACAGAAGACGCAGCACTTATTTGGACATCGCCGGGGGCGACGCCGACGAATTCGCCGGCACGAAAGTGAGGCAGAGCGCTTATTCGGCGTGGGTGCCCATCATGTACGGCTGCAATAATTTTTGCACATATTGCATCGTCCCCTATGTGCGGGGCCGGGAGCGGAGCCGTTCGGAAGAAGCCGTCATCGCCGAGCTCACCGCCGCCGCGGCCGCCGGTTATAAAGAAGTGACCCTCTTGGGGCAGAACGTCGATTCTTACGGTAAAGACCGAGGAGAGAAGGAAGCCTTCGCCCGTTTGCTGCGCCGGGCAGATGAAGCGGGGCCGGAAAGATTGCGCTTCATGACCAGCCATCCTCGGGACATGACAGAAGCGGTGATCGAAGCGGTGGCAGAATCTCGACATATCTGCCGCCATTTTCACCTGCCCTGTCAGGCCGGCAACAACGAGATCTTGCGGCGGATGAACAGAGGCTACACTCGGGAGCGCTATCTGGAATTGGTGGCGTCCATCCGCAAGCTCATCCCCGAAGCTGCCATCACCACCGACATCATCGTCGGCTTCCCCGGAGAAGACGAGGCGGCCTTTAACGATACTCTCTCTTTGGTGCGAGAAGCAGCTTTCGACAGCGCTTTCACTTTCATCTATTCACCTCGGGGCGGCACTCCCGCAGCCGTTATGCCGGGGCAAGTCCCCACAGAGGTCAAAAAAGAACGGCTGCAAAAATTGATGGACGTACAAAATGCCATCAGCTTGGCCAAAAACAAAGCTTTGGTGGGCAAAGTGCTGGCGGTGATGGCCGACGGGCCCAGCAAACAGCCGGGCATTTACAGCGGCCGCACAGAAGGCGGCAAATTGGTGCTGTGGCCGGCCCTAAGGCCCTATAGGCCCGGGGAAACGGTGCAGGTGGCCGTCACCGAAGCTCAAACTTGGCAAGTGAAGGGACAGGAAGTCGCAAAATAAGATGCTGAGCTCAAGATGATGCGAAGATAAAAAGCTCCGAGATAAAAGTTCGAAGTTCAAAGTTCTCGAAAGAAAGGCAAGGTCGGCCGAAAAATTTATGGGCGAGATCAATTACACACCGATGGTGCAACAATATATGGCGGTGAAGAAAGAGCATCCCAACGAGCTGCTCTTCTTCCGCTTGGGCGATTTTTACGAATTGTTTTTAGACGACGCCATCTGCGCCTCTCGGGAATTGAACATCACCCTCACCAAAAGGGCCGGCGGCTCCGAGAACATGCCCATGTGCGGCGTGCCCTACCATGCGGTGGACGGCTACATCGCAAAATTGGTGCGTAAGGGTTATCGCATCGCCATCTGCGAGCAGATGGAAGACCCCAAACAAGCTAGGGGCATCGTGAAGCGGCAGGTGATCAAGATCATCACCCCCGGCACCGCCCTCAACGAAAATATTTTAGAAGACAAACACAATCGTTATCTTGTTTTGCTGAAAGAAAGAGAAGGGGAGCTGTGCTTGGCGGCCTGCGATGTTTCCACCGGCGAGTGTCTGTGGTTCGTCGCTTCGGGCAAAGAAGCCATGGAGCAGATCAAAGAGCAGCTCTTTCGTCTGCAGCCGGCAGAGTTGGTGCTGGCGGGAGCGGTGAAGGGAGCAGACGAACTGAGGGAGTGGCTGGCTGCGAAGGTGGGGCCCTGCGCCCTCAGCTATTATCACGGGGCCGGGGACCGAGGCTATTTCGCCCGTCACTTCGGCGAAGTGACTTTCGACGAAACGGTGGTGGCCACCGTCGAATGCCTCCTCGATTATCTTCACGCCACGGTGATGGCCGACCTCAGCCACATCAACCGTTTGGAAGAAATAATGCTGCACCGCTGCATGCAGTTGGATGCGGCGGCCATACGCAATTTAGAATTGGTGCGCAATCTGCAGGACGGCTCGCGGCAAGGCAGCCTGTTGGGCGTGCTGGATCACACCAAGACCAGCATGGGGGCCCGCAAACTGCGGCAATATTTGGAAGCGCCTCTTTTGGACATCGCTCAGATCGGCGCCCGCCAAGATGCGGTGGAAGAACTGACGGAGCGGGAAGAAGTGCGGGCCGCTTTGGCCGGCGAACTGAGTGCCGTGGCCGATTTGGAGCGCATCCTCTCCCGTTTGGAAGTGGGCAGCGCCAACGCCCGCGACTTGGCGGCCCTGAGAGCCAGCCTCGGGGCATTGCCGGCCGTGAAAGAATTGTTGGCCCGTTGCAAGGCCCCTTTGTGGCAGCGTTTGGAGCGGCAGGTGGCCCTTCATAGCGAACTTTACAAAGAATTGCAAGCGGCCATCGTGGACGAGCCTCCCTTCAGCATTCGAGAAGGGGGCCTCATCCGCGACGGTTATCATAAAGAATTGGACGAATTGCGGCTCATCGCCCGAGACAGCACCGCTTGGCTCCGCTCTTTCGAGCAGCGCATCAAAGAAGAGTGCGGCATCAAGACCATGCGGGTGGGCTACAATAAAGTTTTCGGCTATTACATCGAAGTGAGCAAGGGGCAGAGCTCTTCCGTCCCCGCCTATTTCAGCCGCAAGCAAACTTTGGTCAACGCAGAGCGCTACATCGTGCCCGAGTTGAAAGACTTCGAGAACAAAGTGCTGGGGGCCAAAGAAAAAACGGAGCAGTTGGAATATTATCTCTTCGATCGGCTGCGCCAAATGATAAGAGAGCAATTGCCCCGCATCCAGACCACCGCCCGAGCCATAGCCGTGGCCGATGTGCTGGCTTCTTTGGCCGAGTGTGCCCAGCTCTATCATTATGTGCGGCCCGCTCTCAACAACAGAGGAGAGATCAGCATCAAAGAAGGCCGTCATCCCGTGGTGGAGCGGCTGCTGAAAAAAGAGCTCTTCGTCCCCAACGACACGAAATTGGACAACGGGGAGCAGAATTTCATCCTCATCACCGGTCCCAACATGGCGGGCAAATCCACTTACATGCGGCAGGTGGCCCTCCTCACCCTCCTCACTCAATTAGGCAGTTTCATCCCCGCCGCCTCTGCTTCCGTCTGCCCGGTGGACCGCATCTTCACCCGGGTGGGAGCCAGCGACGATCTCACCGGCGGGCAGAGCACCTTCATGGTAGAGATGAGGGAAGTGGCGGAGATCTTGCGCCACGCTACCAAAGACAGCCTCATCATTTTGGACGAGGTGGGCCGGGGCACCAGCACCTTCGACGGCATGAGCATCGCTCAGGCGGTGTTGGAATATATCCAAAGTAAATTAAAAGCCAAAACTCTTTTTGCCACCCACTATCATCAGCTCATCGCTTTGGAGGGCAAAGTGCCCGGTGTGAAAAATTATTCGGTGGCGGTGAAAGAGAGGGGCAAAGACATCGTTTTCCTGCGGCGCATCGTCCCGGGGGGCAGCGACCGCAGCTACGGCATCCACGTGGCCCGTTTGGCCGGCCTGCCTAAGCCGGTGCTGGAGCGCTCGGAGGAAATTTTGGCCGCCTACGACGGCGCTCAGAGCGCAGAAAAAGCTCCGCCTCAGGAACAAAAACAGGAGAGCGAAATGATGGGCAGTCTTTTCGGCAGCGGCCTCGTCGAAGAATTGCTGCGATTGGATGTGATGAGCATCACTCCCATCGAAGCTCTCAACCTTTTATATAAGCTGCAGGCGGAAGCCAAGAAGGAGGCAGGGGCATGACTTACGATGAAAGACGGCCCATTTCGATCTTAGATAAAAATACCGCCAACCAGATCGCCGCCGGTGAAGTAGTGGAAAGACCTGCTTCCGTGGTGAAGGAATTGATAGAAAATTCCTTAGACGCCGCGGCCGCCCATATCGCCGTGAAAATTTACGGCGGCGGCATCGACTACATCCAAGTGCGGGACGACGGCTGGGGCATGACGAAAGAGCAGGCGGCTCTCTCGGTGCTGCGCCACGCCACCAGCAAGCTCCGCTCTGTGGCCGAATTGCTGAGTTTGGGCACCTTGGGCTTCAGAGGAGAAGCTTTGCCCAGCATCGCCTCCGTTTCCCGCTTCACTTTGCTCACTCGTCCCGAAGGGCAGGAGACAGCCACTTCTCTCACGATAGAAGGGGGAGGAGAGCCCGTAGTGGAAGAAGCGGGAGGGCCCGTGGGCACCGGCGTGATGGTGGAAGATCTTTTTTACAATGTGCCTGCCCGGCGCAAATTTCTCCGCAGTCAGGCCACCGAAGGGCGCTACATCGGCGATTTGGTCACCAAACTGGCCCTTTCCCGCCCCGACGTAAGTTTTCAACTCACCGTCAACGACAGAGAGAGCCTGCGCACCCCAGGCAACGGGGACGTGGCCGCCGCCATCAGGGCTGTTTACGGGGCGAAGACCGTCGCCGAACTGTTGCCCGTGAATTACGAAGACGAAAGAGTGAAGATCGAAGGCTTTGTTTCTAAGCCCACTCTTTTGAAAAGCTCTCGTCAGTGGCAGACTTTTTTGGTCAACGGCCGCCTCATCCAGAGCCCCATGCTCAGCAAGGCGATGGACCACGCTTACCAAAGCCAGGTGCCGAAAAACGGTTTTCCCTTCGCGGTGCTCCGCCTCAGCGTGGACCCTGCCGCCGTGGATGTGAACGTGCATCCTCAAAAGGCAGAAGTTAAATTCAGCGAAGACAACAAGATCTATACCGCCATGTATAAGGCCCTCATCGCCGCCCTTACTTCTCCTTTGGCGGCGGCCAAGCCGCAAAATAAAAATAACGCTTGGGAGAGCCTCGCCTCGGGACCTCGGCCTTCTTGCAAAGAAGCAGCGGCTGCGGGCACGGCAGCTGCGGCTTCGGCACCGCCCTTGCAAGGAAGGCTCGCTGCTGCGGAAAATAGAGAGGAGAGACCGGCGCCTCGGGGCGGGCAGTCCATTGCTCAACAGTGGGGGGCCGGCCTCAAGCCTCCCTTCACCAACATCGGGCAGATCTTCAAAACTCCCGAGCCCCTCCCGGAAGAGTCGGCACCGTTGAACGAAAGCTCCTCGATGAGCGAAGGACGCAAAGGATATGAAGAAATCGCGGCGAGCCCGCTTTTGGCCGAGGAAGAGATCGCTCCCCTTTATGAAGGGGAGAAGGCTGCGCCCGTTGCCGCTGCCGAACGGTACGCCGCAGCCGGCGAGAAAGCGGAAGTGAGCTGCCGTTTGGGCAAAGAGAGCGGCGAAGTTCTTTTGTGGCCCATCGGTCAGGTAGACAAGACCTTCATCATCGCTCAAAGCAGCGACAGCCTCTTTCTCATCGATCAGCACGCCGCTCACGAGAGGATCCTCTACGATAAATTGGTCATCGAGCACCGAGAGGTGCCGGCGCAGCAGCTTTTATTGCCGCAATATATGGATATAGATGACGAAGACGGCGAACTTTTAGAAGAACATAAAGAACTTTTTGCCGCTTTGGGCGTGGAGCTCGATCTCAGCGGAGCCGCGAGTCTCTGTCTTCGCAGTCTCCCCGCCGATATCAGTCCCGAAGAGGCAGGCGATTATATCAAAGAGATCATCGCTCTTTTAAGAGAAAATAAAGCTCGCCCCTTGGATGCGAGCGTTTTAAGACAAAAAGCCCTGCACATGACGGCTTGCAGAGCAGCCATCAAAGCCGGCCAAGAACTGACC
Organism: uncultured Phascolarctobacterium sp.; assembly: GCA_947589605.1. GTDB lineage: Bacteria > Bacillota > Negativicutes > Acidaminococcales > Acidaminococcaceae > CANQBR01. Next base: position 7,001 of record CANQBR010000027.1, on the reverse strand, counting down.
CTTGAGCAGATGCGGCGATTGATCATCGATCTGTGCAACAGCACCCATCCCTTCACCTGTCCTCACGGCCGCCCGTGTATGATCGAGATCACTTCCAAGGAGCTCTATAAAATGTTCAAAAGGACGGGCTTTTGATGGAACTTTCCTTTGCCGTGGTCCCCGCCCGTCGGCCGGGCTGCGAAGAGAAGGCCCGCCGTTGGGCAGAAGAGTTGGGCGTGCCCTATTATCATCGCGGCCATCGGGGTTTGAACGATATCCTGACGCAAACGGGGAGAGAGGCGCTGTTGATCGCCGCCAAAGAAGGGCCCGTCCTCTACACGCAAGAGGGAGGAAAGTTGGCCTATCATCCGGGGATGGCGGTGCTGCGCTGGCAGCGCTGCCGGGCCGGAGAGAAGGATCATTTTCTCGAAGCCGCCGCTTTGAAAAGAGGCAGCCGCCTGTTGGACTGCACCTTGGGCTTGGGCAGCGACGCCGCTTTGGCCTCGGCTGTGGCGGGAAGAGAGGGCAGAGTGGTGGGGCTGGAAGCTTCGCCCCTCATCTTTTTTCTTACCAGCCGCGGTCTGAAAAATTATTTTTGCGAAGACGAGGAGCTCACTGCCGCTTTGCGCCGTATCGAAACGGTGCAGGCAACGGCGGAGGACTATTTGACTTCTTGCGAAGAAAATTTCGACGTGATCTATTTCGATCCCATGTTTCGCCGCCACCTGCGGGGCTCGGCGGCCATGGATGCGCTGCAGCCTTTGGCCTATCGGGAGCCTTTGACTCAAAAAACCCTCGAGCTTGCTTTGCGGCTGGCCCCCCGGGCAGTGATCAAAGAGGCAGATGCGAAGGTGCTGGCGGCTTTAGGCTGCACGGCCTGCTACGGCGGTAAATATGCCAAGGTGAAATATGGCGTTCTCACCCGTTGAAGAAAAAGAAAAAAAGAAATTGCCTTTGGTGGCCGTTCTGGGGCCCACCGCCGGCGGCAAGAGCTTCTGTGCTTTGGCTCTTGCCCGCCGCTTCGGCGGTGAGATCATCTCCGGGGATTCTGCCGCCGTTTATATGGGCATGGATATCGGGACCGCCAAGCCCACCGCAGAAGAGAGGAAGGCGGTGCCTCATCATCTCGTCGATATCTTGGAGCCGGAGGCCGGCTACAACGTGAGCGACTTTAAAGAGCAGGCGGCCGCTTGCATAAGGGACATCGTCGCCAGAGGCAGGCTCCCCATTTTGGCGGGAGGCACCGGCCTCTACGCCCGGGCTCTTTTGGAAGATTACGCTTTTTCGCGAGCAGGGGCCGAGCCGGCCCTCAGAAAAAAATTAGAAGAAGAAGCAAAAAGAGAGGGAGCAGCGGCTCTTTACGAAAAATTGCAGGCAACGGATCCTCAGGCCGCCGCTCTCATCCACCCCAACAACGTGCGGCGCACCGTGCGGGCTTTGGAAGCGGCTTTAGCGGGAGCGCCGGTGCGGCAACAGCGGGCGAGCGTTTTGGCCTACGATGCTTTGGTCATGGGGCTTGAACTGCCGCGAGAGCTCCTCTATGAGAGGATCGACGCGAGAGTGGACGCCATGTTGGCGGCGGGCTTGGAGGCAGAAGTGGCCGCTCTTTTAAAAAAAGGCGTGCCCCGCGACTGTCAGGCCATGCAGGCCATCGGTTATCGGCAGATGGCCGCCTATCTCGACGGCAGCCTGAGTTATGCGGAGATGGTGAGCAAAGTGAAGCAGGCCACCCGCAACTTAGCCAAGAGGCAGCTGACTTGGTACAAAAAGATGCCTTACATAAAATGGTGGAGCGTGAAAGAAGGCAGCGCCGCCGAGTACGACGAGATTATAGAGAGCATGAGCGAAAAAATTGCAGGAATGTCAGCATCATTTGTAGAAATAAACAAAAGTCGGTCTCGTTGATCTTCGACCGATGTCGTCTCTGTCTTTTGTTTTTATTTAGATTTTAGGAGGGGTATCATGTCTATCAATGTTGCCGCCAAACCGGCCATGAATCTGCAAGACAGCTTTTTGAATCTCGTCCGTAAAGAAAGTTTGGGAGTCATCATCTACTTGGTCAACGGCTTTCAGATCAGAGGCTTGGTGAGAGGCTTCGACAATTTCACGGTGATCATCGAAAACGAAAACGGCCAGCAGTTGGTCTATAAACACGCCATCTCTACTATCTCTCCGGTGTCCAACATCACCATCATGCAGCCGGAGAAGAGGAACTGAGAAGGGCCTTACCTTGAAGAAAAACGGCGCTTCGGCGTCGTTTTTGCCTTAGGAGGGGAAGGGCATGGCTTATATCTCCGACTTCATAGCTTATTTGACGGTGGAAGCGGGGCTGGCGGAAAATACCAAAGCAGCCTATCGGCGCGACTTGGAACTTTTGGGCCAAGCCCTCTCGTTGAAAGACGAAGAAGCTTATTTGACGGTGACCCGCTCGCAGCTCTTGGGCTATTTGACTTCGCTGCGCAGAGAAGGAAGAGCGGCCAGCACCGTGGCCCGCAAATTGGCGGCCGTCAAAAATTTTTACCGCTTCTTGACGGACGAAGGCTACATCAAAGAAGACCCGGCCCAAGTGCTGGAGGCGGCCTCCAAGGCCCAACATCTGCCCAAAGTGCTCAGCGAAGAAGAAGTGAAGCGGCTGCTGGAAGCCCCCGATGTCAAAACTCCTTTGGGCTTTCGCGACCGCACCATGCTGGAGACCCTCTACGCCACCGGCATGAGAGTCTCCGAATTGGTGAATGCTCAGGTGAAGCGGCTGCACTTGGAGATGGAATACATCATCGTTTTGGGCAAGGGCAATAAGGAAAGACTGGTGCCCTTGGACAAAATGGCCGTGGCTTTTTTGCAGAGCTATCTGACCAAGATCAGGCCCCGTTTTTTGAAAGTGGACGACGGCCAGCAGGAAGCCCTTTTTCTGACAAGTTCGGGCAGAGCCATGACCAGGCAGGAGTTCGCTCATTTACTTGCCGGTTATGCCAAAGCGGCGGGGATAACCAGGCCCGTCACTCCTCACATGCTGCGCCACTCTTTCGCCACCCATCTTTTGACCAGAGGGACGGACCTTAGATTGGTGCAGGAATTGCTGGGGCACGCCGATATCTCCACTACGCAGATCTATACTCATTTGAGCAATCAAAGACTGCGGGAGATCTATCAAAAAAGTTTTCCCCGCTCGTAGTGATAGAGAGTAATAGACAAAAATAAAAAAGTCTAAGCTAAAACCACCAAGAGAAAAATAAAAAGATATATCCGCACGCCTAACACTTCGACAGGCTCAGTGGGCGGCGTGCTCGAGTTAAGATACATAAGACAAAAATCTCGAGACAAAAATAAAAAGGCCTAAGCTAAAACCGGCGAGATAAAAATAGAGATATCTAAGTTAAGATACTCAAGGCAAAAATAAAAAGTCTAAGACAAAACACTCAAGAGAAAAATAAAAAGACATAAGCAAAAACGCTTAAGAGAAAAAAGGAGAGGATGCCTCATGACCGGCAAAACGGGAAAGAGCGGCACAAGAAAAAAGAAAGGCGGCGGCAGGTGGATCATCTTGGGCCTGCTGCTGGCCATAGTGACCTTGGCTGCGGCCTGCGGCCTCATCTATTCCTGCGGCAGCAGCACGAAGGATGTGACGAAGCCCACCACCGTCACCGGCGAAGGCAAACAGGTGACCAGTTTGGTGGACGAAGCCCGCGAGGCTCAGCGTATCTTGGACAACATCCTTTTGGAGAAGAAGGATAATTGGCAGCTGTCCGAGAACGGCCACGCCATCGTGGAAGTGAAGACCGGAGAAAAAGAGAAGCTGGTGCACATCAGCCAGCGGGACTTGGCCATAGGCCTGCCCCCCAGCACCAGTTTGAGCGGCGCCGGGGCTTGGCTGAAAGAGCAGGCCGAAAAACACGGCCTCGTTTATCTGGGAGGAGAGGCGGCCACCTATAAGGGCTGGGACGCCTACAAAGCTCAGGTGGGCATAGCGGTGAAGGCCGGCAGCGCCAAAGAGAACTTCGCCACCGACAAAGTCACTTTCTTTCACAACACCAATTTGAAAAATAAAGACAAAGACGTGAAGGACCTGCCCAAAGAAGAGCCTTTGACAGGCAGACGCTACAGCGGCAAGCTGGCCGTCATCGTGGACGACTGCGGCTACGAATTGAAAAATCTGCGGGGCATGCTGAACATCGGCCTGCCTTTCAGCTTCGCCATCCTTCCCGATAAAGATTTCAGCAGCGATGCTTTGGAGCTGATCAAAAACAAAGGGCGCATCGCTCTTCTGCATCTGCCCATGGAGCCCATGGACGGAGCTCAGATGTCGGAAGGGGCCAACACCATCAAAGTGAGCATGAGCGAGCAACAAAAGCGAGAGCTTTTGCGCAAGCATCTGCGGGGGCTCACCGGGGTCAGCGGCGTGAACAATCACCAAGGCTCCAAGGCCACGGCGGACGAGGCCACCATGACCGTGGTGCTGAAGGAGTTGAAGGCCCAAGGACTCTTCTTCATAGACAGCCGCACCAATTCCCGCTCCGTAGCCGCCGACACGGCGAAAAAATTGAAGGTGAAGACGGCCCGCAACGACATCTTTTTGGATAACAGCACGGACCCCGAAGAGATACGCCGGCAGATCCACAAGGCCTGTGCCATGGCGGAGAAGAACGGCAGCGCCATCGCCATCTGCCACGTGCGCCCCGGCACCCTTCGCTGCTGGGAAAAATATGCCGACGAGATCAAAAAGACCGGCATCACCTTCGTGCCTGTGACTCAGCTTTTGTATTGAGGGCTTCTTCCCGCCTCGTGAGGGAGCAGAGAGAATGGACTACGTAGAAGAAACTATCGCCAAGTACGAAAAATATATCAATCCCGCTCAGGCCCGCCTCTTTCGTTTCATGGGCCTGGCCAGCGTGGAAGCTAAGGGCGAGGGCTGCTTCATCACCGACACGAGCGGCCGCACTTTCATCGACTGTTTGGGCGGCTACGGCATGTTCGCTTTGGGGCACCGCCACCCGAAAGTAGTGGCCGCCGCAGAAAAACAATTGGCGGCCCTGCCCATGGGAGGAAAAGTGCTGTTCAATCGGCCCATGGCCGATCTGGCAGAGGCGGTGGCCCGCATCGCCCCCGGGCGTTTGCAGTACAGCTTTTTCGTCAACAGCGGCACCGAAGCGGTGGAAGGTTGTTTGAAAGTGGCTAGGCTGGCCACAGGGCGGCCCAAGTTCGTGGCAGCAAAGGGAGCTTTTCACGGCAAAACTCTCGGCTCTTTGACCGCCACCGGCCGCGATCTCTACCGCGATCCTTTCAAACCCCTTTTGACCGGTTTCACTCACGTGCCTTACGGAGACTTGGCCGCTTTGGAGGCGGCGGTGGACGAAGAGACGGCGGCAGTGCTGTTGGAGCCCATCCAAGGAGAGGGCGGGATCATCGTGCCTCCCCCGGGTTATCTTACGGGAGCGAAAGAGATCGCTCACAAGAAGGGCGCCCTCTTCATCGCCGATGAAGTGCAGACCGGGCTGGGGCGCACCGGCGCCTGGTTCGGCGTCGATCACGAAAAGGCAGAGCCGGACCTGATGGCTTTGGCCAAAGCTTTGGGCGGCGGCGTGATGCCTATCGGGGCGATAGTGGGGACGGAGGAAGCTTGGCAAGGTCTGATCGAAGCTCCCTTCCTCCACACATCCACCTTCGGTGGGGGGCAGCTGGCCTGCGCCGCCGGCCTCGCCGCCATCGAAGCCATCGAAGAAGAAGGCTTGATCGAAAAAGCAGCCGCTACGGGAAAATTTTTGAAGGCAGGTCTTGCGGCTATCGCCGCCGACTATCCCGCCGTGATCAAAGAAGTGAGAGGGCGGGGCCTGATGCTGGGCGTGGAGCTGACCAAAGAAGGGGCCGGCGGCATGCTGATGAGCCTTTTGATCGATAAAAACGTCATCGTGGCCTACACTTTGAACAATCCGAAAGTGATCCGGCTGGAGCCGCCTCTCGTTATGAGCGAGGATTTGGCCTCCGTGGTGCTGGAAAAATTCCGAGAAGCGGTGGCCGCCACCGCCCCGGTGATGGAAGAATTGTAGTTCGCGAAAAAAGAGAGGGGCGCATCGCGATGCCTTATGTAGAAGTGAGCAAGCTCATAAGAGGAGAGGGAAGGGCAATTTACGACATCATCAGCGATATGGAAGCCTATCCTTCTTTCATGAAAGATCTGGTGAGCGTGAAAGTTTCGGAGCGGGGACCGGGCTACGATATCTCTTCGTGGGTCTCCGACGTGGACGGCCGCCGCATCGCTTGGACAGAGCGGGACTGTTTTTATCCCGAAGAATTGAAGATCGCTTATCAACAGACGGCAGGCGATCTGAAAAAAATGGAAGGGGCTTGGACCATAGAGCCTCGCTCCGACGGCTGTTTGGTGACGCTGGCGGTGGATTTCGAATTCGGCATCCCCATGATCGCCGGGCTGCTGAACCCTATTTTAAAACGCAAAGTGAAAGAGAACAGCGAGAACATGCTGGCCGCCATCAAAAAACAAGTGGAGGGAGCGTGAGCTTCGGGCTTTGAAAAAAGGCAGCGATCTTTTGCGGGCGAGGGACGTTGCCCAGATAGATCATAAATAATGCAAACGCAAATTCGTCAGAGCAAATGCAAAAAGACCGAAGTCGATCTTTGCGTTTACTTTGACAAATGACAAGACATTGCGTCGACTCGAAGATAAGGAGAAAAGTTGCCAAAAGGCACGCTCCTTTGCTATAATGAAACGATGGGGGCAGGCCCCTTCGTTTTAAGGAGGAATGAAAAAATGAGAACGGCCATCTTAATGGCTCTGTTGACCGGCATTTTAATGGCGATAGGAGATTATTTCGGCGGCATGCAGGGCATGACCATGATGCTGATCTTTTCCTGCGCCATGAATTTTTTTGCTTATTGGAACAGCGACAAGATGGTGCTGGCCCAATATAACGCTCAGGAAGTGGATAAAAAAAGCGCGCCGGAGCTGTACGGCTTGGTGGAGAAGCTGGCCCAAAGGGCCGGGCTGCCCATGCCCAAGCTCAACATCATCC
>CANQBR010000026.1 GCA_947589605.1 uncultured Phascolarctobacterium sp. | reverse complement strand
GGCCGGCTCGTTGATGAGGGCCCGGGCTATGGCCACCCGCTGCCTTTGTCCGCCGCTCATCTCGGAGGGCCGATGCTCCAGCCGCTCTCCCAAGCCAACCGCCGTCAGCACTTTTTTAGCTCTCTCCATCCGTTCTTCTTCGCCCACGCCGGCGTAGACCAAAGGCAAGGCCACGTTGGCCTGAGCCGTCAACTTGCTGAGCAGATTGAAATTTTGGAAGACGAAGCCGATCTTGGCGTTGCGGGTGTGGGCCAGTTCATCGTCGTTATAGCCGGCTATCTCTTTGCCGTCGAGATAATATTCGCCGGAAGTGGGCCGGTCCAAACAACCCAAAATGTTCATCATGGTGCTCTTGCCGCTGCCGGAGGGGCCCATGATGGAAGTGAATTCTCCGAAATCGATCTTCACGTTCACATGGAAGAGGGCGTGGACCAAACTGTCTCCCATCACATAGGTCTTCATGATGTCTTTAAGTTCTATTACCGTACCCATCATCAACCTCCTGCCGTCGTCCCTCTCTCTTCGTTTCGGCCCTTTTTTACAGTCTCATGGGGCGGCGCTGCTGATTGGTCTGCCTGGCCACCGCTTTGCGCACCAAGAGCACTTCCCCTTCTTTCAATTCGGGAGCGGTGACGCTCACTTCGCTGTCGTTGGAGATGCCCACAGTGACGTTCACCCGCCTGGTCTCCTTGGTCTCTTGATCGTAAATTTGCACGTAGCTTTGTTTGTTTTCTCTGAAGATGCAGTTAGCGGGCACCATCATGGTATCGGGAGCTTCGGAGACGATGATCTCGGTGCGGGCCGTCATGGTGGGCAGCAGTTTCCCCTTGGCATCATCCACGTCCACATAAACTTTATAATAGACCACGTTGTTCTCGGTCTGAGCGGCCTTGCTCACCGAACGAACTTTGCCGGTGAAATTTTCGTCGCTGTAAGCGTCCACGGTGAAACGCACCCGCTGCCCCGGCTTCACTTGGCCGATATCCGTTTCGTCCACCAGTGTTTCGATCTGCATGTTATCGAGGGTGGCCACGGACATGATGACCTGCGGCGTGCTGATACCGGAGCTGATGGTCTGGCCTACGGGGGTGGGCTTGCCGATGATGTAGCCGTCGATAGGCGTAACGATCACCGTGTCTTCCACGTCGGACACCGCTTTTTCGTAAGCGTTGCGGGCCACCAGATAGTCGGCGTAAATAGCATCGTATTCCGCTTGCGAAACGGCTCCTTGATTGAGCAGGTTCTCATAGCGCAGATACTGCACTTCCGCCAAGTCGAGGCGGGCCTTGTTCTGGAGCATGGTGGCCTCCAAGGCCGTGGCATCCAACCGCACCAGCACGTCCCCGGCCTTCACGTGCTGATTTTCTTCCACCAGCACTTCTACGATGCGGCCGGTGATCTTAGAACTGATGTCCACGTTGTCCACCGCGCTCAGGCTGCCGGTGGCGGAGATGCTCTTCACCAGCTCGCCTCTGGTCACCGTGCCCACCTTGACGGTCTCTTCCGGCATTTTGCTGCTTTGATAGTATTCCCAGCCGCCCCACGCCGCCGTCAAGATCAAAGCGGCCGCGGCCAGTGCGTATTTGTTGCGAAAAATAAAATCTTTGAGCATCGCTGCACCCCCTGCTGAAAGGTCTTTGCTTTTTCCCGAAAGTTCCGCCCCCTGCAGCCGGCGCTTTTTACCTGCGCCGCAGGGCTCAAAGGGCGAGGGCTTTTTCCTGCGGGCCCGCTCTTTTCGTCCCGTCTCTTTCGCCCTCTGCTTTTTCCCTTTTATGTATTATACTATCTTTTACGTAGAAAAGCATATCACTATAATGTGTCTTTTCTATGTTTTTAAAAAGGTACGAAAGATTTTTTTGCTCCGTCGAAAAATTTTTTTCATCCGCGGCGAAGCGGGGCCTGAGAAAAGGCTGCGGGATTTTTTCGCCCGAGACTGCGAGCCCCGCTGTTTCTTTTTTTGGCGGCGATATAAAAAGACCTTCCGAAATTTTTCGAAAGGTCTTTTCCTGTTGCAGCTGTTTTTCTTTTTTACGGGCGCCGTATCCCTAAGGCCTTTTCTTCAGGGGGCAGGCACCACTTCCACCTTTATCCCCGAAGCGGCCAGCATGTCTTCCGCCAGTTTGTCGGGATAAGGATTGGCATAAACGATGCGGCGTATGCCGGCGTTGAGCAAGATCTTCGTGCACACCACGCAGGGCTGATGAGTGCAATAAAGTGTGCCCCCCTGCACCGAAACGCCGTGATAGGCCGCCTGCACCACTGCGTTCTGTTCGGCGTGGATGCCCCGGCACAGTTCGTGGTTTTGCCCGCTGGGCACCTTCAACTGTTCCCGCAGGCAGCCGGTCTCGGAGCAGTGAGCCATGTCCTTGGGGCTGCCGTTGTAACCGGTGGCCACGATCTGTTTGTTCTTGACGATGAGGGCCCCCACTTGGCGGCGCAGGCAGGTGGAGCGTTTGCTCACCACCTTGGCGATCTCCATGAAATATTGATCCCAATCAGGCCTGTCCATCGCTCTTACCTTTCGGGATAAAGAGGGAAGGCTTTGCAAAGCGCTTCCACTCTGGCCGCCGCTTCCCGTTGGGCCTCGGGTCTATCGGGAGCATGCAGCACCAAAGCGATGATGGAGCCGATCTCTTGGAATTCTTTTTCGCCGAACCCTCTGGTGGTGCCGGGAGGCGTGCCCAAACGGATGCCGCTGGTGATGAAAGGAGAAGCGGGATCGAAGGGGATGGTGTTCTTGTTGCAGGTGATGCCCACGTTGTCCAACAGCCGCTCCGCTTCTTTGCCGGTGAGGCCCACGCTGCGGGTGTCGACCAACATCAGATGATTGTCGGTGCCGCCGCTCACCAACCGCAGCCCTTCTTTTTGCAACGTGTCGGCCAAGGCTTGAGCATTGGCCACGATCTGTTTAGCGTAAACTTTGAACTCCGGCTGCAGAGCCTCGCCCAAAGCCACGGCCTTGGCGGCGATGATGTGCATCAGCGGGCCGCCTTGGATGCCGGGGAAGATGGCCTTGTCGATGGCCTTGGCGATGTCGGGATCGTTGGAGAGGATGAGACCGCCTCTAGGTCCCCGCAAAGTTTTGTGAGTAGTAGTGGTCACCACGTCTGCCCAAGGGAAGGGAGAAGGATGGACCCCGGCGGCAACGAGGCCGGCGATGTGGGCCATATCCACCAAAAGTTTTGCTCCGGCCGCATGAGCGATATCCGCCAAGCGGGCGAAGTCGATGATGCGGGGATAGGCGCTGGCCCCGGCGATGAGCAGTTTGGGCCGATGCTCCTGCGCCAAACGCTCCACTTCTTCGTAGTCTATCGTTTCCGTTTCTTTGGCTACGCCGTAAGGAACGATGTTCCAATATTTGCCGCTGATATTCACCGGCGAACCGTGGCTGAGATGCCCTCCCTGAGAAAGGTTCATGCCCATGATGGTGTCCCCCGGTTTGGTGAGGGCGAAGAACACTGCCAAATTGGTGCCGGCGCCGCAATGGGCCTGCACGTTGGCGAAATCGCAATGGAACAAAGCCTTGGCCCGTTCGATGGCCAAGCTCTCTGCCTTGTCCACGTGCTCGCAGCCGCCGTAGTAACGGTGGCCCGGATAACCTTCGGCATATTTATTGGTCAGCACCGTGCCCATGGCTTCCATCACCGCCGGCGTAACGAAGTTTTCCGACGCTATCAGTTCGATCTTATGCCGCTGCCGCTCCAACTCCATGCCGATGATGGCCGCTACCTGGGGATCGGCTGTCGCCAATTTTGCTAAATTCATTTGCCTTCCTCCTTCGGCTTTATATTTTTATGAAAGATTCAACGAATGTCTCGGGGATAGCAGGCTCTTGCGCCGCCGATCAAAGGCGGGCGGGTGCGGGCCGCGGTGAGCACAGCTTCGCCGATCTTTTTCATGCTCAGCCGCACCGGCACCGCCACCGGCTTTAAGTGCATCCCGATCAAAGTCTGCCCGATATCCATGCCCAGCTGCCCCTGAACTTCGGCCACCACTGCGGGGTCGCTCAGGCCGTCATAGGCTGCGGCGGCAAAACTGCCCCCGGCATGAGGCATGGGCCGTACCGTCACTTCTTGCAAAGAATAACGATCGAGGGCAGCTCTGTCGATGACAAGAGCCCTGTTCAAATGCTCGCAGCATTGGGCGGCGAGAAAAAGTTCATGTTCTTCGGCCACGGCCTGCAGCGCTTCCCACAGAGCCGCAGCCGCTTCTTCACTGCCGTTAGTGCCTATCTTGCAGCCCAAGATCTCGCTGGTGCTGCAGCCCACCACGAAGATGCCGCCCGCTCGAGGCTGAGCCTCGGCGATGAGTTCTTGTGCGGCAAAAGCTGCCTTGAGAGCGATTTCCCTATAGAGATCTTCCGGCATCAACATGGCAGCCTCCCTACTTTTTTTCTTCCAAAGCCGCTATCTTCGCCACTCGGCGGGCGTGACGGCCGCCGGCGAAAGCTGTGTTCAAAAAAGTGCGGCAGATGAGCTCGGCCAAGCCCGTTCCCAAAACTCTGCCGCCCAAGCAGAGCACATTGGCATCGTTATGCTCCCTGCTCATTTGCGCGGAGTAAACGTCGCCGCATAAGGCCGCTCTGATGCCTTTTATTTTATTGGCGGCGATGGAGATGCCGATGCCGGTGCCGCAGATGAGGATGCCTCGCCGGCACTCCCCTCTTTCTGCCGTCACTTCAGCGCCCAATTTTTCCGCTATATCCGGGTAATCGCAACTTTCTTCACTGTAGGCGCCCAGATCTTTCACTTCATAGCCGTTTTGCTCCAGATACACCTTCAGGTGTTCTTTCAATCTGAAGCCGCCGTGATCGCTGCCTAAAGCGATCTGCTCTTTGCTCATGATCTTCTCTCCCCTCTCCGGCCGGCCCGGGGCTTTTGCCGGAGGTTGGTCGGTATACATTACATATTTATTTTATCACATCGAGAGACGAGCGGATAAAATTATTCCGAAGAAAGCCAAAGGGGAAGAGCTGCCCCGTTTCGTAAATGCAAGCGGCCGCCGCGAAGCACGAGGGACTGCTGCCCCGCCGCCTTTCTCAGTCTGTTCATGATGGCCAGCCCCAGGCCTCCTTCGTCCACGCCTGTCGCCAAGATGACATCGGGCCCCTGCCGATCGAAGTCCCGCAAAAAGAAGAAGAGGCCCGCTGCCAGATCGTTCTTTTCTTGTCCCCAACTCCGCAGGAAAAGGGCCGGGTTTTCGCCTAAAGCAGTCTTAACTTTCGCCGCCCCTCTTTCATCGGTGAGCACGCCTGCCCGCAAGCCTGCGTTCAAAGCTCGGGCAACTGTCTGGGGCAGCAGCGCACCTGCCTCTCCTTCCAAAATATATAGAGGAGCTTTCGGCGCATAGTGGCGGTATTTCATCCCCGGCGCTTTCGGCCTAAGACTTTCCGCTCCCGCCAGAGCCGGGTCGATCTCTACCGCCCCCAAAACTTCTTCCAACATTTCATAAGTAATGCCCCCCGGCCGCAAGATGCAGGGCAGAGAACCGGTGGTGTCCACCACGGTGGACTCGAGGCCTATGCCGCAGGGCCCGCCGTCTAAAACACAGGCGATCTTCCCGTCCATGTCTTCCAAAACATCTTTGCCGGTAGTGGGGCTGGGCCGGCCGCTGATATTGGCGGAAGGAGCGGCGATGGGCCGGCCGGCGGCCTCGATCAAAGCCCGAGCGACGGGGTGAGAGGGGCAGCGTACTGCCACTGTGGGCAGACCGGCGCTGACTATCAAAGGCACTGCGGCGGACTTAGGCACTACCAGTGTGAGGGGACCGGGCCAAAAACGGGCGGCCAACTCTTTGGCGTTGGCGTTGAGTTCGCCGGCCAAAATTTTTATTTCATCGCAGGCGGCGATGTGCAAAATGAGAGGATTGTCGGCAGGCCTTCCCTTGGCGGCATAAATTTTTTTCACCGCCTCGGCATCGAGCCCGTCCGCTCCCAAGCCGTACACCGTTTCCGTGGGAAAGGCCACCACTTCCCCGCGGCGGATAAAATGGGCCGCCTGTCGGATGACGGCGCTGTTGTCTTTTTTATCGTCCAGCTGCCAATAGAAGGTTTGCATAAGGGCTGTCCTCCTTAGCTGCCAAAACCATCCGATCGAGGCCGGCAAGATCTTTTTTCACTGCCGCCGCCTTCAGGCCGGCTTCACGGCAAAGAGCCTTCACCGCCTCACCCTGCTCTGCGCCGATCTCCATAGCCAAAAGACCGGCGGCGCTCAAATGCCGAGGAACTTCTTTCGTCAAACGGCGATAAAAGTCTAAGCCGTCGATCCCTCCGTCCAAAGCTTGAAGAGGTTCTTTTCTTACCTCGGGGTCTAGGCCGGGCAAGTCGCCTCGCCTCACATAGGGAGGATTGGAAATTATCGCATCGTAAGTGCGGCCGCGGGGGAGCTGCCCGAAGAGGTCGCTGACCACGAAGCCGCAGCGTTCTTTCACGCCTAAATTAAGTGCGTTCTCCTTCGCCACCGCCAGCGCCGCCGGCGAGATGTCGCTGCCGATGCCCAAAGCCTCGGGCAACAAAGTGAGCAGAGCTATGAGGATGGCGCCGCTGCCGGTGCCCAGGTCCAGCAACTTCGGCTGTTTAGGCCCGACATTTTTGAGCAGATGAGCTGCTTGCTCCACCAAAAGTTCGGTTTCGGGCCGGGGCACCAAGCAGGCGGGAGTGATACGCAGCTCCAAGCCCATAAAATCTTTGCGGCCGAGGATGTAGGCCACCGGCTGTCTGGCTCCCCGCTGCGCTATGTAAGTGCGATACTTAGCCACTTCGCCAGCGGTGAGAGGCCGCTCGAAATCCACATAGAGTTTGATCCGTTCACAATCCAAAACGGCGCAGAGCAATACCTCCGCCTCCAAGCGGGGGTTTTCTACGCCCTTGGCGGCCAGATAGCTCTGACTTTGTTTGAGGATGCTCAAGACGGTCCACATGGAGCCTATTTCATCTCTTTCAGCAACTGACTTTGCTTGGCGGCGATCAAACTGTTGGTCAGTTCATCCAGCTCGCCGTTCAAGACCGCTTCCAATTTATAGAGAGTGAGGCCGATACGGTGATCTGTCACCCGGCCCTGGGGATAGTTGTAAGTGCGGATGCGTTCGCTGCGGTCGCCGCTGCCCACCTGATTGCGTCGATCTTGCGCAGTGGCGCTGCGCTGCTCTTCCTGCCTGGCCTCCAACAGCCGGGCCCGCAGCACCCGCATGCATTTCTCTCTGTTTTTCAATTGCGACTTTTCGTCTTGACACTGAGCCACTATCCCCGTGGGGATGTGGGTGATGCGCACCGCCGATTCCGTTTTGTTCACATATTGACCGCCGGCGCCTCCCGCCCGATAAGTGTCGATGCGCAGGTCCTGAGGATCGAGTTCCACCTCTACTTCTTCCGCTTCCGGCAAGACCGCCACGGTACAGGTGGAGGTGTGGATGCGCCCTTGGGACTCGGTCTCAGGCACCCGCTGCACCCGGTGGACGCCGCTTTCGAATTTCATGCGGCTGTACACCGCCTGCCCGCTGACTTGAAAGACGATCTCTTTGAAGCCTCCCAGTTCCGTCGGGCTCATGTCCAGCACCTCGGAGCGCCAGCCCCGAGCCTCCCCATAATGGCTGTACATTCGATACAGCACACCGGCAAAGAGAGCCGCTTCTTCGCCGCCGGCCCCTGCCCTGATCTCCACGATGACGTTTTTCTCGTCGTTGGGATCGCCGGGCAACAGCAAAACAGTGAGCTTTTCTTCCAGCTCTTCTATGGCCGGCCGCAGCTCCTTCAGTTCTTCCTTGGCCATGCCCGCCAATTCTTCGTCGGCATCGGCCGCCAGTTCCAAAGCTTCTTTTTGTCGTTTCAAAAGCTCGCGATAGCGGCGATATTCTGTCACCACCGGCTCTAATTTGGCGTGAGCCTTCATTCGTCTTTGCCACTCTTCTTGATCGGCCAGCACCTCGGGATCGCTCAAGCCCATCTCAAGATCCATATATCGATCTTCCAAGGCTTGCAATTTATCTGACATCATCGCTTATAACGTCTCTACTTTCTCGTGTTATCTTAAATTTTTTAAAATATGCCAAAATAGGTCGCTTAAAATTTTTCGCCTATCTTGCTTTCGTCAGCAACTTTTTCGGGAAGCACCGCCTTCAAAGCGGCCAGAGCCACTTCCAACTGGCTGTCGTCCGGCTGCCGGGTGGTGAGCTTTTGCAAGAGCAGCCCGGGCATGATGGCCGCATGGACCAGAGGATCGGCCGCATGTTTTCCCGCAAAACGGATCACTTCGTAGCTTATACCTGCGATCACCGGCATCAAGAGCACCCGGGAGAGGATGCGCGTCAAAAGATCGGGCCAGCCTAAAAAAGCGAAGCTGAAAATGCTGATCAGCATCACGATCATCAAAAAATTGGTGCCGCAGCGGGGATGGAGAGTCGTGAACGGGCGGGCGCTGTCGGGAGTCAGAGGCAGCCCCGCTTCGTAAGCGTAGATGCTTTTGTGCTCCGCCCCGTGATATTGAAAGACCCGTTGGATATCTTCCATGCTGCTGATGACGGCGATGTAAGCCAAAAAGATCGCCAGCCGCAGGCAGCCCTCCGCCAAATTCAAACGCAGAGGGTCGGACGTGAGGCTGTGAAGAAAACGCATGGACCAAGTGGGTATGACGATAAAGAGGCCCACTGCCAAGGCCACCGCCGCAGCAATGGTGAGGGCCGTCTCTTTGCCGTCCATCTCTTCTCCCTCTTCTCCCGCCAGCTGAGCGGAGCGGGCCAAAGCCTTCATGCCGTCGGCCAACGATTCGAAGAGGACCACCACTCCCCGCAGCAGGGGCAAATTCAACACCGGATAGCGCTGCCGCAAACTGTTGACGGGCCGCACCTCCAAGCTGATGCTGCCGTCCGGCAGGCGGCAGGCCACCGCCAATTTCTCCGGGCCCCGCATCATTACCCCTTCTATCACCGCCTGTCCGCCCACGGTGAAGGACGGGCAGGTCTTTTCCTCGTTCATTGCTGCTTCTCCCGCGGAATTTTTCCGCATATAAATACGGCAGAGCCCCGTAAGAAGCTCTGCCAGGTATTTGCTTTTACTCTTTGTTGTAGCGCTTGTTGAATTTTTCGATCCGCCCTCTGGCAGCTACGCTTCTTTGTTGCCCGGTGAAGAAGGGATGGCACTTGGAGCAAACATCCACTCTTATCTCTCCCTTGGTGCTGCCGGTCATGAACGTATTGCCGCAGGCGCAGGTGGCCTTGACGATCTGGTATTTAGGATGGATCTTTTCCTTCATACTGTAACACCTCTTTTCTTTTTTGCGATAAAAATATGAGCGGCTCTCTTATGATAGGGCCGATGATCCATCGGCCTCACGATTAGCGCTTAAACAGTATATCACAGTCCTAAGGCCAAAGGCAAGAAATTTTTCTCGTTTACCCTTGGCCGCCCGCTCTTTTTCTTTGCAGCCGCCGCTTTTTTCAAAGAGTGACGATTTTTCGGCCTCAGTCTTTTTTCAAAAGTTGATCGAACACCGCCGGGTCGCCTTCGCCGTAATCCAATTCCTGATTTTTGATGCTGATGCGGGAATTGGGTTTGACGCTGAAAGTGATGAAGGCGTTGGAACCGATCACCGAGTCGTGGCCGATGACGGTCTCGCCGCCGAAGATGGAAGCGCCGGAATAGATGGTCACCCGATCTTCGATGGTGGGATGGCGCTGCTTGCCCCGCAGCCGCTGCCCGGCGCGAGTGGAAAGGGCGCCCAAGGTCACGCCCTGATAAATTTTTACATGGTGGCCGATGTGGGTCGTCTCGCCGATAACGATGCCGGTGCCGTGATCGATGAAAAAATGTTTGCCGATGGTGGCCCCGGGATGGATGTCGATGCCGGTGAGAGTGTGAGCGTATTCGGTCATGATGCGGGGGATGAGGGGCACCTTCAATTCGTAAAGCTGATGAGCCAAACGATAGACGGTGATGGCCAAGATGCCCGGGTAAGCGAAGATGATCTCGTCTTTGCTCTGGGCAGCGGGGTCTCCGTCCAAAGTGGCCGCAAGATCGGTGTCCAAATATTCTCTTATCAGAGGGATGCGGCGGAAAAATTCCAAAGTGATGCGCCTCGCCTCTTCTTCGATGGCGGCGTCGGGAGCTTCGCCGTATTTCAGCACCGTGGAGATCTGCTGATGCAGACGATACATCACGTCCTCGATGAGGGCGGCCACATTGTTACGGGCATTGTAGATGTAATAGGCTCTGTCTCGATAGTAGCCGGGATAAATGATGCGCCGCAATTTGTGCACTATATCTTCGACGGCGGAGCGGTCCACGCTGGCGTAAAAATCCAAACGATCGATGTCTCTGTCGTTGTCGTAATCTTTGATGATGTTGTCGGTGATGGCTGCCACCGCTTCTTCCAAAGCGGCATCTTTTTTGAGCTCCATTTTTCTCCCTCGCCCTCGCCTTTTTGTGCCCATGTTATCACGCTTTTTTGCAAATGTAAAGAGCGGCGGCTGCGCCCCGCCCGATTTCACAGGAAATTGACAAAGCTTCGCCTCTGCTTTAACATTGACTAGCCCGCATTTTTTCCTTTATAATGAAATTGATATCCATCCGGCACCAATTGATCATTCGAAGAAAGGGACTGAGACCATGGCAAAGTCTAAAGTTTATTTCACTGATTTTCGCACCGCCTACATGGGCACCGGCCTACCCGGCAAATTGGCGAAGCTGGCGCAAAAAGCCGGCATCGAAAGCATCGATATGGATGGCAAGTTCGTAGCCATCAAGCTCCACTTCGGCGAATTGGGCAACATCAGCTACCTGCGGCCCAATTATGCCCGGGCCATCGTGGATCTGGTGAAGTCTCTGGGAGGCAAACCCTTCCTCACCGACTGCAATACCATGTACCCCGGTTTTCGCAAAAATGCGCTGGAACATTTGGAATGCGCCTGGCAAAACGGCTTCACTCCCCTCACCGTGGGCTGCCCGGTGATCATCGCCGACGGTTTAAAGGGCACCGATGATGTGGCCGTGCCTTTGGAAGGCTGCGAATATACGAAAGAAGCACGCATCGGCCGCGCCATCATGGACGCCGACATCATCATCTCTCTCACTCACTTCAAAGGCCACGAGATGACCGGCTTCGGCGGCACCATCAAAAATTTGGGCATGGGCAGCGGTTCCCGGGCCGGCAAAAAAGATCAACACTCCAACGGCAAGCCCTTCATCAAAACTTCCAAGTGCCGGGGCTGCCGCCGCTGTCAGCGGGAGTGCGCCAACGGCGGCCTTCACTTCGACGAGGCCACCCGTAAAATGCAAGTTGTGACAGAAAACTGCGTGGGCTGCGGCCGCTGCTTGGGCGCCTGCAACTTCGACGCCATCGACTTCGCTCAAAACCAAGCCATCCCCGTGCTCAACGCCAAGATGGCCGAATACAGCAAAGCAGTTTGCGCCGGCCGGCCCAACCTCCACCTGTCGCTGGTGGTAGATGTGTCCCCCAACTGCGATTGCCATCCGGAAAACGATGCGCCCATCCTCCCCAACATCGGCATGTTCGCCTCTTTCGACCCCGTAGCTTTGGATCAGGCCTGTGCCGATGCTTGTCTGGCCGCAACGCCTCTGCCCGGCAGCATGCTGGCCGAGCACATGGCCGCTCCCGACTTCGTCGATCATCACGATCACTTCGTCAACAGTCATCCCGACATCGAATGGGAGACCCAATTGGCTCACGGCGAAAAGATCGGCTTGGGCTCCCGCGACTACGAGTTGATCAAAGTGAAGATAGTTTGAAGCGGGGCAGTGACATGAGAAAGACAGTTCTGGGCCGCACCGGCCTCAGCATCAGCAAAATAGGCATGGGCTGCTTGCCTCTGCAGCGCTGCAGCACCGACTATGCCGTGAAACTGCTGCAGGCGGCCTACGAAGGCGGCATCACCTTTTACGACACCGCCAATGCCTACACCGACAGCGAGCACAAAATAGGGCTGGCTCTGGCTCCTGTCCGCTCTCATATCGTCATCGCCACTAAAAGCACCGCCACCGACAAGGAGGGAGTGCTGGAGCACATCGCCAACAGTTTAAAGGAGTTGCGCACCGATTATATCGACCTCTTTCAGTTCCACAATGTAGCGGAGGTACCGGACCCCGAGGATCCCAACGGTGCCTACGCCGGAGCAATGGCCGCCAAGGAAAAGGGCTACATCAGACACATAGGTGTCACCACTCACCGTCTGCAGGTGGCCAAAGCCTGCATCGCCTCCGGCTGCTTTGAAACTCTGCAATTCCCCTTCAGCTATCTGGCCGACCCGGCAGAGATGGAGATGGTTAAGGACTGCGGCCGGGCGAACATGGGCTTCATCGCTATGAAAGGGCTCAGCGGCGGTCTTTTGACCAACAGCAAAGCCTGCGCAGCCTTCATGGACCAAAAAGAGTTCCGCCATGTGGTGCCCATTTGGGGCATCCAGCGGCAAGAAGAACTGGCCCAGTGGCTGGCCTTAGCGGAGCAGGATACTCCTCTGGACGAGGAACTCTCGGCTTATATCGAAAAAGACAAGAAGGAACTGGCCGGCTCCTTCTGCCGCAGCTGCGGCTACTGCATGCCCTGCACCGTCGGCATAGAGATCCGCAACTGTGCCCGCATGAACATGCTGCTGCGCCGTTCCCCCTACCGGCCCTATCTGACGGCAGAATGGAAGGCCAAAATGGAAAAGATCCGAGACTGCGTAGACTGCGGTCTCTGCAAGAGCCGCTGTCCCTACCGCTTGGATACGCCCGCCTTACTGCGGGAGATGCTGGCCGATTACGAAGCCTTCTACGCCGCCCACAGCGGCGAGGTCTGAGGCCCTTGATGGGTCGGCCTAAGCGGTAGAGACTCGGCAAACTGTCTGTCATAAGCAAAAAGGCTTTGCCCTAAGGGCAAAGCCTTTTTTATTTGTTTGGGTCGTGCCGACTTTAGCGGCATTTCTCTGCGGCGGCGGCAGAAGCAGCCAAGGCGGCGGCGTAGGCTCCGTTGTCGAAAGTGGCAAAATAATCGGCCGGGGTCTCCGCCCTGCGGATCATTTGCACGCTGCCGTCTTCTTTCAGCAGCAGCTCGGCGCTGCGCAGCTTGCCGTTGTAATTGTAGCCCATGGCAAAACCGTGAGCCCCCGCATCGTGGATGTAGAGAAGGTCGCCCTTCTTCACCTCCGGCAGCATACGGTCTACAGCGAACTTGTCGTTGTTTTCACACAGGCCCCCCGTCACGTCGTACTTGTGATCGCAAGGTGAGGTCTCTTTGCCTAAAACGGTGATGTGATGATAGGCACCGTAGATGGCCGGCCGCATCAAATTGGCGGCGCAGGCATCGCAGCCCACGTAATCTTTGTAAGTGTGCTTCATGTGGATGACCCGTGTGACCAAAGCTCCGTTAGGCGCCAGCATGAAGCGGCCCAGCTCCGTGAAGATCTTCACTCTATCGAGGCCGGCGGGCACCAAAATATTTTCGTAAGCCTGCCGCACGCCCTCGCCGATCGCTGCCAGATCGTTGTCTGTCTGCTCCGGCCTGTAGGCCACGCCTATGCCGCCGGAAAGATTGACGAAGTCCAGTTCGATGCCTGTTTCTTCTTTGATCTCCACCGCCAATTTGAAAAGGATGGAGGCCAGCTCGGGATAATAGGCGTTGGTGACCGTGTTGGACGCCAAAAAAGCGTGCAGGCCGAAACGTTTGACGCCTTTTTTCTTGAGTATTTTGTAAGCCTCCAGCAATTGAGCGTGGGTCATGCCGTATTTGGCATCCCCGGGGTTATCCATGATGCTGTTGGCGATGGCGAATTTGCCGCCCGGGTTATAACGGCAGCACACCAGCTCCGGCAGTCCGGCCACTTCTTCCAAAAAAGCGATGTGGCTGATGTCGTCTAAATTTATGATGACACCCAGCTCTTTGGCCAAGCGCATATCTTCCGCCGGGGTGGCGTTGGAAGAGAACATGATCTCTTCCCCTTTGAAGCCCACTGCATCGCTCATGATCAATTCCGTGAAAGAACTGCAGTCGGTGCCGCAGCCTTCCTGCCGCAAGATCTCCAATAAATAAGGATTGGGCGTGGCCTTCACGGCGAAATATTCTTTGAAGCCTTTGTTCCAGGCGAAGGCCTTGTACAGGGCCCGGGCCGTGCGGCGTATGCCCGCTTCGTCGTAAATGTGAAAAGGAGTGGGATATTTTGCGGCGATAGCCTCTAAGGCTTCTTTGCCGACAAAAGGAATTTTTTCGGACATCGGTTCACCTCAAATCGATATTTTTAAGTTCACGGCAGAGCCTGTGGCTCCGGCCGTAAAAATTTCGGGCTTTTTTCTAAGAGAGGGGCTGTTTTATTTTACGAAAGAGCCGCAGCGTGTTCTCTTCCGTGAAAGCCACCACTTCTTCGTAAGAGACCCCCAGCAGCAGGGCCATGTTCTGCGCCGTCAGCTTCGTGTAAAGAGGCTTGTTTCGCTTGCCTCGATAGGGCACGGGCGCAAGATAGGGGCTGTCCGTCTCCAAAAGCAACAGCTCTTTCGGCAGGCTCAGCATGACCTCTCTCACCTTGCGGGCGTTTTTATAAGTGGATGTGCCGCCGAAGCCGAAGTAACAGCCTTTCTTCGCCAATTCGGCCGCCATCTCGACGCTGCCGCTGAAGCAGTGGAACACAGCCTCCAACCCGCGGGGAGCATCTTTGCGAAAGAGCTCCAGCATGTCCCCGTGAGCCTCTCGATCGTGGATGATGAGAGGCAGGTGCAACTGCGCCGCCAGATCCATCTGTTCCTTAAAAACTTTTTTCTGCACTTCTCGGGGAGCGTTGTCCGGCCAGTAATAGTCCAGGCCCACTTCGCCGATAGCCACCACCTTCGGGTGTTCGGCCCAAGCTGCCTCTTTCGCCAAATAATCTTTAGGCAGCTCCGTCAGATTTTCCGGGTGCCAGCCCACCGCCGCATAGACCCAAGGATATTTTTCCGCCAGTTCTACGGCGAAGGCGCTGCTGGCTCCGTCGCAGCCCGGGTTTATGACCCCGGCCATTTCTCTGCCGATCTCCGCCAGCACCTCTTTGCGATCGCCGGCGAAGCGTTCGTCGTCTAGGTGGACATGAGTGTCCCACAAGCCGCTGCCCACGATCTATTTCACCCGGCAGCCGCTGTCGATGCCCGGCACATCCGCCAGCACCAGTTTGCCTTGGCCGTTGCCGGCCGCCAACAGCATGCCCTTGGATTCGATGCCGAAGAGTTTGGCCGGGGCCAGATTGGCCACTACGATGATGTTGCGGCCGATGAGTTGCTCCGGCTCGCAGTGCTCGGCGATGCCGCTGACTATGGTCCGCTCTTCTTCGCCGATACGCACTTGCAACTTCAAAAGTTTTTTCGACTTCTTCACCTTTTCCGCTGCCACTACTGTAGCCACCCGCAGATCGATCTTGGCGAAGTCATCGATCGTTATCTCTTCTTTGATGGGCTCGGGCGCGAAGGCCGGCTCCTCCTTCTTTTCCGCGGGAGCGGCTTTATGCTCGTAGCGCTTGCCGCCGATGAGGGTATCGCCGTCCTCGGTGACTTCGATGCGGGGATAAAGTTGCTGAGGCTGCCCCACCTTGGTGCCGTCGGCCAACTTGCCGAAGACGGCCTCTTCCAAAAGGAAGCGCTCCGGCACGGCAAGACCAAGTTGGCTGTAGATCTTGGGGCTGGTGGCGGGGATGTAGGGCTCTGTTAAAATGGCAGTTATCCTCAGCACCTCGGCCAAATTGTAAAGAACTGTCTGCAAGCGGGGCTGTTGCGCCGGGTCTTTGGCCAAAAGCCAAGGAGTGGTCTCGTCGATATATTTGTTGGCCCGGGAGATCAGAGCCCACACGGCTTTGATGGCGCTGTTCAGCTCCATCCCTTTCATGTAGCGGATGTAAGAGGCCACGGTGTCGGCGATGAGAGCCTTGAGCTCTTCATCGATGGGAGCCTCGCAGCCGGCAGCGGTGATGATGCCGCCGTGATATTTATTGATCATGGAGACTGTGCGGTGCAGCAGATTGCCCAAGTCGTTGGCCAAATCCGCATTGATGCGGTTGATCAAAGCATCCCGGGAGAAATTGCCGTCGCTGCCCAAATTGATCTCTCTGAGCAAAAAGTAGCGGATGGAGTCGGCGCCGAACTCGTCGATGAGGGCAAGGGGGTCCACCACATTGCCCTTCGACTTGCTCATCTTGTCGCCCTCCACGATCAGCCAGCCATGGCCGTAAACTTTTTTCGGCAGCTCCACGCCCATGGCGTGAAGCATGATGGGCCAGATGATGGTGTGGAAGCGGACGATCTCTTTGCCCACCAAGTGCAGATCCGCCGGCCAGAATTTATTGAAGAAGGCAGCGTCCGTTCCGTATTTGATGCCGGTCAGATAATTCAACAGAGCATCGAACCACACGTACACCACGTGCTTTTTGTCGAAAGGCACCGGTATGCCCCAATCGAAGGTGGTGCGGGTGATGCACAGGTCTTCCAGCCCCTGCTTCACGAAATTGATCATTTCGTTGCGGCGGCTCACCGGCTGGATGAAATCGGGGTGCTCTTCGATGAACTGCAGCCACCAATCCTCGTATTTGCTGAGTTTGAAGAAGTAGCTCTCCTCCTCCATCTCTTCCACGGGGCGACCGCAGTCCGGGCACTTGCCGTCTACCAGCTGTCTTTCCAACCAATAACTTTCGCAAGGCACACAGTAAAGCCCTTTGTAATTTTTTTTGTAGATATCGCCCTGTTCGTAGATCTTCTGCAGGGCATCCTGCACCACTTTATGGTGTCTGGGCTCGCTGGTGCGGATGAAGTCGTCGTTGGAGATGTTCAACTGCCGCCAGAGCAATTTGAAATTGGCGATGATCTTATCCACATAGGCCTGAGGAGTAACTCCGTTCTCGTTGGCCTTGCGCTGGATCTTCAGGCCGTGCTCGTCGCTGCCGGTGAGGAAGAACACGTCCTCGCCGAGGTCGCGGTGAAAGCGGGCCAAGCAGTCGGCCACCGTCGTGCAGTATGCGTGGCCGATGTGCAGGTTATCGCTGGGATAATAAATAGGGGTAGTGATATAATAACTCCCCTTGCGGCATTCTTTACACATTTTCAAACCTTCTCTCGCAGCTTTATCGCAGGCAGAGCCTCCGCCTCGAACTGTTATTCACAACTCGTTATCTTATCACATTTTCCGCCAAAATCATATAGGAAGAATTTTTTCGCAAAGTTTCGTCCCTTGGGGCCGTAACTTTCTTTTTTATTTTGCTCAGTCGCTCTCTTCTTCCTCCGAGCGCTCTCTCGCCCGCTGCGCTTCCCATGCGTTGTACAGCTGTCGTTTAGGCAGGCCGCAAATTTTGGCAGCTTCAGCCAGCGCTTCTTTTTTCGTAAGGCCCCGGTCCAACAATTTTCCCGTTTCCAAAAGAGCTCGAGCTTCTTTTTCAGCGGCTGTCACCGATGAAGCTTCGGCCTTTTCTTTCTCGTCTTTCGGCGAAGGACCGCCGATGACCAAACAATATTCTCCTCGCGGCGGCCGCTCTTTTAAAAGAGCGATGGCGCCTGTCACTGTGCCTCGATAAAATTCTTCATGGACTTTTGTAAGCTCACGAGCCAAACTCATGGGCCGCTCGCCCCACACCGCCAAGATATCTTCCAACACTTCCGGCAAACGGTGAGGAGCTTCGTAGAGGACCGTCGTAGCTGCGAGCGACTGCCAAGCCGCCAATTGCTCCAAGCGATGCTTCTTGCGTTTCGGCAAAAACCCGCCGAAAAAGAAAGGTGTCGAGGGCAGCCCCGAAGCCACCAGCGCACAAAGAGCGGCATTGGGCCCGGGAATGGGTATCACGCCGATGTTCTCCTGCACGCAACGCTTCACCAGATCTTCACCGGGGTCGGCCAAGCCGGGATAACCGGCATCGCTCAAAAGGGCCACCGTCTTTCCCGCCGCCAGCTGCTGGATGAGATAGGCTCCCTGCCCGACTTTGGTATGCTCATCGTAGCGGACCAGCCGGGCTTTGAGCCCCAAATGATTCAAAAGCAGCAGGCTGCGGCGGGTGTCCTCCGCAGCCACTATATCTACTGCCCCCAAGGTCTGAGCCAAACGGGGACTGATGTCCTGCAAATTGCCTATGGGCGTGGCACAGAGGTAGAGGCAGCCGGCTTCTTTCATTTTTTCTCCTCGAATTTTACGAAGTCGCCGATGCCCAGACCCGGCACCACCATGGGCAGCACCATATCCTTGGGGTCGATCTCCACTTCGATGAGATAGGGCTCATCCAGCTCCATGGCCTTGGCCAGCGCCTCCGCCAATTGCTCCGGCGTTTTTACGTGTTCGCCTTTCACTCCGAAAGCCTCGGCATAACGGACGAAGTCCACATAGCCGGGGAATTCGCAGGAAGTGAAGCGTTTTTCGAACTGCACCGTCTGCAGCTGCCGGATCATGCCCAAGCCGTGGTTATTGAAGACGATGGCAGTCACGGGTATCTTATGAGTGGAGATGGTGTAGAGCTCAGAGCCGGTCATTTTGAAACCGCCGTCGCCGCTGATGCTGATCACGCGGCTCTGAGGCCGAGCCAGAGCAGCGCCCATGGCCGCCGGCAGGCTGAAGCCCATGGTGCCCAGACCGCCGGAGGTGATGAACTGGCGGGCGAATTGGATCTTTAAATGCTGAGCCGCCCACATTTGGTGCTGGCCCACGTCGGTGACCACGATGTAATCTTTGTCTTTGATCACGGCGTTCAAAGCTTTAAGGAAGAGAGGCGCCTGCTCGTCGCCGAAATCTTCTTCCATGCTGGTCCACGATTCTATCCGCTGCCACCAAGGGCTGAGGTCTTTCACCTTGCTGCCCTGCTCCAAAAGATTCAAAACTTGCTTCATGGGGCCGGCGATGCCGATGTTGGAATAAATATTTTTATCCAATTCTGCCGGGTCGATGTCGATATGCACCACTTTTTTGTTGGCGCCGTAGCTGGACCGCTCGCCCGTCACCCGATCGTTGAAGCGGCTGCCCACTGCCAAGATGAGATCTGCTTCTTTCACTGCGTTGTTGGCCCGCTCGTGACCGTGCAGGCCGGTCATGCCCAAAAAAAGTTTGCGGTAGGCGCTGATGGCGCCCAAGCCCATCAAGGTGCTGACCACCGGCATGTGCAATTTTTCACAAAGATGCATGGCATCATATTCCGCATCGGCGCGAATGACGCCGCCTCCCACCAACATCACCGGCCGTTGGGCCTGATTGATGGCGGCGATGGCTCTGTTCACTCTCTCCATGTCGGGCTGAGGCAGGCCCACCTCGGGCAATTTATCGTGAACGTATTCGATTAATTCTGTTTGCACGTCTCTGGGTACATCCACCAACACCGGGCCGGGTCGGCCGTGCTTGGCCAATTGAAAGGCCAATCTTAAAGTGTGAGCCAATTGCGCCGGCTCTTTCACCAAAAAATTGTGCTTGGTGCAGGGCATGGTGATGCCGGTGATGTCCACCTCCTGAAAAGCATCGTGGCCGATCATGGGCCGAGCCACCTGCCCGGTGATGGCAACTACCGGGATGGAATCCAAATAAGCGGTGGCCAAGCCGGTGACCAAATTGGTGGCCCCGGGGCCGGAAGTGGCTACGCACACGCCCACCTGGCCCGTGGCCCGGGCCCAGCCGTCGGCGGCGTGGCTGGCTCCCTGTTCGTGAGCCGTCAAAATATGTTTGATCTTAGAAGTGCGCAAGGCATCGTAAAAAGGCAAGATAGCGCCGCCGGGATAACCGAAGATCGTGCTCACTCCTTCTTCGGCCAAACAACGCACCATTATTTCCGCACCGGTCAGTTTCATGCTAGATCACTCCGTTTATTTTCCGTTTGCGTTAAATTTTTATTTCTACTCGCGAGGCCAAGAGAAGCGGGAGCTCTCCACCCGCAGGCTGGTGTCCCCCCGCTCCAAAGCCACCAAGCCGGTCTGCACCATTTCCAAAATGCCGTAAGGTTCCATAACTTGAATGAGGGCCCGCAGCTTGCCTTCGTCGCCGGTGGCCACGAAGGTGAGAGAGCTGCCTTTCACGTCCACGGCGTGAGCTCGAAAAACTTCTGCCAAACGCAAAAGCTCTATCCTTTTTTCGCCGGCGTGGACCTTTAAGAGGATCATGCTGCGTTTGGAGCTGCTGTCGGGGGGCAGCACCTTCACCGCCTCCACCTCCACCAATTTTTCCAGCTGCTTGCACACTTGTTGAATAGTCGCTTCATCCGCATCCATGGTAACGGTCATGCGGCTGAACTCCGGTTTTTCCGTCGTGCCCACGGCTAAACTGTCGATGTTGTAGCCGCGGCGAGAAAACATTCCCGCCACCCGCATCAAAACGCCCGGTTGATTGCGAACGACTATGGCGATGATCTGTTCCATTTTTCCTCCGGCCTTTCCTATAAGATAGCCCTACCTGAAGCTACAGATAGGGCCGTGAATGAGCGCTCCTGTCAAGCCGACAGCTTTGCGATTTAATTTTCTCAAAAAGTTTACACTTTGTCAATGTTTTTTGTCGGGGACCGAAGCTCTTTACACCGGTGCTCCGCTTATTTCTTCTTCATTTCTGTTTAAAGCGTAGATGGTTTTCGCCAAAGCTTTGCCTGCGGCGGTAACGAAAATTTTTTCCGCGGTTTTTTCGATCGTCTCTTTTTTTAAAGCGTCTTCGTAAAAATTCACCAAAAAATCGGCTTCCACCAAAATTTGATAGTCCATGCCTTCGATATGATCGTAAGTGTGATGATGGCCCACCAAATAAAAAATGCGCTCTCTTTGCTCTTTCAAGAGGCAAAGAGGCGCCAAAAGTTCTCGGGCCGCCTCAGGTCCGAATTCTTCCTGCAATTTGCCGTTGTTATAGCCGAAGCGAGCCTCGGCCTCTTTGATGCCGCAGTCGTGGCAAAGAGCCGCCAGTTCCAAAGTTTCCTGCGTGAGGGGATCAAGCCCCTCTTTGCGGCCCAAATAGGCGGCCAGGCTGTGCACCTTCAGCAAATGTTGGCAGCGTTTGGCATCGCCGCCGAAAAATTTCAACATTATTTCATATAAGGCATCGATCTTTTCCTTCGCCATTTTTCTTTTTGGTGCTCCTTTCGTTTCTTCCTTATCATATTTCATCTTAGCCCTTTATGCCGCCGCTCCAAAAGGCCGATGAAGTAGCGATAAGCGGCAAAGCAAAAGAGAGAATTCATCACCCAAGCGATGGGAGAGGCCATGCAGATGCCTCTGTAACCCAAATAATGGCTCAAAAGCAGGGCAGCCCCGGAGCGGGTCACAAATTCTACGGAAGAAGCGAGGATAGGGATGAGGCTGATGCCCATGCCTTGGCAACTGTTGCGGTAAATGAAGATCTGTCCCAAAAAAAGATAGGCCGGCACGGTGTGAAAAATGTAGAGGCGAGCGGCTTCCATCACCGGCGGCTGGGGATCGTCCAAAAAGACGGCGACGATCTGATCGCCGAAAGCAAAAATAGTCAGGGCGGCCAAAAGGCTGAAGCTGCCGGAGAGGAGGGAGCACATCCTCACTCCTTCCCGGATGCGGTCGAAACGGCGGGCCCCGAAATTCTGCGCCGTGAAGACCGCCATAGAGAGGCCGCAGGAGATGAGAGGCTGCACGGCGATCTGCTCCATCCTCACAGAGGCGGTGAAGCCGGCGATGGCTTCCGTGCCGAAACTGTTGCACACCGACTGCAGGATCATGATGGCCAAGCCGATCACGGAAAATTGCACCGCCATGGGCAGGCCCATCCGCAAATGGGCCCACACTTCGGGCCAATCCAAGCGCAGATCTTTACGGCCGATGTGCAATTGCGGGAAGCGGCGGTAAATATACCACAGGCAGAGCAGCGCAGAGACGGCCTGAGCGATGACCATGGCCACGGCGCTGCCCGGCACGCCCCAGCCGCAGTAAACGATGAAGACGAGGGCCAGAGCGATGTTCACCAAAGTGGAGACGATCAAAAAGTAGAGAGGGGTCTTGCTGTCGCCCAAGGAGCGCATGATGGCCGCCAAAAGATTGTAGGCCATCATGGCGGCGATGCCGTCCACAATGATCATCACATAAGAGCGGGCGTCTGCCGTCAATTCTGTCGGCACGTTCAAAAGCGCCAGCACCGGCTCGATCAGAAGGTGCATGAGCACCATGATCAAGACCACGCCGAAGCAGCCCAAAAAAGTGCAGGTGGCGATGCTGCGGCGCATCCCGTCCAGGTCGCCGGCCCCGTAGCGCTGCCCCGTCACCACGGTGTAGCCGTTGCAGGAACCGATACAGAGCATGATGCCGAACATGAAAAGAGGCGAAACAGAGCCCACTGCAGCCAAGGCTTCCACGCCGATGGTGCGGCCGACGATGATCACATCCGCCACATTATACATTTGTTGAAAGATATTGCCTATCAAGAGGGGGACCATGAAGGGCAGGATCAGGCTGAGAGGCCTGCCCTCGGTCATGTTTTGCAGCAAAAGTACCTCGCAGGGCCGCCGCCGAAAAATTTTTTGTTCGAAGCGCGAAGCGGCAACGATGAGCGCCCCGGTTTTTTTGTTTATCTTTTCCATATTATAGCATAGTCGCCGCAAATCTGTCAGCAGTTAAAGCCCCCTTCACCTTCGCAAAAAACTTGCGGCTCTCGCCCCCCTCGCGTTTTGAAAAAGGGAGCGGGATCGAAGGCAGACCTCAGAGCAGCTCTCTTTTTTCAAAAAAGCTCCGAAGAAAGATCTTCGGTGCGAAGGCCGCGAACTTTTGCAAAAAAACAAAAACAAAACAACAAAACTTCAACGCCTCACGCTGCGCCGCAGCCGCAAAAATTGTTGACGACCCGGTTACACTGCCTCTACAATAAAAGAAAAGAGCCCCATCAAAACACGAAGGAGCAGATTTTGAACATCATCGTCACCGGCGGCGCCGGCTTCATCGGTTCCAATTTTATTTTTTATCTGCTGGCCGCTCATCCCGACTGGCGCATCGTTTGCTTGGATAAACTCACCTACGCCGGCAACCTCTCTACCCTGGCGCCCGTCCTCAAGCGCCCCGGCTTTCGTTTTGTCAAGTCGGACATCTGCGACCGCTCCGGCGTTTTTAAACTTTTCGCCGAAGAACGGCCGGACATCGTAGTGAATTTCGCCGCAGAGAGCCACGTGGACCGCTCTATCGCCGAGCCCGCCCTTTTTTTAGAGACCAATGTGCTGGGCGTGCAAGTGCTGCTGGATGCCTGCCGCAGCTTCGGCGTGAAACGCTTTCATCAGATCTCCACCGACGAAGTTTACGGCGATCTGCCCTTGGACCGGCCGGATCTTTTCTTCGACGAAACTTCTCCCCTTCGCCCCTCTTCTCCTTACAGCGCCGCCAAAGCCGCCGCCGATCTTTTGGTGCTGGCCTACCGCCGCACCTTCGGTCTGCCCGTCAGCATCTCCCGCTGCTCCAACAACTACGGTCCTTATCAATTCCCGGAAAAATTGATCCCTTTGGCCGTCGTCAATGCTTTGCGAGGCAGGCCCCTGCCGCTGTACGGCGACGGCAAAAACGTGCGGGACTGGCTCCACGTGAAAGACCACTGCCGAGCCCTCGACCTCATCATCGACCGGGGCAAAGAGGGCGAGATCTACAACATCGGCGCCCGCAGCGAACTGAGCAACCTCCAACTGGCGGAGCTCATCGTGAAAGAAGTGGGCGCTTCTTGCGACCTTATCTCCTTCGTCGCCGATCGCAAAGGCCACGACCTGCGCTATGCCCTGAATGCGGACAAATTGCAAAAAGAATTGGGCTGGCAGCCGGCCGTGCCTTTTGCTCAAGGGCTGAAGAGCACCGTCGCTTGGTACCTGGCTAACCGCTCATGGTGGGAAGCCATCCTCAGCGGTGAGTACAGACGGGAGCCGCCGAAGCTGTGACGAAAAAAGCGGCCCCGCTGCTCTTATGTGTCGAGCGTTGCTGTTTTTACTTAAGCTTTGAATTTCGGATATTTTTCGACAGGTTGCTTGCGAATATATCGCGCATATTTTTGAAGAGCCCTTTTCTGCTTTATCCGAGGAGTTTTCTATTTGATGAAGACAGTTGAAGTTGTCGCTGCAGTGACCCTCGACGGCGCCAAAATATTTGCTACCGCCGGAGGCTACGGTCCCTTTAAAGGGCTGTGGGAATTCCCGGGCGGCAAAAAAGAAGCAGGCGAGACCCCGCAGCAGGCACTGCTGCTGTCCCCTGGCTGCCTGCCGACCTCACTCTCATTGCCGAGCTCGCAAAAAAGTTGCCGGTGCAAAAGACGGCAACGCCGTGATCTGACGTAAATTTTTTGTTGGGTCGCGTAAATCTTGACACTGCCTTATTTGGCAGTCTCTTTTTTCCACTATTATCTTACTATATCCATTCTTTTGAAAAAGAACAAGGAGCTAAATGTGAAGGTATAAATCTTTCCATCTGGCTCCTTGTTGTGTGTTAATCCGCTATCTAGTGGTTCCCGCATGGCAACGCTTAGTCAACTATCGATCATCGTGAAACTTTAGTTTGAAGCAACTACTAATATTCGGCAAACATTCTCCGTATTTCGTCGATGTTATTACTCTTCAGCAAAGCAAGAGTTAATAAGACACGAGCCTTTTGAGGATTTAAGTTATCGCCGGCTATAAAACCATATTGATCATCAAGATGATGTCTGATTACCACACCGTTGCCGGTCCGTGAACTGCGAACTACG
The DNA here is from genome assembly GCA_947589605.1 of uncultured Phascolarctobacterium sp. GTDB lineage: Bacteria > Bacillota > Negativicutes > Acidaminococcales > Acidaminococcaceae > CANQBR01. The sequence goes on along the minus strand of CANQBR010000026.1, from coordinate 1,962 downwards.
GGAACGCCGAGTTTTGCAATTTTTGCTAAGCCAGGTATAGCCCTATCCCGGATATTGCCCCGCCCGAAAGCCGCCAAAATTATACCCTTAGCACCTAATTGAACGGCAGCTTCTGCTAGATCGCTGCCATATCCCAGATATGTATAAATAATATCAACTCTTGGCAGAGCGGCAACATCCATTATATCGAATTCTGTTTCGAGCCCGTGCTTACGCAAAGATTTGCGATAAAAATACGGTTTACCGTTTTGCATATAACCCAGATACCCCAATTCGAAAGATCTGAAGGTCTCCACATGGGTAGTGTTCGTCTTTGTACAATCTCTGGCACAACCGATTTGGTCATTCAATGCAATCAGAGTACCCTGTCCGATCGCTTCATCGCTGGAAGCCAATATTACGGCATTTAATAGGTTGACCGGGCCGTCAGCGCCAACGGCAGAAGTGGGACGCATTGCCCCGACAACAACTACTGGCTTTTCGCTTTTGACAGTAAGATTGAGAAAATAGGCCGTTTCCTCTAAAACATCTGTCCCGTGAGTAACTACTATGCCATCTACATCGTCTCTTTGAAGCAAGGTGTTGATTTTTTTGCCGAGATCAAGTACTACATCCCACTCAAAATCATAACTGCCTTTGTTGCATACCTGAATCCCAGACACATTAGCCACTTTAGCAAGCATGGGCACTGCATCGATCATACTTTGGATATCCATCGCTCCAGCGTTGTATTCGGCGAATTCTGTACTGGAAGCCGCATAACCTGCTATCGTCCCTCCGGTAGCCAGTATAACTATGTTTTTCTTCATAATGATCAACTCCTTTTAATAACAAATGTAGCTTTAAAAGTTCATCTGTCCTTAAGGTGTACCTTCATAAAATCTATGAAAACGTTGACTGCTTTGCTTTTCAAAGCGTAATCTTTATAAGCGATCCAAGCCGACCTTTGCAGTATCTCACCATCTTTGTTGATAAGAGGTTCCTCGAAAAGATCGAACATGCTGTCCTTTTTGGAAACCAATGAAGGGAGTATCGTGAAGCCCAACCCGATATCTACCATTTGTCTGCATGCGAAGGAATCGTTGAGCCTCATTATGGTGCGTGGCGGTTGCTCGTAATTGGCTCTCCACCAGTCTGCTATATCGTGTTCTAAAGTACGGTCAGTAGCGTATTTTATGTATGGCAGTGACGGCAATGCCTTAAAATTTATTTCTTTTTTGTAAATCAGATTTATTGGTTTGCTGCCAAGGAAATCTGTCCTGCATTTCAAGTTGTGATTGCCTCTGATAATTGCTACCTGCACTTCGTCATTATCAAGTTGTTTTACAGCGACAGAACTCATATGTGCATTGATGTAAATGCCAACATGAGGATATCTTTCGCGAAAGGCATACAGAGCCTCTGCCAAAGGAGAATGAGTAAAAGCCGAAGAAACTGCTATTCGAACCGAACCCCTCACTTCCGGATCCTTGACGTGTATATCATCTTTGAGGTTTTCGTATCGCTTCAGCATATCTACAGCATAATCGACCAGCAATTGACCTTGATCCGTCAGATATATGCCTTTGGAATGTCTGACTAAAATAGTAACATCCAACTCTTCTTCCATATTTTTGATTCGATATGTCAGGGTCGGTTGTGTAATAAACAATTTTTCGGCAACAGTCGTTAGATTTTTATTAACTGCCAACGTTTTCAGAATCAGCCAATCCATTTTATCCATAATTGTACACCTCCGTTGTTTATTTACTAATACGGTGTTTTGCAAGCAAACTAAAGCAACTGCATATGGAATACCGCTGTCGAATCCGCTGCGGTAAAGGAACGGCGTTAGTGTATAATTTTCGTTGGCAAACTCAATAAAATAAAGGGAAGGGTTTTCCCATTCCCTAATCATGCAAAATATCTTATTATTTTAAGGGCCAAACAAAAAATAAAGGAGTTTTGCATGATGTCTACTAT
>CANQBR010000025.1 GCA_947589605.1 uncultured Phascolarctobacterium sp. | reverse complement strand
CATTCTCAAACGGGGAATCGCCCTAATTAAATTAACATTTGGTTTGACCACCATCAGGATTTACACCATTCTCAAACTGCAATTCAAACAGCGTGGCCAGCCTTTTAGTTTGACCACCATCAGGATTTACACCATTCTCAAACGGGGAATCGCCCTAATTAAATTAACATTTGGTTTGACCACCATCAGGATTTACACCATTCTCAAACAAAGCGTGTGTCAATCCGTATTTGGGGAACGGTTTGACCACCATCAGGATTTACACCATTCTCAAACACGGTAGTAAGCTCACGCTTCATCGCTTTAGTTTGACCACCATCAGGATTTACACCATTCTCAAACGGTTACCTACATATCATCACTCCAGTATCGGTTTGACCACCATCAGGATTTACACCATTCTCAAACCGGCTTTAAGAACTGGAGAGCGAAACGCTTCAGTTTGACCACCATCAGGATTTACACCATTCTCAAACAAAGCGTGTGTCAATCCGTATTTGGGGAACGGTTTGACCACCATCAGGATTTACACCATTCTCAAACGTTCAGACTGAACGGCGCTTACACGAGCTAGTGTTTGACCACCATCAGGATTTACACCATTCTCAAACGGTGTTGTCGTTGTTGTCGTTGCTGTTATGGTTTGACCACCATCAGGATTTACACCATTCTCAAACTCTTATGATGAATGGAAAAAAGAAAATAAGTTTGACCACCATCAGGATTTACACCATTCTCAAACCGTCTTCAACGCCCTGAATATTTAGGCGGTGTTTGACCACCATCAGGATTTACACCATTCTCAAACCAATAAGCTAAGCAAGCTTAGCATATTTCAGTTTGACCACCATCAGGATTTACACCATTCTCAAACGGTTTCTATGATTTCCCTATGGTTTTTCCTGTTTGACCACCATCAGGATTTACACCATTCTCAAACATGAGTTGTCTTTGGAGCGACAACGTAGGCGTTTGACCACCATCAGGATTTACACCATTCTCAAACACGGCGGCACAGGGCTTTAAGAGTGAACAGGTTTGACCACCATCAGGATTTACACCATTCTCAAACGTTCCTAAACGTCAACCGCTGTTTGGTGATGTTTGACCACCATCAGGATTTACACCATTCTCAAACTTCAACATATTACTTTACCCCCTATATGTAGTTTGACCACCATCAGGATTTACACCATTCTCAAACTCCGACAGTACTAAGTCTGCTCTCGGTGCTGTTTGACCACCATCAGGATTTACACCATTCTCAAACTGGCATTTGGCACAGGTTTTTAATGGCCTTGTTTGACCACCATCAGGATTTACACCATTCTCAAACCTTTTGACTCTCCTGCTCCTCGTGGCAAGCGTTTGACCACCATCAGGATTTACACCATTCTCAAACGTTCGTTCCGCTTCTGCCCGTGATTATACTGTTTGACCACCATCAGGATTTACACCATTCTCAAACCTCAAGGAGAATGAAGCGCCACCATTACGCCGTAGATCCATCCGGTGAACAGCACTACGATTAAATCATACCATTTCACGATCAAAGTCGCAACGAATTTCGCATAAATCGTCGTCAATCACGTAAAACAGCTCCTCAGCGGCTTTAACGGGGCAAAATCGCTCAATTTGCAAAAGCCGCACTTTTTCGTAAGCCATCTCTTTATAAAAAGCTTGCATCTCCTCCTTAGTGAAATAGCTTGCAATGCCCACCAAGATCAAAAGAGGCAGGCCCAAAAAGCCTCGGCACAAGCGGGCGTAGGCCACCAGCTGCTCCAGCACTCCTCCGTCTTGACTGAAACGCACATTGGCAGCAGCCAAAATGTCTTTCACATTAAGGTCCAAGTTGAAATCTAAATGCTCCGTGCTCTCCGTAGTCAACCGCAGCAGATAGCGGGCCAAATAACTTTTCATCTCCTGCGTCTCTGCGATCAAGCCCGGGCCGCTTGCCACCTCATTCAAATTTTCGTAAAGTTTGCTCAAAACTTTTCGCTGGTTGAGCTCCAGCAAAAAGGGCTGCAACACGATCTGAGCCGTGCGGCTCAATTTTAATTCTTTGTTGTTTTCAGATAAGAAGAAGTCTCCTTCGCACCCGTCCATCTGCGACAACAGCATCGATACGGTGTCCCGATAGAAAACAGGGTCTTCCAACACCAGCACCATGGGTGCATTTTCGCTCAAAGGCAGGGCCTTTTGCAAGGGTCTGTAGGCCAGCTTCATAATATCACCAGCCTGTCCGTGCTGTTTATCACATCGGTCTCTGCTCCGCCCACCAAATAGAGCATATTGTTGTATTGCCTTTCGGTGACCGACAAAAGTTGCACCGTTCCTCTGTCTAAGCCGATCTTTTCTATGCCTCTTACCAAGGTCAAGGTCTCCCCTGCGTTCAGCGACAATTTGCTGTAAAACGATTCTTGCTCCATCAAAAAGCCCAAATTCAACAGCTCTTTGTGCAAACGCCTGTAAGCCCGCCTGTCTTCCAAGGTGAGCGTAGGCATATCGAAAAGCACCAATATCCGCATTATCCTGCCCATTTCTTTCTGCTATCCTCAAACATCGGCCTGTGTTGCTATCTTTTCGTCTTTCAAGAACGAACAAAATTGCAGCAGGCTTTCGTCTTCTTCGTTGAGGCTGTCCATCACGCTTTGACAGTAGGCATCGATGGCTTTATTGAGGAAGTATTTTTTCTTGTCGTACAGCACCTGTCGGTTCAACACTTCCAGCAGCGCATGCTTTTCTTCTGTCTCGAAAGTGACCAGCCTGCTTTCATACCACAATTTATAAACGGCCAAGTCCACAAACGGGCGCAGTGGTTCCATAAGGTCGGAGCCCAAATTGAAGGCATTATCTCCGTTGTCGTGGTGGATGCCCAACTGAGTAAGATAACCTTTTGCCGCCAAAAGTCGGCAGCAAGATGAAAGCAGCAATGCATAGCCGTAATTCAGCCCGGCATTGATGGGCGAATCGGTGGCCCGGGTGAAGCCCTTGCCGAAAAGAGCGCCGAAATAGACTTTGGCGGCCAAACCTTCCCTATTGGTGACGTCGTTGCTCCGCAGCTCCTCCAAGTAGTTGTTCAAAGCAGCCGCTTCCGGCAAGTCCAGCAGCACCAATAAGTCCCTCTGCCGCTGCAGTTTCACCCTCACCAATTCCGTCCAAATTAGCTCCTTGACATCTTGACGCCAGCGTAATTGCATCCTCAATTTATCGCTGCTGTCGTGGCTGTGATGCAAAGAAAGCAATTGTGAACAGGGGTAACGCTTTTCGTCACAGAAGATAACGCCTATGTTTCTTGCCATCAATTCCGCCAAAAGGGCGGCGCTGAGAGAAACGGCGGTACTTTCCACCACCAGCACGTTTATCTCGCTGAGGGCTATCCTCTTTTTCGTTTCGCCTCTCACTACCAGATAGCCCAATTCCTTGTCCAACTTGGCCCGTTTGGAGATCACTACAGTGCGCCAAGACATGATCAGAGCTTTTTCATGTCGATAGCTTGACTGAAGAGCCCGGTCACGGATTGATTATAGATAGTAGCAGATCTTTTTTCGCTCATTTTTTTTGTGAACTGGACTACACCGGCATTGGCACTGCCGCCTAAACTTTCAAGATTCGATCTAAGAGCCTTGGTTCTGAAAAGGTTTAAAATATTGTTCAGTACGCTGCATTGCTCTTCAACTTCCAAAATTGAAAATTTTTCGCGCCCTTCGCTTAAAGTGCCTATCTGAGAAGAAGGCCGATTACGATAAGCGTTGCTTTGATGCTTAGCTAAAAGAACATCATAAAGGGCCAAATTTCCTTCCTTTGAGATAATGTCACCGGAGGATATCTTCAGATCTTTGACCGTTTTCTTTTTGTCCAAAAATTTACATATCTTCCTGACATAGTTATCCATGTCATATCCCAGTATAAGTTGTGTACCTAAAGTTCCTGTGATTTGATCTCCTGTTTTACCGGTTATGTGCATCAGACAACCGTTTATGTCTACAAGAGATTTTATGCGGATCTTAGGCAAAAGCACTTCCGGTTTTAGCAGACCGCAGCCGCCGTCCTTAGGTGCAGCTGTCAGGAAAGCTGCTCTGGCCGCTTCATCTTTTTCGATCTTCCCGGCCAAATAGATAGGCACGGTCTCCAAAGTCCTGATCTCATTGCCTTTCTTATCCAAAGACTTGACCAGCATGAAATAGGCGGTGGAAGCTTTGTTGTAGCCGCCGTATTTTTCGATATCCCTGCCTGCTTTGACCGGTATCTGACCCTTTCCCTTCTTCATGAGCTGAATGTCATAAAGCTGACCTTTACCGGTAAGAGGCATTCTGGTGAAGAGCACATTGTTTTTGGCCATGGTCTTTTGCACTGTCGCCATGCTGCCGTCCTGCCCTCTTCGCCAGGCGACTTCTCCCCCTCTTTCGATATCCCTGTCGTAAAATTCTTTGGTATTTAAAGTGTAGCGTTGGCCGCCGTGCAGTCCTTTGATATATTTTAAGGCGTCTTTGGTGAATTTAACATGAAAAGCATTGCCCACCACGATGTTCAGGTAAGCATCTTTGGCATGGTGGATGTCGTTCACATCCCTGCACTTGAACATATTGAACTCATCTCGAAAACTCGAAACGTTCCCGGCTTTGGAATACACGATCTCGCTGTCCGGGCACTCCAATTGCAAAAGTTCGGCGGCCGCTTTCGTCGATTGAGCGGTCTCTACCAGCTGCCTGTTGATGAACTGCGCCAATTCTTCTTCCGTGAGGCCGCTAGTCCTTATCAACCTGTTATATTTTTTCTGGCTGATCAGTCCTTTGTCCAGCAGCAGCTTCCAATGACCTCTCATCTTCATTTGGATGCTTGCGTCCAAGGGATAAGTGTCCGATTTTTCTCTGTTGTATAGATACTTCACCAACACCAAATTGTCGATGCTGTCATCTTTCGTCTTGGAGCGAGGATAGATATGATCTCTGTCGTAGAGATCTACTTTGCCTTGTTTGGCGTAAAGCGAATTGATATCTATCTTTTCTCCGCTGTACATGCAGCGACCCAATTGAGTGTAATAAAGGAAGAGTTTGTTGCTGCGCAAAGAAGCCTCTGTTTCATTCTGCAGTTTAGCATAAAGTTCGGGTTCTTCTTTCTTGCAGCTTTCGTATAGTTTGCTCAGAGCCTGTTTGCGGCTCACAGTGCGGACCTTCTCGCCGTCGCTTCTGGGCATCTCTATAAAGATGCGCTTGGGCTGATGCCCCGTTATCCCTTCTATCTCTTTGACGATCGAAAGCGTCTGCCAGATGGAACGCTTAACTGCGGGGGAAACATAAAGTTCATCCACATTTTCGTAAGCCACCTCGCCTGCTATATCTTTCCTGCTTCCGTTGAAGCGCTCGATGTCTGCCTTTACTCTGTCATTAGCCAAAAATTGCATCAAATTTTGGTTGTAAGTCCTAAAAGCTACGATGAGAGGCAGCAATTCGCCGGTGGTTTTGTCCAGATAAGAAACTTCTTCGCCGGAGAGCAGAGCGCGGGAAAGCCGTCCCCAGCCCTGATATTTCAGCTTGCAGATACGGCCGATGACCTCTTTCGTCAATTCCTTCACGTCGCCGTACTTCTTCTCTATCTGCCGCCGCACCATTTGCTTTTCGTCGGCGAACAGGGTCAGCCAGAGAATGATGTCCTCTATCATAACTTGGTTGGCCTTAACATAGGCAGGGCCGAAGATAGCCCTGAAATCTTTATAAGACTGTAAATTTGCCTGCAGCGGATCATCTACGCCGCCGATAAGTTCCGGTTTGGCATCGTTTATGAAGTTGTGGCTGCGCAGTAGAGCGGCGATCTTCTTTTTGGTAAGTTTGCCTCTGCCGTTGAGCAACAATTCATCATAGACCGTGTTTATGATATTTATATCAAGTTTATTTCCGCCATAGCTCAAATTGTTCAACTCATTGCGAGCCATGAACTCGGCATAAAGCAGAGAATTTTTGGGCAGCACATCTTCAGCAGGCAGGTAGGTGCACTTGTTGGTCATATTTCTTATGAAGTTCTCGGCGCTCTTATCCTCATCTACCACCTGCTTGAAGTTCCACGGATATATCTTTTCGCTCGTGCGCACCACCCAGCAGCGTTTCTGCTTTTTGGAAAGTTCCGTTCCGGCCAAAGGCCCCACATAATAGGGGATGCGGAAGCTGAGGATCTGCACGAATTTTTCCGCCATGCTCAGCCCAGTGTCATCAACAGCCGTCAGGAAAGGCAGATGCTTCTCGGCATTGGTCAAGATCGCTTCCAACTCGGCCTTGTTCACCTGCACGGGTATGATCCCGTTGCTCTTCATCGTCTGTTTGGGGAAGGCACGCTCCAAACCGATCCGATAAAGCAGATCCTGAAGATCGCTGCCGCCCTGCTCTTTCGCTTTCGCCCCTCCCATTTCGTTCTTCAGCGTCTTTTTCAAAAAAGCACAGAAAGCTGCCTGATCGCACTTCTTATCTAAAACAGCTTTACGACCTTTTCTATCCAAACAAGAACCGATGTAATGACTGTAATTGTCTTTTACTTCGGCACCGAAGATGGTGCGATAAAGTTTTCTCTTATCTCGGCAATAGCCTTTGAGTATCTCCAGATCTTTTTTATGGGCTTCGTAAACTTTTACTTTGGCCAAAGCAAGACAAGTTTCTCCCTGCAAAATGTCTTTTAAGAGGCCCCAATCGTAGATGGCTTTCAACTTGGCCACCAATTCGAAATTTTCGCCCAAAAGTGCTTCCAACTCTCCGGCTATGGCGTCAAAGTCATCTTTAAAGCTGAAACTGTTTTTTTCCGCCTCTTTCAATCCCTCATCGGCGAAAAGTTCGGCCAGCGAGCCTTTGCCGCCGCTGAGGAAGGCAGCCATGGCCAAAGTTTGCTTGTTTGCCGGTTTAAAGATAGCCTTCAATTGCTGCTTCTTCTGCGTTATGCTCAAATTGTCGGCAGTGATGATCTTTTCAAAGCGCTCTCTATCGGTGCATTGCCACTCTTCCAGTTCTTCGTAATTTTCCCGTATATATTGCTCCAGATCATCATAAATCGGCTCGAATTTTCCCACGTTCCCCGCATCTAAACCTTCAAAGAGGAAGTGGCCTCTGTGTTTGAAGAAATGGGAAAGCACCAAATAAAGCAGGCGCACGTCGAAAGCTTCTTCCTCATCATTCAGCATGGCCTTGCGCAGGTGATAGATGGTGGGATATTTGCTGTAATATTCCTTATCGCTCATGAAGTCTTTGGTGAAAAGGCTGTACTTCACCCTGTTGTCTGCGCTTTTATCTTCAACGTGCAGGTTGCACTCTTTCAAACGCAGATAAAAGCCCGGATCGACTTTGCCGATCTCCGGCGCCAGCAGTTCCTGCAATAACTTCAAACGCCAAGTCTGGCGAGCGATGCGGCGGCGGGCGCTGCGGTTGACGCGGGTATTGGCAGCTGTGCTTGCTTCATCGAAAAGGCGCACGCCCCACATGGCTTTCCCGTTAAATTTTTGCAAATTATAGTTTAGGTCCGTCACCGCCCAACCCACGGAGTTGGTCCCCATATCCAAACCGATGAAATAATCGCCGAATTCTTTTTTTCTCATCTTGACAATACCTCTTTCTTGCCTTACAATGATAGTGGTTCTGGTGATTGACCACCATCAGGATTTACACCATAAGTTCAAAAAACATGATTCATTCAAACCGCTCCTTCGGGAGCTCCACAGTGTGTGGGCTCAAAACTTGCTTCGGCAAGTTTTTTGTTTTATAGCGGAAAAAGTTTGAGCCGCACGCTATTTTGCAGCTGCTGACGATATCACCGTCTCGTCGGCAGCTTATATTTATTTTACCACAACCTAAAGACACAACGCAAAAAGATAAACGCCGACACTCTCTTCCTCATCGCCCCTTTTGCCCGCCTCCCATCGCATACAGTTAAAACAGTTTTTTCGCCATCTGTCTTCATTTTACCAAACCGCTTGGACAACATCCGTCACTCTGAAAACACTTTGCGAAAATTTTCGCAAGAATTTTTGAAAGAGCGCGCGCCTTCGCCTCTCCCCCTCGCCGAATTTTTTCTTTTCCCTCGCCCTCTCCCCTCATTTTAGCAAAACCGTCAAACAAAAAAGTCGCCTGCCGGGCGACTAATGAGTTCCTCCCTTTCTGACCTTTTTCTTCCTTATATAAAAATATCGCCGGCCCGCTTCTCAACTCCGCTCTCCTCACCCTCCAACACTCAGCTGATCTATATGTTCGAGCCGGGCATCTCCTTCCTCTTGCACATTCATACATCCTGTTCGAGCCGGGCAGCGGGCGGCGTGCTCTCAACTCCTCACTCCAAACTCCTTCCCCTTGAACACCCAACTGATTTATATGACTCTGCTGGGGAAGTCCAGCACACTCCACACTCATTAAGCTCCTCACTCCACACTCCAAACTCCAAACTCTTTAAGCTCCACACCATCTTGTGCCTCTCTCCCCTTTGCTCCACAACATCTGCGCATTTTACAAATATTTTTCTTGACGACGCTCTCTTTTCTGTTACAATAGAGATACAACTTTCACAGCTCGTTGCGGAACTGACGGATAAGTGGAAACGACCACGTGGACCGCAACGGCTTTCAGCCGACCGTCTGGGCGCCCTCTGCACCCGGCGGTATTTTTTTGCCCCGGCGCAGCCTCATCACACATTTATGGGAGGATCACATGCAAAAACCAAAAAACAAATGGCTGATCGTCGCCGCCGCCATCGGCATCCACATATCCATCGGCAGCGTTTATGCTTGGAGCGTCCTTGCCCGCCCCATCATGGCCCGTTTGGGCTGCACCCTGCAGGAAGTAACGTGGATCTTTTCCATCGCCATCCTCTTCTTGGGCCTCTCCGCCGGCAGCCTCGGCTCCTTCGTAGAACGCCTGGGCCCCAAAAAGAGCGGCCTCATCGCCACCGCCTTCTTCACCGCCGGCCTCTTGGGCAGCGCCTTCGCTCTTGAGCGGGGCAGTCTGCTTTTGCTCTATCTTTTTTACGGCGTCATCGGCGGCATCGGCCTCGGCATCGGCTACATCGCCCCCGTCTCCACTTTGGTGAAATATTTTCCCAAGAACAGAGGCTTGGCCGCAGGCCTCGCCATCATGGGCTTCGGCTTTGCCGGCCTCATCGCCGCCCCCGTCCTGCAGCTTTTGATCGCCGGCGTGGGCCTGACGGAAACTTTTCTCATCATGGGCAGCGTCTATTTTCTCTTGATGCTCTCTTCTTCCCTCTATCTCGCTCCTCCGCCCGCCGCTTGTGCCGAGGCTGCTCCCCAACATTTTGCTTCTCTTTTGAAAGATAACAGCTTCACGCCCGCTCAGGCAGTGAGCACGTGGCAGTTCGTAATTTTGTGGTGGCTCTTTTTCACCAACATCACCTGCGGCATCGCCCTATTGGCCGTGGCCTCCCCCATGGCTCAGGAGCTCGTCGGCCTCTCGCCTCTGGCCGCCGCTTCCATGGTTGGCATCGTGGGCCTTTTGAACGGGCTGGGCCGCATCGTGTGGTCCGCCGTCAGCGACCGCATCGGCCGCCCTTTCACCTATATCGCCTTCTTCGCTTTGCAGATCGCCGCCTTTCTTCTTTTGGCCCGCACGAAAGACCCTCTGCTCTTTCAGGGGCTCATCTACCTCATCATCACCTGCTACGGCGGCGGCTTCGCCTGCATGCCCGCCTATTTGAGCGATCTTTTCGGCGGCGGCTATCTCAGCGCCATCCACGGCCGCATCCTCACTGCTTGGGGCTTGGCCGGCATCGCCGGCCCGCTGCTCCTCTCTCTGCTCTATGAACGCAGCAAAAGCTACGCCGTCACTCTCTCCTTCTTCGCCGCCGCTCTGACTCTCAGTTTGCTTCTCGCCCTCCTCTTGAAACAAAAAGGCGAGCCGCAAAAGCCCGCCGCGTAAAATTTTTCTGTTCTTTTATTTAACCCCAAGATAAAAGCGCCTGCTCTCTTTCTTTTTGCGAAGAGGACAGACGCTCGTTTTTTCTTGGGCATTTTTTATTTTGCGCAGGGCCCCGCTTCTTCGGCCGCCGCCATGATGGCCAAGCGCCCGTGTTCGAAGGTGAGCCCTCCTTGGAAGAAGGCGTTATAGGGAGGCCGGCAGGGACCGTCGCAGCTCAATTCGATGGAAGCGCCTTGCACGAAGGTGCCAGCCGCCATCACCACCAGGTCTTGATAGCTGGGCAGTTCTCCCGGCACCGGCCGCACGTGGGCGTCCACCGGCGAATTCCCTTGCACCGCCGCACAAAAAGCTTCCAATTTTTCTTGCGAGTCCAAAGTAACCGCTTGGATGATGTCGGTGCGGGGCACAGAGGCTCGCGGCCTCACTTCGTAGCCCAAGGCTTCGAACACCGCCGCCGCGAAGACGGCCGTCTTCACCGCCTGCAGCACCACGTGGGGAGCCAAAAAGAGTCCTTGATAAAAAGCGCGGGCCGTCTCTCCCAAAGTGGCTCCCATCTCTGCTCCCAGGCCCGGGGCCGTCAGTCGGTAGGAAGCCTGCTCCACCAAGTCTGCCCGGCCCACGATGTAGCCGCCGCAGGGGGCGAGGCCGCCCCCGGGGTTCTTGATGAGGGACCCGGCCATCAGGTCGGCCCCCACCTCCGTAGGCTCTTCTTTCTCGCAAAATTCGCCGTAACAATTGTCCACAAAGCAAATTATTTGCGGGCTGAGCTCTTTCACGCAGGCGCAGATGCGGCCTATCTCCGCCACGGTCAGGCTCTCCCGCACGGCGCTGTAGCCCCGGCTGCGCTGGATGTGCACCATGCGGGTGGCAGGCGTCACCGTTTTTTTGATGGCTTCAAGATCGGCGCTACTCCCCGCCATGGGAACTTCTTTATAAATTATTCCCAAGTCGACAAGAGAGCCGGGAACTTTCACCGGGCTGCCTATCACCGTCTGCATGGTGTCGTAGGGGGCGCCGGTCACCGCCACCAACTCATCCCCCGGGCGCAGGTTCCCCAAAAGAGCCACCGCCAAAGCGTGGGTGCCCGATACGAAGTGGCTGCGCACCAAGGCCGCCTCGGTCTTGAAGATGCGGGCGTAAACGGCGTCCAGCTTTTCTCGGCCCACGTCGTTGTAGCCGTAGCCGCTGCTGGGCTTCAAATAATAGTCGGACACCTGTTCTGCTTTGAAAGCGGCCAGCACTTTAGCCGTGTTGAAGAGGGCGATGTCTTCCAAGCGGGGCAGCTGAGCCGCTACCGCCGCCAAGCCCTTTGCTTCTATCATGCGCTCATCGAGCATTATCTTTTCTTCACTCCTCATACAGATAGGCTGCATATTTAGCCGCCTCTTTTAAAGGCAGCCGCACTTTCAGCAAAGTGCCTTCCGCCAAATAATCTTCGCTCAAGACCGTGCCGCTGTCGTGGAGCCGGTTCAGCACGCTCCCCTCGCTGTAGGGGATGAGATAGCTCTCTTCCGAGCTTTGCAGGCGCAGATGATCGGCCGCCGTCTCCAGTAAAGCGTTTAAGTTCAGACCCTTTTTCGCAGAGATGCACACGCTGCCTTCTTCTTGGGCCAAGCGTTCGGCTAAGCCGCTGCCCTCCGGCAATTTATCGATCTTGTTGTAAACGGTGATGATGGGCTTACCTGTCGCTCCCAAACTTTTCAGCACCTGATACACGGCATTGCTCTGCTCTTTATAAAGGCTGTGGCTCACGTCGATGACGTGGAGCAGAAGATCCGCCTCCGTCACTTCTTCCAAGGTGCTGCGAAAGGCAGCCACCAATTGATGAGGCAGCCGCTGGATGAAGCCCACGGTGTCGGTCAAAAGGGCCTGCCTTTTGTCCGGCAGCTCCAATTGGCGGGTGGTGGGGTCCAAAGTAGCGAAAAGCTGATCTTTGGCGTAGATGTCGTCATTGCACAACGTGTTCAGCAAGGTAGACTTGCCGGCGTTTGTATAGCCGATGAGGGCCAAAGTGGGCAGCTCGCTCTTCTCTCTCCCCGCCCGGTGCAGATCCCGCACGCTCTTCACCTTTTCAATGCAGCCCTTTATATAATCGATCCGCTCCCTGATGCGGCGGCGGTCGACTTCCAATTTGGTCTCGCCGGGGCCTCGGGTGCCGATGCCGCCGCCTAAACGGGAGAGGCTCTGCCCCTTCCCCATGATGCGGGGCAAAGTGTATTGCAATTGGGCCAGTTCCACCTGCAATTTGCCTTCGTTGGTCCTAGCTCTTTGAGCGAAGATGTCTAAGATCAGGGCCGTCCTGTCTAAGACCCGCACTCCCACAGCCTGCTCCAAATTGCGCTGCTGGGCCGGCGAGAGCTCATCGTCGAAGATCACCAAGTCGATGGCTTCCTGCTGAGCGAAAAGGGCCAGCTCTCTCACCTTCCCCCGGCCGATGAAATAGGCAGGATCCGGCTTAGGCCGCTTTTGCAAAAATTTGGCCACTACCAAAGCACCGGCGGTGTCTGCCAATTGCTTCAATTCTTCCACGCTGTCTTCCAAAGTCCAGCCCAGCGTATCCTGACGACCATAGTCCATCCCCACCAGCACCGCCCGCTCTTGGGCTGCCGCCAAACTTTGGGAGCCTTCTTGAGGAGCCAGCAATTTTTCTATGGTGGCGATGAAATTGGGGAAGAAGATGTTTTCCGCTTCCGTCAAAGTCAAAGGGCCGAATTCGTCTGTGTGATATTCGCCGTCTTTGCAGCCGTCTAAGACCGCAAAACTCACAGTGCTTTTGGCCGGGTCTTGGGCAGCGCCGATGGCCAGCATACAGTCCAGTTTGAAATTTTTGAGAGCGGAGATATCTACCCCGCTCAAAGCGCTGCTGCCCCCAGGGTGAGTGTGAAAGCAGCGCAGGCCCGAGAGGCGGCCGGCGCCTCGCCGGCCTTCCACGGGAGGCAGGTCCACAGTGCCCACGTCGCCGATAGAGACGCTGACGATCTTCCCCGCCCTGTTGCAATAGACTGCCGCTTCTCTCTTCACTTGCGTGCTGAAAGCGGCCAACTTCATCGCCAGCTCGGCAGTGATGAGCTGGCCGTCTTCGATGCGGTAGTCGTATAAAGTTTCCAGTTCGCTCAGGATGCTGGCCCTGATGCCTTTGGTGTTGCCGCTTATCCGGGGCATAAAAACACGTCCTTCAGCCGCTCTTTTTCAAGCGGCGCACTTTTATCTGCGCAATTTCGCAGGCTCGATATTCACCCGATAACCTTTGATGGTGTTCCTGTCCATGGCGGCCAAAACTTTTTCCGCATCGGCCTCCGGCACTTCCACGAAGGTGAAGCGGTCGTAGATGCTGATCTGCCCGATGTCTCGGGCAGGGATGTCCGCTTCGATGGCGATGGAATTGATGATGTCCCGCACGGTGATCTTTTGGCTGCGGCCGATGTTGACGAAGAGCCGCACCATCCCCGGGCGGCCGCCGGTGTTCTGCAGGTCTTCCCGCAATTTTTCTTCTGCCGGCGCTTCCAAAGCCTTGGGCCCTTCCTGCCCCAGTTTGAGAGCGGCGGCCAAAGCTTCGGCGGCTTCATAATCTTCCAAAAGATCTTCGGCGATGGACACATAGGGAGCGAATGAAGCCAGCTCCAGCACCGTCCTCACCTTGGAGAGGATCTGCTCTCTCTGCCTTTCGATCACGTTATCGGCAGTGGGTAGCTGCCGCCTTTTGATGTGAGTGCAGGCGATCCGCTCGATCAATTTCAATTGGCGGAATTCCCGGGCGGTGATGAAGGTCATGGCCACCCCTTCGGCCCCGTAGCGGCCGGTGCGGCCGATGCGGTGCACATAGCTCTCGGGGTCCTGAGGAATGTCGTAGTTGATGACGTGAGAGATGTTGTCGATGTCTAAGCCGCGGGCGGCCACGTCGGTGGCGATGAGCACCTCGCAGCTCCCTTCCCGGAATTTTTTCATCACCCGGTCCCGCTGGTTCTGGCTCAAGTCGCCGTGGAGCCCTTCTACCAAATAGCCTCTGCTGCTGAGGGCGATGTTCAGATCGTCCACGCCCTTTTTTGTGCGGCAGAAGATCAGCACCTTCCCTTCTATCTCTGCGTCTAAAAGGCGGCACACCCCTTCTACTTTATCTTTCACTTCGAAATAATATTGCTGTATGTTGGGCACCGTCAGCTCTTCTTTGGTGATGGCGACGGTCTTGGGTGCCTTCATGTAGCGCTTGCTGAGGCTGAGGATGGGCCGAGGCATGGTGGCAGAAAAAAGCATGGTCTGCCTCTCGGGGGGCAGATAGTCCATGATGGCTTCGATATCGTCCACGAAGCCCATGTCCAGCATCTCGTCGGCTTCGTCCAGCACCAAAAAGCGGACCTTATCCAATTTTATCGTGCGCCGGTTGAGGTGATCGATGAGCCGTCCCGGCGTGCCGATAACGATCTCTACGCCGCTCTTTAAAGCTTTGATCTGCCGCTCGATGGGCTGGCCGCCGTACACCGGCAGGGCCCGCACGTGAGCGGTGCGGCCGATCTTAGAGATCTCTTCCGCCACTTGGATGGCCAGCTCTCTGGTGGGAGTGAGCACCAAAGCCTGCACGCCGTGGCGGTCCGTGATGTTTTGCACGATGGGTATACCGAAGGCCGCTGTCTTGCCGGTGCCGGTCTGGGCCTGGCCGATGATGTCTTCCCCTGCCAAGGCCAGCGGTATGGTGGCCGCCTGGATGGGGGAAGGTTCTTCAAAGCCCATGTGATGCAAAGCGCTCACGATCTTTTTGTCTAAGAGCAGTTCGCCGAAATATTCCTGTTGCGTTTCCGTCATCTATTTTCCTCCGTGTATTTTATTTTCTGTATTCAGTGCAGAGTTTTGCAAGATATTTCGCAGCACATTTATTTCAATGTACATGTATGGAGAGAGTGGTCTCGATGTCCGTTACCCCCCCCATTTTCCCGTGTCAACAATTCTTCCAGCAGCATAGAGAGAGCGCTTTGAGCTATGCGCATCTTGTTCTCGGTGCGATCGGCCTGAAAGAAAAAACGCTGACAGCAGCAATTTTGCTCTGTGCCCAAGGCGATGTACACCAGCCCCGCCGGTTTGCCGCAGCTGGCCCCAGGCCCCGCATTGCCGGTGATGCCGATGCCGTAGGTGCTGCCCAACAAAGAGCGGATGCCCATGGCCATCTCGCAGGCGGTCTCGGGGCTGACGGCGGTGTATCTTGCCAAGGTCTCGCCCTTCACGCCCACGATCTTTTCTTTCACTTTCTCCGTGTAACACACCACGCTGCCCAACAAATAAGCGCTGCTGCCGGGCACATCGGTGAGGAGACTGCTGGCCAGGCCGCCGCTGCAGCTCTCGGCCAGTGCCACCGTGCTCTCCTGTTTCAACAGCAATTTCCCTACGGTGGCGGCGATGGTGGCGTCGTCTACGCCGTAAACGTAGGAGCCCAAAAGGGCCCTGCATTTTTCTTCCAGCGGGTCCAAAAGAGCGACGGCTTCTTTTTCATCATGACCTTTGGCGGTGAGCCGCAGCAAGATCTCGCCTTTGCGGGCATAAAGAGCCAAAGTAGGGTTGCTCTGCTCCCTTATCTCTTTGTCCAGCAAAGCGGCGGCCATAGATTCGCCGATGTTGCGCAAATGGAGAGTGCGGCTGAGGATGATGCCCTCTTGCCCGAAGCGGGCGGCCAAACGGGGCCACACCTCTGCTTCGCACAGTTCTTTCATTTCGCCCGGCGGCCCCGGCAAGAGGATGAAGAGCTTCCCCTCTTTTTCCAGCCACAGCCCCGGGGCAGTGCCCACCGGGTTGGGCAGCACTTGGGCCCCTTCGGGCACCATGGCCTGCTGCCTGTTGTTCTCCGTCAGCTGCCGTCCTCTTTTTTGCATAAAAGCGGTTATATCGGCCCACACGCCGGCGTCGAAAGAAAGTTTCAGCCCCCAAAGAGAGCACAGCGCTTCTCTGGTCACATCGCCGCGGGTGGGGCCCAGGCCCCCGGTAGTGATGATGATGTCCGCTCTCTTGCGGGCGGCGGCCAGCACCTGCACCAAACGTTCGGGGTTGTCGCCCACCGTGGTCTCATACAGCACGTTGAAGCCCCGCTTGTTCAAATTGCGGGCCAAATAAGGAAAGTTGACGTTGACGATCTCCCCCAACAGCAGTTCGGTGCCGGTGGTGATCACCTCTGCGTTCATGGCTCTTCCTCCTCCGCCAAGGGCACGGCCACCGCTTCGTAGGTGAAGCCCTGCTGCACCCGCACCGGCAGGAAAGTGCCTATCTCTAACGGCTGCCTGCTCTCTATGTAGAGGCTGCCGTCGATCTCCGGCGCTTCCCGATAGCTGCGGGCAGCGTAACGATAAAGGCCGTCTCCTTCGTCTTCCAATGCTTCTTCGATGACAGCTTCCAGCACTCTGCCTTCCAGTGCTCTCTCCAGTTCTTCGGCGATAGCTGCCTGCGCCGCCATCAATCTATCGCAGCGCTCTTCTTTCACTTCTTCGGGGAGTTGGTCCGGCCGAGTTCCCGCTTCGGTGCCCTCTTCTTGGGAATAGGTGAAGACGCCGGCGTGATCGAAGCGCTGCTCTTTCACGAAAGCCAGCAATTCTTGAAAGTCTTCCTCCGTTTCTCCGGGGAAGCCTACGATGAAGGTGGTGCGCAGCACCGCATCGGGCAGGGCCGTGCGTATTTTTTTCAGCAAGCTTTCTATGCTGCGGCGGCTGTCCCGCCGGTTCATCTCTCGCAGCACTTTATCGCCGGCGTGCTGCAGGGGCAGGTCTATATAACGGCACACTTTCTTCGATGCTTTGATGGTCTCGATCAGCTCGTCCGTGATATTTTCGGGATATAGATAAAGGAGGCGTATCCACTTCAGCCCTTCTATACCGTCCAAACGGCGCAACAGTTCGGCCAGCTGCAGCCGTCCCGTCAGGTCTTCGCCGTAGCGGGCGGTGTCTTGGGCCACCACTATCAATTCTTTCACGCCTCTTGCCGCCAAGCCTTCCGCTTCGGCCAGCACTTCTTCCATGGGGCGCGACTTGTAGGGCCCGCGGATGTAGGGGATGACGCAATAAGAGCAGCAATTGTCGCAGCCTTCGGCTATTTTTAAATAAGCATAATGAGCGGGGGTGCTCGGCACCCGGGGCAGGCGTTTGAAGTCCGGTTCTTTTAAAGGCAGCAGGTGTTTGAAACGGCGGCCCTGCAGTGCCTGCTCTATCACCCACGGCAGATCGCAAAAAGCGGCGGTGCCGCACACTGCATCTATCTCCGGCAGTTCTGCCAGCAAGTCGTCGGCGTAGCGCTGGGCCAAACAGCCGCTGACGATCAAGAGGCGGCACTTTCCCTTTTCTTTATGCTGAGCCTGTTCCAAAATGGTGCCGATAGATTCTTCTTTGGCGCTCTCGATGAAGCCGCAGGTGTTGACCACTATCGTCTCCGCCTCCGCCGGGTCTTGACAAACAGTCCAGCCTTTGGCGGCGAAAAGACCGGCCATTACCTCGGCATCCACCGTATTTTTGGGGCAACCCAAACTGACCAATGCTATCTTCATTCTTTTTCCTCTTGCTCTTCTTTGGGGCTGAAACGCACCCGCTCCAGCCACATGTTTTTCAGCAGTTCCTGTTTGCTGTTCAAAAGATAAGTGCGGTTCAGCCACAATTTAGCCGCTGCGTCTCTCGCTCCCGGCTGATCCAAAAGAAAAAGGTAGCCGCTGTTTTGACTGAGGCACACTCTCCTCATGTCGCTGTCTGTAAGCAGCCAGGAGGCGAAGGCGCCGCACTCTTTTGCGGCCCTGCTCTCCTTCAGCATCCCCACGCCGTACAGGTTCACCGGCGTCCCTTCCTCGGGGTAGACCACATAGGCGGGGAAGTTGCTCTCCAAATATTTGAACACGTAGCTGCGGCGGGTGATGGCCACGTCTGCGTCTCCCACCGCCGCCATCCGCACCGGCGTGAAGGGGAAGCGGCTGTAGTGGCCGATGAAGTCGTGGAGAGTGAACAGATAGCTCAAAGCCTGAGTCTCTCCCATTCTGTCTGCCAAGGCGCCGATGAAGTTGCCGGTGGACGGGATGTCGGTGAGGCTCTCCATGGCCAAACGCAATTTCCCCGGCCTTTTCTGCAGGTCGGCCCAGCCGTGCAGGTTCTCCTGCCCGATGATGCGGCTGAAATTTTGATTCACCAAAAAAACTGCGGGATCGTAGAAAGCTCCGTACCAAAGGCCGTCGCCGTCTTTGAACTTGGCCGGGAGCCTGGCGGCCTCTCGGCACTCGAAGGCCTGCAGTCTTTTGTCCACTTTCAGGCCGTTCAAGGTGCGCTGCTCCGCCAACACCAAGTCGGCCTTCGCCCCTTCTTTCAGCTCGTAGATGGGGGCCAGCTGGGCCTGATGTTTGTTCTCCGCATTATATGCCGTCACTATAGCCTCTGTCAAGGCCGGCTCCAGTTCCGAATAAAGGACCAAATGGGCGGTCTTCTTTTCCTGTTCGCCGCCGCAGCCGGCCGCTAGCAAGCAGAAAAGGAGGCAAAAAAAGATCTTCTTCATCATCATATCTACCCGTGAAGCTCTCTCATAGATATCTGCGGCGAGAGAGCTGTTTCATCATCTATGACCGAGAACCGCTTTCTTCTTCATGCTTACCTGTGAATATCTTTATCTGTCTTTCGTTGAGGCGAGGCTTTACGGCGCAAAGTTTTTTCCAAAGGCCGCTCCTCTTTGTGAACACCCCTTTTTCTTTGCAGCCGGGCCTCGCTCTTTTCGGTCTCTGCCGCCGGGGGCCGCACCAAACACTTGGGCCCGAAGCCTATCAGGTCTTCTCGCCCGGTCTTCTGCAGAGCTTCGAGCACCAAACTGCGATTGCTCGGGTCTTTATAACGGAGCAGGGCCCGCTGCATAGCTTTGCGGTGAGGGTCTTTTTCAACGAAGACAGGCTCGCCGGTGGCCGGGTCTATGCCGCTGTAGTACATGGCGGTGGCGGCGCTGCCCGGTGTGGGGATAAAGTCCTGCACCTGTTCGGGGTAGAGGCCGCTGTCCCGCAAAAATTCCGCCATGGCCACAGCATCGTTCAAGTCGCAGCCGGGATGACTGCTGATGAAATAGGGCACCAAATATTGACGCAGGCCCAAGCGTTCGTTCTCTGCCGCAAAACGACGGCAAAATTCCATGAACACTTCTTTGGGGGGCTTCCCCATCTTTTGCAAAACTTTGGGCACTACGTGCTCCGGCGCCACTTTCAAATGGCCGCTCACGTGATAGCGGCACAGAGCCGGCAAAAAGTCCTGCTTTTTATCCGCCAGCACATAATCGTAGCGGATGCCGCTGCGGATGAAGACCTTCTTCACTCCGGGCAGGGCCCGCAGCTTGGCCAATAAACGCAAATATTCGCTGTGGTCCGCATCCAGGTTCGGACAGGGAGAGGGAAAGAGGCACTGCCTGTCTCGGCAGGTGCCGTATTTCGATTGTTTGCGGCAGCTGGGATGGCGAAAGTCGGCGGTGGGACCGCCCACGTCGTGGATGTAGCCTTTGAAGCCGGGAAGTTTTGTCAAGAGGCGAGCCTCGGCCGTTAAACTTTCTTCGCTACGGCTCTGGACGATGCGCCCCTGATGAGCGTGGATGGCGCAAAAAGCGCAGCTGCCGAAGCAGCCTCTGCTGCTCACCAAACTGAAGCGCACTTCTTCCAAAGCCGGCACTCCTCCCAAAGGAGCGTATGACGGATGGCAGTCTCTCGCAAAAGGCAGAGCGTAGATCGCATCCAGCTCCGCCGTGGCCAGAGGCAGGGCCGGAGGGTTTTGCACCACGTAGGCGGCCCTTCCTTTTTGTACCACTTGGCGCCCGCGGATGGGGTCCTGCTCGAGAGAGAGCAAATGATGAGCGGCGGCGAAAAGTTTTTTGTCGGCTAAGATAGCTTCATAAGAAGGCAGTTCCACTGCATCTTTTAAAGAAGAAACATCCGTCGTCAAATAAGCGGTGCCGGCCAAATGGTGCAGGTCCTCGGCTTTGGCGCCTCCCGCCAGGTAGGCGGCCGTCTCTTTGATCTGCCTCTCCCCCATGCCGAAGATCAAAAGATCCGCCCCGCTCTCTTCCAAAAGGGAGGGCAGCAATTTATCTTCCCAATAATCGTAATGGACGAAGCGGCGCAGGCTGGCTTCGATGCCCCCCACGATGCAGGGCAGGTGGGGCCAAGCCGCTTTCGCCATACGGGCATAAACGATCGCCGCATGATCCGGCCGCCGGCCCGTGATGCCGCCGGCAGTATATTTATCCTTCATGCGGCGTTTTTTGCTTACCGTATAATGACACAGCATGGAATCAAGATTGCCCCCGCACACCAGCACCCCCAGGCGCGGCTCGCCCAAGGCTCTCACGCTGTCGGGCCGCTGACTGTCGATCTGGCAGAGGAGACCCACCTTGTAGCCTTCCGCCTCCAAAATGCGGCAGATGAGAGCGGGAGCGAAAGACGGGTGATCCACATAAGCGTCGCCGCTGAGGAAGAGAAAGTCCAAGTTCTCCCAGCCTCTGGCCGCCATTTCTTCTTTCGTCATAGGCAAAAACTCAGCCATATGCCACTCTCAGCTCCAAGCCTTGTTCTTCGCGCACAGACTCTCTCGCTTCGCTCAGCGGGTGTAGACCCTGTCTGCCACGCCTTTTTCCCCGGTGGGAGGAACTTTTTGTCCGTTCACTTCTATCTCTACGGCGGCTATCTCGCCGTATCTTACGGAAATATTTTCGGCGGCGGTGAAGGTGCGGCTGTCGCCTGCGGAGAGCATACCTTCATAGACCTTGGTGTCGTCTGCGTACACCGCCAGCCAGCACTTGTCGGTGAAGTCCAGCTTCAGCACTACCCCCGGAGCAGCAGCTGCCGTCGGAGTTGCTTCTTCTTTCACTTCTGCAGCCGGGCTCACGGTCTGCTCTTCTTTCGTTTCACTCGCCGAGTTTTGAGGCTGAGCTTTTTCGTCAACAGCTGTGCTTTGACTTTGCTCTTCTTTAGCTGCGCCGGTCGAATTTTGCAGCTGCTCTTTTTCGTCAACAGCTGCAGTTTGAGGCTGAGCTTCTTTCGCTCCTACTGCCGGCATTGCGGCGGGAGCTTCTTCTTTCGCTACTGCCTTAGGCGCCGGAGCTGCCGCAGTTTCGTTCTTGACCTCGGCGGTCACAGCCGTTTGCGAAGCAGGCGGAGCTGCCTCTTTAGCAGGGGAAGGGCTGCGCAGCCACGCTAAAATGCTCGGAATAAAAAACCAAAGGGCAGCCAAAAGCAAGAGGATGACGACGCCGCAGCCCACTTGCTTCATGGGCAAGCCGCCGCCCTTTTTGCTCAGCCCCGTCGGTCTGCCGCTGCCGACGTCGCTCTTGTCTTTCAACTGCACTTTCACTACTTTCACTTTGTCCGTCTGCCTGATATCGGCGCCGCCGCTGTCGGGCCCCCCTTTGTGGAGCTCTCGATAGGTGCTGACCAAGGAGAGGCCGTCCAAGCCCAGATAATTGCCGTAGGTGCGGATGATGCCGCGGGCGAACACATCGCCGGGGAGATCCTGATACCGTTCTTCCTCCACCGCTGCCAAATAGCGGGCGCGGATGTGGATATCCCGCTCCACCTGCTCCAAAGTGATCTTTTGGGCGAGCCGGGCATACCTCAGCCTTTCGCCCACGCCTATGGAAGCAAGAGAGGCGGTCTCGGTCCCTGTTACTTTGGCAATGTTGTCCTTGTCGTTCATGCTCTTCACCTCGCGCCCTGCCCCGGTCCAAAGGGCTCTCTCAATTATCCTGCAAAAATCTTTCCTCTGCCTCTTGGCGGGAAAGGATGACCTCCCGGGGCTTGCTGCCGGTGGCATGCCCCACTATGCCCAATTCTTCCATGGTATCCACCAAACGAGCGGCCCGGGTGAAACCGATACGGAAGCGGCGCTGCAGCATGCTGGAGGAAGCCTGTCCCATGTCCAGCACCAAACGCACCGCATCTTTGAAGAGCTCGTCTTCCTGACTTTCTTCCGGTTCGCTCTCTTCTCTCTCCTTGGCTGCCTCTTTGGCGTCGCTCTCCAATGGCTGACTGGTGACTTCGTCTTGATAATCTACGGGTATGGATTGATCGACGATGAACTGCACGATCCTGTTCAATTCTTCGTCCCGCACGAAGGCGCCCTGCACCCGCACCGGTTTGGTCTGGCCGATAGGGTTGTAGAGCATATCGCCTTTGCCCAAAAGTTTTTCTGCGCCGCCCAAGTCGAGGATGGTGCGGGAATCGGTCTGAGAAGAAACGGCGAAGGCGATGCGGGAAGGTATGTTGGCCTTCACGATGCCGGTGATGACATCGACGGAAGGCCTTTGGGTGGCGATGACCAGATGGATGCCGGCGGCCCTGGCCTTTTGAGCCAAACGCAAGATGGCCGCTTCCACATCGGCCTTGGCCACCATCATCAGGTCGGACAACTCGTCGATGATGATGACGATGTAAGGCAGAGGCTGCTCTGCCTGCCGATTGTAACTTTCTATCTCCCGCACGCGGCTGTCGGCGAAAGTTTGATAGCGGCGCTCCATCTCCGCCACTGCCCAATGCAGGGCGGAGGCAGCCTTCTTCGGCTCCGTCACCACGGGGGTGAGGAGATGAGGTATACCGTTGTAATTGGTGAGCTCCACCACCTTGGGGTCCACCAAGATCAGCTTTACTTCGGCGGGGGTAGCCTTATAGAGCAGGCCGGCGATAATGGTGTTGATGCACACGCTCTTGCCGCTGCCGGTAGAGCCGGCCACCAAAATATGTGGCATTTTGGCAAGGTCGCAGGTGATGATCTTGCCGCTGATGTCCTTGCCCAGGCCGATGCAGAGCTTCGATTTCGCCTCTTTCACTCCGGCGCAATCCACCACCTCGCGGAAGCAGACGGAATCGTTTTTGATGTTGGGAGCTTCTATGCCGATGGCCGATTTGCCGGGGATGGGCGCTTCGATGCGCACGCCGCTGGCTGCCAACCGCAAGGCTATATCGTCCGCCAAGTTCACCACCGAGGCCACCTTCACCCCGGGGGCCGGCTCCAACTCGAAGCGGGTGACCGAAGGGCCTCTGGTGACGGCGGTCACCTTGGCCTTCACTCTGAAATCCGCCAGCGTCTGTTCCAAAATGAGGCACTGTTTTCTGATATCTTCTCTGTAAATTTCCGGGTCTACCCGCTGGGGCTGCTCCAAAAGCTCCAAGGGCGGCAACAAGTAGCCCGGCGAAGCGGTCAGTTCTTGGGGCTCTTTTGCAGGCTCTGTTTTTTCTGCAGGCTCTGCCTCTTTTGCAGCCTCAGCCTTTTCTTCGGGCGCAACTTTTTCGGCAGGCTCGGCAGCGGGCGCCGCCTCGGGCCGAGGCGCTGCTTCTTCTTTTTCTTCTTTCTTCTCTGCCGCTTCTTGCTGTTTGGGCAGCAGATCTTTCACGGCAGGCCGTGGCCCTTCGTCATAAGTTTGAGGCACGGCGTGCCACGGCGCTTCCTGTTGAGAGCCTGCCAGCGTGAGCACGTCGTCGTTGTCTACGTAAGTGAAGCGGGGGCCGCTGCTGTCTCCGTCTCGATACGTGTTGACGATGACGGAGCTGCCCGGCGGCTCTTTGCTCTCGGCGACCGCTTTTTCTCTGACCTCTCTGACTTCTTCGGGGGCAGGAACCGGAGCGTTATGATCGACGAAAACGAGGTCTCTCTCTTCTGTCTTCGCTTTTTCGTCGCTCTCGGGAGTTTTTTCTTCGCTGCCCGCCACTTTGGGCAGGCTGTAATCTACATTGGGGCGGGTCACTTTTCTTTCCGCTCCCTGCGCATCCAGCCACAGCGGCGGCTGCACCGGATCGGGGATGGGCTCTTCTTTGGCGGGCTGTTCTGTTTTGGCTGGCTCTTTTTGCCCGAAGATGCTGCGGAAGATGCTCTTGGGCTTCACACCGCTGCTGAAATCTTTCAGTTCTTTATTGCCGTAGTAGTCGCGCAAAGAGGGCGCCTTCTTCTGCCGGGGCGCAGGCTCGGCCTGAAGTCGTGCCGGCTCGGGGCTCTCTTCTCTCTTTACAGGGCGACGAAAAACTTCTCTTTTTTTCTCTTCTTCCTTGTGCCGGTCCACTCTTTGGCGCACCTGCTCCATATCCAAGATGCCGTCGTCTTCTTGGGCGGTGTGATGATCCCGCTGAAAAAAGTGAAGGCTTACCAAGCCCAAAAAGACCGGCAGAGCGAAGCTCCACGTCCCCAAGCCGTCGGCTGCTTGGGCAAACACCGTCTCCTGCCCCCAAAAGCCGCCGCACACGGCGAGGGTGACGGCGCACAGCACCAGAAAAAAGCAGCCCTTGAGGATATCTCCCACTAAGCGCGAGCTCTTTTTTTCTTCTTTCTTCCTTCTATTCGCCACGTTTTCTATCTCCTTATGCCCCTGCGGGGCTTAAGTTTTTTATACTTCCATGATGATGGGCAGGATCATGGGACGGCGGCGGGTGCGTTCGTAGAGGAACCGCCCCAAGCTGTCTCTCACCACGCCCTTGATGGCTGACCAATCGCTGACGCCTTCGCTGCGGCAGTCGTCCAAAGCTTCTTCCACTATTTCTTTGGCTTCTTCCAAAAGATCTTCCGCTTCCCGCACATAGACGAAGCCCCGGGAGACGATGTCGGGCCCGCTCACCACTTTGCAATCCTGCCGATCCAAAGTGATGACCACGATCATGATGCCGTCCTGAGAAAGTTGTTTTCTGTCCCGCAGCACGATGTTGCCCACGTCGCCTACGCCCAGTCCGTCCACCAACACCTTGCCGGAGGGCACTTTGCCGGCGACGGCGATGCTGTCTTTGGTCAATTCCACGATAGAGCCGTTAGAGGCGATGACGATATTTTCGGCGGGCAGGCCCAAGTCTTTGGCCAATTTGGCGTGCTTCACCAAGTGGCGGTATTCACCGTGCACCGGCATGAAAAATTTCGGCCGCACCAAATTGTGCATCAATTTGATCTCTTCTTGGCTGCCGTGGCCGGAAACGTGGATGCCGTCGCTTTTTTCGTAGATGACCTCTGCCCCCAACCGATAGAGATGATCGATGGTGCGGGAGACCAGCTTTTCGTTGCCGGGGATGGGCGTGGCGGAGATGATGACCGTGTCGCCGGGCCCGATGTCCACTTTGCGGTGATCGCTCATGGCCATGCGGGTGAGGGCGCTCATGGGCTCTCCTTGGCTGCCGGTGGTGCAGATGACGATCTGCTCCGGCCGATAATCGTTGGCCTCGTCGATGTCGATGAGGGTGCCGGCGGGAGCTTTTAAGTAGCCCAGCTCTTGGGCTATACCCACCACGTTCACCATGCTGCGGCCGATGACGGCCACCTTGCGTTTATACTTGGCCGCCGCGTCCAGCACCTGCTGGATGCGGTGCACATTGCTGGAGAAAGTGGCCACGATGATGCGGCCCTTGGCATAGCGGAACTCGTCGTCGAAGGTCTGCCCCACAACTTTTTCGCTGGGAGTGTAGCCCGTCCGCTCCGCATTGGTGCTGTCGGCCAAAAGGCAGAGCACCCCCTTGTCCCCCAGTTCGGCCAATTTGCTGAACTGAGTGACCTGCCCGTCCACCGGCGTTTGATCGATCTTGAAATCGCCGGTGTGGACGATGGTGCCTATGGGCGTGTGGACGGCGATGGCCACCGCATCGGGGATACTGTGATTGACCCGTATGAATTCCATGGTGAAGCAGCCGCAGGTGACTTTCTCCCCCGGCTCTATCATCCATAAATTATTGCTTTTCACGCCGTTCTCGTTCAGCCTGCCCTCCAAGATGCCCAAGGTCAGGGCAGTGCCGTACACCGGCACCTCCAAATCTTTCAACACATAAGGCAGGGCGCCGATGTGATCTTCGTGACCGTGAGTCAAAAAGATGGCCCGCACTTTATCTTTGTTGTTCAACAGATAAGTGAAGTCGGGAATCACCAGGTCGATGCCCAGCATGTCATCTTCCGGGAACATCAGCCCGGCGTCGATGACGATGATATCGTCTTCATACCGAAAAGCGGTCATGTTTTTTCCGATCTCGCCCAAACCGCCTAACGGTATGATCTGCACTTTAGCAGCGCTTTTCGCCAAAAAAGATACACCTCCGTAAAAATTTTTTCCGTTCGTTCCGCTCGCTGTGTTCCTATGTTTCATATCTCTTGAAGAAGAAACAAAGAAGCTCCGTTCGCTTATGCTTGATTTATTATTATATAATTTTTCCGCCGTCAATGCAATTATAAAGAAGTCCTTCGTGCAAAGAGAGAGCCTCGGCTGATATCGTTTCGAAAAAAGTTCAGAAAAATTCCGCCAAGAAGCGCAAGAGAGCCACCACCGCCGCGCCCACGAGGGCGAAGACGAAGAACATGGGCATCACGAAGAAGACGAAGGCCAAGGCCAGCACGATGAAGAGCAAAGTGAAAAGAAAGCCGCCGCTGCAGCTGAAAGTGCGCACCTGAAAGACAGGCGCCTGCCTTTGGGGGCGGGGTCCTTCGTCTCGCTGTTCCCTTTCTCTTTCATCGTTTTCTGTACCGTCCTCTTCGATGGTGACGCCTTCAAAGCTGTCCCGCTCAGCCGGGCTCAAAGTTTGAGGCGAAAGGGTGAAGAGATAGTGGCAGTAGGGGCACTCTTCGATGTTGTCAGGAACTTCTCGGCCGCAAAAATCACACGTCATGTTTTTCTCCCTGCGCAGGGCGCATCATTTATAAGTCAATTCTTTCAAAAGCACTTCCTGCCCCGCATAGCGGGCGTCCCGAACTTTTAAGTCTAACGTAGCGAAGATAGTCTTTATCGCGGCGTCCAATTCCTTCTTCTTTATCCCCACCGATCTCAGCATCTCCGCAGGATAGGGAGGCGAAGGAAGGGCCCATGAGAGAAGAAGGGCCTTGACTGCCGCCGCAGCCCAAAGCTGAGCATCGCCGGTATCCACCGGAGAAAGGGCTTTGAAATCGGCCCACAACCGCCGGACGATGTCGGCATCATCCACGCTCAGCTCTTCGTACAGGGAGAAGGGCTCTATGAGTTCATCCGCGTCGTCATCGCAAAAAGGAGCGGGCTCGTAATCTTCCGGGAGCTCCCAATTTTGCAGGGCCCGATAGGCGGCGGCCTCGGCGTGATATAAAAGAGAGGCCCGGGGGAACACCGGGTTGGCCGCCAAAAAGTCGGCCATGCCCGCCTCCTCTTTCTCTTGGCCCAGGGCCCAGATGCGGTGAGCCCTCTTCACCGTTTCCGCCCACGCCTTCCTGCGCTCGGCGGTGACGGCTATGCCCTGCAGAGAATTCAGCACCGCAGAGCGGTCCAAAAAAAGATGGGCGATGAAAACTCTGTTCTTATAATCTTCGGGTTTAGGCAGATCGAGGCGGACGGTGAAAGCCGTGCCGTCGAAAACATCTTTGCACAGGACGTCGCCCTTGCCGAAAACTTTTTCCGCAGTGAAACAGGTGCGCTTGGCCTTCAGCAGTTCCTCCACGCTGTCTTTGAAGAGGACGAAATCTTCTCGGCTACCGAAGCCTTCCGGCGTGACGCCGGCTGCGCATTTTTCGGCCTCCTCCTCCACTTCGTCCGCTATCATCTCCAAAGGAGTGAGGCCTGTTTCGGCGAAGCGGTGATCGAAGATGAAATAATCTTTGAAACCGTTCTGCTCCCCGGGGTCTTCCCGATAAGCGGAAAGAAAGGGCGGCAGATAATCGTAATAAAGATGTTCGGCCGCCCTTTCTTTCCGCTTATCGGGAAGACCCCGGG
>CANQBR010000024.1 GCA_947589605.1 uncultured Phascolarctobacterium sp. | reverse complement strand
AGAATGCTTTGCCCTTTGTAGGGTTCTGACTTTGATATTTTGCCGGAGAATTTTGCCAACGATTACTTGACACTGTCCTTTCGATTTTGTTGCATATATTTTTCGTTGATAGTATAATAATAAATTAGCAAGCGTGCAGGGAGCGGTAAAATGGAGCAGATCATCAGCGCCGTGCTAGTGGCGATCGTGGAAGGACTGACGGAATTCATCCCCGTGTCCAGCACCGGCCACATGATCATCGTGGGGCACATCCTGCGTTTTACCGGCCCGGTGGCAAAAGTGTTCGACGTTTTCATCCAACTGGGCGCCATTCTTTCCGTCATCCTCATCTATAAGGAGCGTTTTCTCCGCTTCTTTACCAAAGACGGCTGGAACATGAAGAAGGGCCTCAGCGTCTTTCACGTGGCCGCAGGGATCGTGCCTTGCATGGCGGTGGCCTTTTTCGCTTATAAATATATCAAGACCTACCTGTTCAGCCCTTTGACCGTGGCCGTGGGCCTGGTGCTGGGGGCGCTGCTCTTGCTCTACGGAGAGCATAGGACCAAGGGCAGAGAGGCAGAGCTCATCGACGATGTAGACAAAATAAGTCTCAAACAGTGCTTTTATGTGGGGCTCTATCAATTGCTCAGCCTGTGGCCGGGCTTTTCCCGCAGCGGCAGCACCATCGCCGGGGGCCTCTTGGTGGGCCTCAGCAGACAGGCGGCGGCCGCCTATACTTTCATCATCGCCGTGCCTTTGATGTTCGCGGCCTGCATCTACGATCTTTTGAAAAACATGGACGCTTTGAGCGGCGATGAGCTGCAGATCTTGGCCGTGGGTTTCGCAGTGGCGGGGACGGTGGCCTACTGGTTCGTGCTGTGGTTCCTCCGCTTTTTGCAAAAGTACGACCTCAGCGTCTTCGCCTATTATCGCATCGCACTGGCTCTTTTCACTTTTTGGTTCTTCTATTTTTAAAAGGGCCGCAGTTGAAAGGCGGCGGCGAAAAAACGAATACATGCCGGCATAGCTCAATTGGCAGAGCAGCTGATTTGTAATCAGCAGGTTGCGGGTTCGATTCCTGTTGCCGGCTCCAAAAAAGCAAGCCCTTCGGGTCCGAGGATCTGAGGGCTTGCGCTTTTTTAAACGAGAAACCTTTTGCAGCAAGGACTTTTCCTTTCAGGAGGTAAAAATGAATACGATAGATCGCTGCGCGACCTTCACCCTGGGAGGGCACGAATACAAGTTGATGTTCACCATCAAAAGCACCATGATGTGCGAACCGGAATTGACCGCCAAAAACTTGATAACCACGATCGCGGGCCTTGCGAACGGACCTTTGAACGTGGGTGATACATATACGCTCTTCAAGTGGGGGCTGTTGGGGTCTAAACAGTACAAAGAAAGCGAAATAGATGATATCTTCGGCGAATATTTGGACGAACACGGTATGGTGCAGATGCAAGTTAAGATCGCCGAAGCCGTGAATAAATCCGGCCTTATAAGCACGGGAAAAAACAGCGAAGCGCTGCCGGAGGAAAGACCTACGGCAGCGCCAGAGAACTGGTAGAAGATATACTGCCTGTCTGCTACGGCAGGCTGAAGATGAAAACGGAAGAGATCGAGAACAGCTGCATCTGCGAGCTGGTGATGATGATCAAGGGTTGGGAGCAACGCTACTACGATCTAGCAGACCTGATGATTGTCTATTGTGCTCTTCCGGTCTATCAGATGCACATGGGAAAAAAAGCACCGAAATTCAAAGATTTTACCAGAGGCAGACCGAAAGAAGATCCCTATGCCGGCCTAAGTCATGAAGAATTACTGGCTTTGGCAGAGGAATGAAAATGGCGAAAAAGAAGACTCAAATCGACCTGACTAAAATAGACGGCTTTGTCTATGCCTTGCAGAAAGCACCTGACAAATTGAGAGAACGGCTCCAAAGCGCCATGGAGGCGTGGGCTGCGGCCACCAAAAGCGACTATGATACCGCTACCGGCTACGGCAGCGGCTTCAGCCGAGCCGGAGGGAAACAGAGTTTTTCCAAAGTCGAGAAGCAGAGCAAAGAAAGCCTGCGCGTTTCGGTAGGCCACGCTTCCTATATTGCCCGCTTCTTGGAGGTAGGCACAAAGGCCCACGACATAGCGCATAAACAGGGCAAGGGCTGGGCGGTAGCGCATGTTATGGGCATAAGAGGCAGTAAAGCGCTGTCGAAAGCGTGGAACAAGCGGCAGCAAGAGATAACGGCTATCGTAGAGAGAGAGGTCAATGCGGTCATTACACAAAAAAGTTGAGTCAGGCTATAGGTAAAAGTAAAGGCCTCTCTTAAGAGAGACCTTTACTAATATCTATGGCAACATTATAGGGGGCTATCAATCAAAGTCAAAAGGATCGGTTTCAATAGGGGAATTGAACTTTTTCCAAAGCATATACCCAAAAAGAGGCGGGCACAACGACCCGGCTAAAAACAGATAAATCACATTATTATACCAGAGATCTTTATAAGCTTTCATACAAAACACCACCTTTGAAATTATTATAACATGAAGCACTGCTTGCGTCTAGTGAAAATGTTTAATGGAGGGTAATATGGCGGAAGAGACAAGTCTTTCTATCACATTGAAGGCAGAAAGTCTAATAGATGAATTGGACAAAGCTGCGGCCCAATTTGAAATTTTCTCCAAGAAAGCGGAAGATGCCATAAAGCTCGTGGAGGGTCATACCAATGACATGAGCAAGGCTCAGAAGCGCGCCTACGATGTAATAAAAAAGAGCTACGACGACCATGCCGCAGCCATGAAAAAACTTGGCGATGAATATGAAGCATTGAGAGCAAAGCAGAAGAGCGGCGCAGAACTGACCGAAGCTGAATGCAACCGCCTGCAAGCTTTAACGAAAGAATATAAGAACCATAGCAGCGCTATGCGCTCTTCCATGAAAAATCTTGGGCAGTTTGGCAAGGAGTGCTTAAATTTTAATGATAAATTAGGAGTTACCACAGGCAGTATAAAATTTTTTTCTAGTATGTTAAGTGGTGCTGCGGCGATTGGCCTTGCTAAGTTGGGGAGCTTGGCTATGGATACGGCCCGTGAGATCGTCGATCTTGGCCTACAAACTCAGCAGATAGTCAGTCAATTGGGGGCAATGAAGAATAATTTAGCCGGTGGGGCTATGGCATATCAGGCGTTCAACGATGTGGCCCGCAATACCAACTACGACTTCACCGCCGTCTACAATATGGGCAAGCAGCTCATGAACATGGGCTACTCTGCCAAGAACGCCGCCGATCTCATTCAGCTATGTGCAGATACATCGGCTGGGCTGGGGCAGGATGTAAGCGGTGCCCAGCGGCTGGTGGAAGCGATATCCCGCATCCAGGCAACCGGCAGAGTGACCAGGGAGCAGCTTGCTTCTCTCCAAATGGCAGGGCTTGACCTTGATAAGGCGTTCGCACCTTTGGGACTGGATGCGCAAACTGCCATGCAACAGGTATAGTCGGCAGATCTGCCGAGCGAAACGCTGCCCGCTCGGGAAAATTTGCGGCCGCGATCGATAAAACTTCTTTATTTGTGATATCGTAGAAAGTCAGCACCGTTGCGAACGGGGCTGAAAGATCTTTATCACGAAAGGGGAGTTTATCATGTTCGCGCACCGGATAACGGAAAAAGAGCTGGCTGCTTACCGCCGCCATTTGCTTGCGGAAGAGCGGGCCGCTGCCACCGTAGAAAAATATTTGCGGGACATCGCTCTGTTCGCAAAGTGGTCGAAGGGGCAGACCGTCACGAAAGAAATGACAGTGGAGTGGAAGAACTTTTTGCAGGGACGAGGCTGCACAGCAGGTACGGTGAATTGCAAACTTTCCGCTCTCAACGGCTTCTTGGAATTGCACGGCAGGCCCGATTGCAAAGTGAAACTTTTGCGGGTGCAAAAGCGGGCCTTTCGCAGCCGAGCGAAAGAACTTACATTAAAGGAATATCAACAGCTGCTGAGCACGGCAGTGCTGGCAGGGAACGAGCGGCTGGCCTTGGTGATGGAAACGCTCTGCGCCGCAGGCATTCGGGTCTCGG
The DNA here is from genome assembly GCA_947589605.1 of uncultured Phascolarctobacterium sp. GTDB lineage: Bacteria > Bacillota > Negativicutes > Acidaminococcales > Acidaminococcaceae > CANQBR01. Next base: position 24,224 of record CANQBR010000024.1, on the reverse strand, counting down.
AGCTGGGCTACATCACGGTGGAGGCGGCCCGAGAGAGGGTGACGGAGATAGCTTTGAAAGGAAAGATCCGCACCATCTTGCTGCCCAAGCTGCTGTGCGGCAAATTGCTGCGCTACGCTGCCGCTCGGGGCATCGAGAGCGGACGCATCTTTCGCACTGCCTGCGGCATGGGCCTGAGCCGCCGTCAAATTTGGGGCGAAATGAAGAGGCTGTGCCTTGCTGCGCAGGTGGACCCGAGCAAGGTCTTCCCTCACAATCTGCGGCATCTTTTTGCGGTCACCCATTATCGTAAGTACAACGATATCGTGCGGCTGGCGGACATTTTGGGCCACTCCGGCATCGACACCACTCGCCTCTATTTAGCCACCGCCGGGGCGGAGCACGCCGAGAGCATCGAACAGTTGGGCTTGGTGCGCTGATAAAAAGCAGAAACAAAAACGCCGTACCTTTGCGGGTACGGCTAAAAAATTTGCGGGCAAGGCCGAAGGGCCCGCACAAAAAGAAAAAGGCAGAGCCGCAAGAGCGCCGCGATAAACAGAATATGCATTCTGTTGCACGCTGACAGCGCGCAATAAAGCACAGTGGAAGCAGTTCGTTGAAAGGGTTGGATGCATATACAGATCACTGATCCGTATACAAGGTCGTTTGACATTCAGGATGCTGCGGTTTTAACGCAAGTAGCTTCTTTAACCACTGGTAGTAGGGGGAGTATCATGATTTATGTACTAGTTTTTTATTCATTGGTAGAATATATCGCTTGCTTACCTCGATACCCTCCGCAAAATTATCCAGATGTCTCATGTTCTGCCCCATCATGTTCCGGCAACATAACGCAACCTTGCGCAAATTAACATCAGTGCGGTATCGCCGCTGAAAAAAGTTAGAACTTTTGACTGCTATTGATCTTTCTCTGACGATTTAACCGCCTCTACAATTCTCCTTCGCATCACGGATGGCACTCCGCTCTTTTGATCCCATAGTCACAAAATCTTCTGGGACACAGTCCTCGGCTCCTTGGGAATGCTTCGGAGCCCGTCGGGCCTGTGTCCCGAGTTTTTTGCAAAGGGTAGCTTTCTCATCTCTGCGGTGCCTTGCGGAAAATTTCTTGCCAGAAGATAATTGCCCATGCTAAAATAAAAAAAATAATGGGATGGAAGCAATTGCTCCCCGACTGCGGCGATCCTAACGCAAAATGTTGCGAAAGGAAGATACTGAGATGGAAGAGACAGAGAAAAAACAAGACGAAGTGGAGATCTCTTTGGTAGAGTTAGTGGAAGAGCTGAAGCGTTGCTGGCGGGCCGTCGTAGCCGTGGCGGTCGTTTGCGGGGCGGCAGCCGCCGTGTATACCTATGCGACTCTGGCCCCGATCTACTATGTATATGACGCTCGACTGCAGCTACCTCTCAACACCGGAGCTTGGCAGGTCAACACCTGTATCGAGATACTTAAAAACGATCTGGGCAGTGTGCCCGGCTTTGTCTCTGTATGGCAGGCGAAGAAGTCCTCTGTGTTGATTTTGAGCTTTAGGGGTCTTAAAGATAGTGAACTTAAGGTTCAGGCCGAAGAATATTTACCCAAGGCTAAGGCTAAGGTCGACGATTTTTTGTTGGGACAGCAATGGGTCGATTTCGAACGGAGCACTCTGAAAGAAATACAACGAGATATGGCTGATTTGGCCACCAGTGGCGAATCTAAGGTGGTTACTCGCTTGGCTGATCTGCAAGCTATTGTGGCTACTAAATCAGCTCGGACGAATCTCTTCCCGCCGTCTAGGATTATAATGCCCCATACCCCTCGTCGTATCGAACCATCTTTCAATTTAGGCAGCAATGTTATGGTGGCTGGTTTAGGGGGACTTCTTCTCGGTTGCGGCTATTTTATCGTCTGCTATTTGTACAAAAAAATGGCAAGCGTTTAGAGCACGGCAACAGTGCTCAGTCAAACTTATTTTTCGTTGCGTACTTTAAAAAGTTTTGTCCTTTCTGGATGATCGGTAAAAATTTTTGCCGATGCGGAAATAATTTGGGGGTTCGTCTTTATGATGGTAAAGCAGACTAGGCAGGAAGAGCTCGAGATCGATCTTACCGCCATAGCGCTGGAGATAAAGAGGAATATAGCGCTCATCTTGATTTGCACACTGCTAGGTTTGGCTGTAGTTGCCGCTTGGTCGTTTTGCCTGTTAAAGACCGGTTATACCGCAAAATGCGTTTTTCGTCTGCCAGTGGATATAAATGAATGGCAGGTGAACACTTGCGCAGAGGTACTTCGATGTGACATAAGGGATGGTTTCACCTTGAGCAGAGTAAGGGCTATACGTAATTCCTTCGTGTTGGAAGTATCTTTTGCGGGAGATAGCCAAGAGCAGATAGAGCAGGACATGAAGAGTTATTTGCCTATGGCCGAGGGAAAATTGAATACCCTGCTCTCAGAACAAAAGAAAGCTGATCTTCAAAAAAAGTTTTTTAAAAAACTGCAACGTGATCTGGCAGCCTTGGTTATCGAAACTAATTTGAGCAATGAGGAAGCAGAGCGTAGGCTGAGCTATCTGCAACAACAATTACAAGACTTAGAGGCCGGCAAGACTTTTGCCCGGGCCGAGCTCTTGGGCGGTGAGCCTAAGGTGACGGAGGAAGTGCCGGACAGAAAGAGCAGTCTCATCATGGGTCTGGTGTGCGGCCTCTTTTTCGGCACTCTTTACGTGCTGCTGCGCTACATCATCAGGTGTTCTTACGGTGAGCAAAAGGCCTGAGCAGCCCGTGCGAGTATGAAAAAGATCTGCATTTTGAGACCCTGCTTCATGCAGGGTCTCTTTTATCGTATGAAGAAAGAAGAAAAAATATTTTTGCGGAAAGAGCAGGCCGCTCTTTTCTTTTTTTGCTTATAAAATGGCTTGCGGCTGCGGCTCTTCTTGATGTATACTTAACGTGTCAGTTCGAGACTGCGGCTCTCGCCCTTTGAGCGGCACAGTTTAAAAAAGACCGGAGTTGCAGCGAGGAGGTTCATCGTGATAGTATTCGTGGTAAATTGCGGCAGTTCTTCCATCAAGTATCAGCTCATCGACATGACCGACGAGCACGTGATGGCCAAGGGCCTGATCGAGCGCATCGGCATGGAGGGGTCCAACTTAAAACACACCGGCGGCGACAAGGAGCCGGTGCGTCTGGAGCAGCCCATCCCCGATCATAAGGCAGGCATCAACATGATCTTGGATGCTTTGGTCCATCCCGAATACGGAGTGATCAAAGAAATGGGCGACATCGATGCGGTAGGGCACCGGGTGGTGCACGGCGGCGAGCGCTTCACCGACAGCATGTTGATCACGTCCGACGTATTGCAGGGCATCAAGGCCTGCTGCGACATCGCACCGCTTCATAATCCTCCCAACCTAAACGGCATCGAGGCCTGCATGGAGATCATGAGCGGCACGCCCCAAGTGGCGGTCTTCGACACCGCCTTCCATCAGACTATGCCTAAGGTGGCCTATCTTTACGGCCTGCCCTACGAACTTTACGTGAAATACGGTCTGCGCCGCTACGGCTTCCACGGCACCAGCCACAAATATGTGGCCCAGCGGGCTGCGGAACTGATGGGCGAGAGGATGAGCGACCTGCGCATCATCACCTGTCATTTGGGCAACGGCGCTTCCATCACCGCTATCAAGTACGGGAAGTCTGTGGATACCAGCATGGGCTACACTCCTCTGGAAGGTCTCATCATGGGCACCCGCAGCGGCGAGATCGATCCCGCCATCATCCCCTTTTTGATGGAAAAAGAAGGGATGGACGCTCAGCAGATCTACGATTATTTGAACCGGCAGAGCGGTATCTTGGGCATCAGCGGCCTCTCCAGCGACTTCAGAGATCTGGAAGAAGCGGCCAACAACGGCGACGAGCGGGCCCAATTGGCCATCGATGTTTTCGCTTACAAGGTAAAAAAATATATCGGCAGTTATGTGGCGGCTATGGGCGGCTTGGATGCCATCGTCTTCACCGCCGGTCTGGGCGAAAATTCCCCCTTCATGCGCGATAAGATCTGCAACGGTCTGGAATATCTGGGCACTCGCATCGATCAATTGGCCAATAAGACCAGAGGCAAAGAAAGAGAGATCAGCGTGAAGAGAGCTCGGGTGAAGATCTTCGTGATCCCCACCAACGAAGAACTGGTCATCGCCCGCGACACTTATAACATTTGCCGCCGCATCATCAAGCTGTAAAGCTCTGCGAATTTTTCTCTTTGCGATATCCAAGCGGGGCGGTCCGTCGGCTCAAGGGCCCATGGCGACGGTTGCTGCCATTGGCCGACGAAGTTCCGGTTTGGGCAAGGCCGCATCGCGGCGAATTTCCCTTGACAAAGGCGGCGCCGCCCGCTATAATTGTAACGATTAGTGCGATATGCTAAAAGTAAGTGTTGCCGAATTGCGGGCCGCCCTCGCCAAGACCAAGGAATTGGCCTTGGATCTGCAGCCCGAGGAATTGGAACTGGACAACAGCGAATTGGCGGTGCAAGGCAGCATCCGCTGCGACGGACGCATCGTCAACGTCGGCGGCCAGTTGTTGCTGGAGGCGAAGTTGCGGGCAAAAGTGAAGCGCACCTGCGCTCGCTGTTTGCGCGACTTCGTCGTCGAGAGCAGTTGCCGTGTGCAGGAGCACTACTATCCTGCGGCGGCCGCTCCCCGAGGAGAGAGCGTCCTCACTTACGACAGCGACGTACTGGATCTCACCGGTCCGTTGCGGGAGGCTCTTCTTTTGGCAGAACCTCTCAGGGCCTTGTGCAAAGAAGATTGCAAGGGGCTCTGCCCCAAGTGCGGCGCCGATCTGAACGTGACCGCCTGCGACTGTTCAAGGCAGAGCACAGACCCTCGTCTGGCCGCTCTTGCGGCTTTTACCGACAGATAAGCTAGCAGAACTAGGAGGTGCAAAACAAATGGTAGTACCGAAAAGAAAACTGTCCAAAGCTCGCAGAGATATGCGGCGGGCCAATTGGAAGTTGACTGTACCCGGCATGGTGAAATGTCCTCAGTGTCATGAGTGGAAGCTGCCCCATCGGGTATGCCCCGAATGCGGCTATTACGATGGCAAACAGGTAGTAGCCAAGGCCGAATAAGTTGAGACCCAAGATAAATGTCAGCGGTCGGCAGTTCAGACTGCCCGGCGCCGGCATTTATTTTTTCTGCCTTTTTTCGAAACTCCCGAGCCTAGGGACCGAACAGTTAAATTGTGAATTTTTTGCAAGAGCGCTTGCCAAAAACTCTTTTTGCTCTTATAATAGTTTCAGATATTATGAGCAGGTGCTAAAGGAGGGATGATATGCAAGCGTCGCAAAAAACGATGCGCCATCAGGAATTGAAGGCACTGTTGCAGAATAATCCCTTTTGCACCGATGAGCAACTGGCGGAAGAACTGCATGTCAGCGTCCAGACCATACGTTTGGACAGAAGCGTTTTGAAGATACCGGAACTGCGGGTACGCACACGCAACATGGCAGAGGCGGCCCAAAATAAAGTGCGGGCCATCGACAGCAAAGACATCGTCGGCGAGCTGTTGGATCTGGAGCTGAATAAGAGCGGTATCTCCACCCTCACCATCAGCCCCCAGATGGTGCTGGACAAGACCGGCGTGGCCCGAGGCTTTTATATGTTCGCCATGGCCAACACTCTTGCTTTGGCCGTGGTCGACGCTAGGGCGGCTCTCACCGGCGTGGGCAATGTCAAATATAAGACCCCGGTGTACGCCGGCGCCGTTTTGGTAGCCAAAGCGGAAGTGGTGAAGAGAAGGGGCGACAAGTTTTTCATCTGGGTCTTCATCAAGCACAAGAACGAAGAAGTTTTCAGAGCTAAGTTCATTATCGTTTCCTTGGACAAGGTCGCCGAGGGAACGGCCATGAGCAGCAGCTCATGATCTTGATAAAGCGAGGATAAAGTCTATGACCAGAGCTGTTGGTATTTTGGGCATCGGTTCCTATGTGCCGGAAAAAATACTGACGAACAATGATTTGGAAAAGATGGTGGACACCAGCGACGCTTGGATAACCGAACGCACCGGTATCAAACAGCGCCACATCGCCGCAAAAGATGAGGCCACCAGCGATCTGGCCTTGAAGGCGGCGGCCGCCGCCCTCGACGATGCCGGGGTAAAAGCCGAAGAACTGGACCTAGTCATCTGCGCCACAGCTTCTCCCGACCACGCCTTTCCCTCTGTGGCCTGTTTAGTGCAGGAGCGGCTGGGGGCTGTCAAAGCGGCGGCCTTCGATCTGGGGGCCGGCTGCAGCGGTTTCGTATACAGCTTGGCCGTAGCCGGCCAAATGATCCAAAACGGCTTATATGACAAGATCCTCATCATCGGGGCCGAGACCCTTTCCCGCATCATGAATTGGCAGGACCGCAACACCTGCGTCCTCTTCGGAGACGGCGCCGGAGCGGCGGTAGTGGGCCCGGTGGAGGAAGGGCTGGGCGTGCTGGGCATCGACTTGGGCTCTGACGGCAGCGGCGCCTATCACCTCTATCAACCGGCCGGAGGCAGCCGCCGTCCCGCTTCGGCAGCTACCGTGGCAGCCAATGAGCACACCATCCATATGAACGGCAGAGAAGTGTTCAAGTTCGCCATCAAGATCTTGGGCCGTACTTCTCTTCGGGCCTTGGAGAAGGCCGGGATGAAGCCGGAAGAACTGGATCTGCTTTTTTCCCATCAGGCCAATTTACGCATCATCACCGCCGCAGCCAAACGCCTGCGCATCCCCATGGAAAAAGTGTGGGTGGACGTGGATAAATACGCCAACACTTCGGCGGCGTCCATACCTATCGCCCTGCGGGAAGCTCAGGACGCCGGCGTTTTAAAAAAAGGCGACAAGTTGCTGCTGTGCGGTTTCGGCGCCGGCCTCACTTGGGCGGCCATAGTTTTGCGCTGGGCCAAATGAGCCGCTCTTATAGCGGCAGCTGAGGGGCCGCAAGGCCCCGGAAAGGCAAATTTTATGACTAAACTAGCATTCGTTTTTCCCGGGCAAGGCTCGCAAAGCGTAGGCATGGGCAAAGCCTTGCACGACGAATATCGGGTAGTGAGAGACATCTTCGCCGAGGCCGACGAGGCCTTGGGTTTCGACCTGAGCAAGCTGTGCTTTGAAGGGCCGGAAGAAGAATTGAGGCTCACCTATAATACTCAGCCTGCTATCTTGACCGTCAGTTGTGCCTGCGCCGCCGTGCTGCGCCAAGAGGGCGTAGCTTGCCAAGTGGCCGCCGGCCACAGCCTGGGAGAATACAGCGCCTTGGTGTGCGCCGGATCGTTGAAATTCGCCGATGCGGTGCGGATCGTGCGGCAGCGGGGCCGCTTCATGCAGGAAGCCGTGCCGGTAGGGGAGGGCAGCATGGCTGCCGTCTTGGGGCTTGATAATGATAAGATCGTAAAGATCTGCCAAGAGACGGAAGCAAGCTCGGGTTTGGCCGTGCAGGCAGTCAACTTCAACTGCCCGGGGCAGGTGGTGATCGCCGGAGCCTGTGCTGCGGTGGATGCGGCAGTAGTCGCTTTGAAGGCAGCAGGGGCCAAACGGGCAGTAGTGCTGCCGGTGAGCGCCCCCTTCCACAGCACTTTGATGCAGCCGGCCGCCGATAGGTTGAAAGAGGTGCTGGCACCTATAGAAGTCGCTGATGCCCGTTTCCCGGTGATCGCCAATGTGACTGCCGGGCCGGTGAGCAAGGGGGCCGAGATCAAAGAACTTTTGATCAAGCAGGCTGCCCGCCCCGTCTTGTGGGAAGAATCGGTCCGCTATATGCAGGAAGCGGGAGCAGACTGCTTCGTGGAAGTGGGGCCCGGGAGGGTGCTGAGCGGTTTTACCAGAAAGATCGCCAAGGGCGCTCAGGCGCTGAACGTAGAGGATCCTGCGTCTTTAGCCAAGACGCTGGCAGCTTTAAAGGAGGCAGCACAATGAATCTGGAAGGGAAAACAGCGCTGATCACCGGCGCTTCCAGCGGCATAGGCCGCACTATGGCTTTGACTTTTGCCGAAGCCGGCGCCGATATCATCATCAATTACATCGGGCCCGCCCAAGATGCCGAGGAAGTGGCCGACAAAGTGCGGGCCATGGGCCGCAGGGCACTGGTGCTGGAGACAGACGTTTCCGATACCGAGGCCGTGGCCGCCATGGTGGAAAAGGCGGCCAAAGAAATGGGGCACATCGATATTCTGGTGAATAATGCGGGCATCACTCGGGACGGTCTTCTGCTTCGGATGAAGGAAAGCGACTGGGATGCGGTGCTGGCCATCAATCTGAAAGGTGTTTTCAACTGCACCAAGGCGGTGCTGAAATATATGATGAAACAGCGGTACGGCCGCATCATCTCCATCAGCTCCGTAGTGGGCGTCAACGGCAATGCGGGCCAGGCCAATTACGCCGCTGCCAAGGCCGGCATCATCGGCTTCACCAAGTCCGTGGCCAAAGAAGCAGCTTCCCGGGGCATCACCGCCAATGCCATCGCCCCCGGTTTCGTGAAGACCAATATGACCGCCGTGCTGCCGGAAAAAACGGTGGCGGCCATGCTGGCCTCCATCCCTCTGGGACGCTTGGGCGAGACCGAGGATATCGCCAAGGCTGCTCTGTTCTTGGCCGGCGATGCCGCCTCTTATATCACCGGTCAGGTCCTGCATGTAGACGGCGGTATGGTAATGTAGTTCAGCTTATGCTTATCACACTGGAAAAGGAGGTGAATCTTAATGAGCACTTTCGAAAAAGTAAAGGCTATCACCGTAGAGCAACTGGGTGTTGATGCCGACGCTGTAAAGATGGAGTCTGCCTTTGTGGACGATCTGGGCGCCGATTCTCTGGACATCGTAGAGCTGATCATGGCTTTCGAAGAGGAGTTCGGTGTTGAGATCCCCGACGAGAAGGCCGAGAAGATCCACACTGTAGCCGATGCTGTTGCCATGTTGGAAGAGTAATGCCGAGAGCAGTTATTACAGACAAAAGGCGGGGGCTCAGCCCCCGCCGGCTGTAATAAAAGGGATGTTTGTTGAAACTTTCGGTGCCGCTCAGTTCTTTGGGAGCTGAAGCACGAACGCTTCAAGAGACATTCTGCCGTGCGGGCCTTCGGTCCGCCGGTCACAAGGACAATTCAAGCACATGAGGTGAAAAGCGTGAGCAATCGTAGAGTAGTTATAACGGGCCTCGGCCCCATAACCCCCATAGGCAGCGGCAAGGAAGAATTCTGGGCCAGCCTCATCGCCGGCAAGTCCGGCATAGATCATATCACCCAATTCGACACTACCGGCTTTAAAGTCACCATCGCCGGCGAGGTGAAGGATTTCGACTTCGGTCTCTACGGAGATAAGAAGGAAGGCAAGCGGATGGATAGGGTCACTCAATTGGCAGTGGCTGCCGCCAAATTGGCCTTGGACGATGCTGCCTTGGACATGAGCAAGGAAGATGCCCTGCGTTGCGGCGTCTGTGTCGGCAGCGGCATCGGCGGCATCAACACCTTCGTGGAGCAGACCATCAAATTTTACGATAAGGGACCCGGCAAGATCAGCCCCTTCTTTGTGCCCATGGATATCCCCAACATGAGCGCAGGGCAGATCGCCATCGCCTACGGCTTCAAAGGGCCCAACACTGCCATCGTCACCGCCTGCGCCAGCGGCACTCACTGTGTGGGCGATGCCTTCCGCAGCATCCAGTACGGAGATGCGGACGTGATGCTGGCCGGAGGCGCGGAGGCTGCGGTGAATCCCATGGCCGTGGGGGGCTTTGCCAATATGAAGGCTCTCTCCACCAATAATGAGCATCCCCAGGAGGCCAGCTGTCCCTTCGACAAAAAACGGGACGGCTTCGTACTGGGGGAAGGCGCCGGCATTTTGGTGCTGGAAGAATTGGAACACGCTTTAAAGCGGGGCGCCCACATCTATGCGGAGCTCATCGGCTATGCCGCCAACTGCGATGCCTATCACATCACCGCTCCGGAGCCCACCGGCGAGATCGCAGCCTGCTGCCTGGAGGCGGCGCTCAAGGACGCCAAAGTGGCGCCCGGTGCTGTAGATTATGTCAATGCCCACGGCACCAGCACCCACCGCAACGATCTTAACGAGACCATCGCCGCCAAGAAGATCTTCGGGGAGCACGCTTACAAAGTGATGATGAGTTCCATCAAGTCCATGACGGGGCATCTTTTGGGAGCTGCCGGAGGCGTGGAGGCCATAGCTACCGCTTTGACCATAGAGCGGGGCATAGTGCCGCCTACCATAAATTATAAAGACGTGGACACAGAAGAGGGCATGGATCTGGATTATGTGCCCAATGTAGCTCGCAAGGCCGAAGTGAAAGTGGCCATGAGCAACAACTTCGGTTTCGGCGGACACAACGCTTCCATCGTGCTGCGGAAGTTCTCTCTTTAAGGGACAAAGGGCCGGTGGCTTGATGATAAACGAAAAAAGAATAAGAGCGCTACGGGCTTTCTGCGAGGGCTTAGGAGTAGCCGTGAAAGATCTGAGCCTGCTGGACATGGCCCTCACCCACACTTCCTATGCTCACGAGCTGAAGGGAGCGGTGCGGGCTGAACACAGCGAGCGGGTGGAATTTTTGGGTGACTCGGTGCTGAGCCTGGTGGTCTCCACTTATATGTACCGCAAGTTCCCCGACCTGACGGAAGGGCAGCTGACCAAATTGAGGGCCCATTTAGTGTGCGAAGCTTCGTTGTGCGACTGCGCCAAAAAGATGAAGTTAGGGGATCTGCTGTTGTTGGGCCGAGGCGAAGAATTGAGCGGCGGCAGAGAGCGGCCTTCCATTTTGGCCGACGCCTTCGAAGCGGTGTTGGGAGCCATCTATTTGGACCGGGGCTTGGCTGCTGCGGAAAAATATCTGCTGGACCTGATGCAGAAAGAGATCGATCACGTTTGCCGCACCGGTATCGGCAGCGACCACAAGACCCGCCTGCAGGAGTATCTGCAAAGAGGCGGTGACGCAGATATCAGCTACCGCTTGGTGGACTCCAGCGGCCCCGAGCACAGGAAGATCTTCAGCTGCGAAGTGGCTTTGGCCGGCAAAGTGTTGGGCCGGGGCTCCGGCAAAAGCAAAAAAGAAGCGGAGCAGCAGGCTGCTAAGGTCGCGTTGCAGAGCTTGGGCTTGGAGGATTGAGCCGCACATTTTTCGCGGCGAAGACGGCAACGGGATGAAATCGTAAATTTTCGTGTTTTTTCGACGATTTTGTGATAAAATAGTTACATAGAAATTTTGCCGCTGTCGGGAGGTAAGAACATGAAAAAATTTTTGAAGAGTTTGTTGCTGGGCCTCATGGCCTTGGCTTTCACTTTGCCTTTGAGCGGACGGAGCGAGGCCGCCACGTTGGTGCTGTTGCCCTTATACAATAACACCGAGAACGTAGACGCCGGCCCCATCTTCTTCACCGGCGTGTTGCAGGCGCTGAAGACCAGAGCATTGGAAGATTTCGAACTGCGGGACAACGATGCAGTGAACGCCGCCATCGCTAAATATACTTCCGAAGAGAAGTTCCCCACTGCCGCCGACATGGCCAAGATCGCCAAAGATGCGGGCGTAGATGTGGTGTTGGGCTTTGAGCTGACGGAGATGGACGACGATCAGAGCGAGAACGGCTACGAAGAAGATTACATCTTCCTGAACATCAAGGGCAATGTGGTGGCCTACAACGGCCTCACCGGCAAAGCTTATAAGCACCGCATCTACTGCGACAAAAAATTGGAGATGGTCTTCACCAGCCGGTGGAATCCTCTTAACGAAGAGTGGGGCCGTTTGGTGCGGGTAGAGACTCAAAGAGCACTGACTGCGAAATAAGCGATCTTGAAAACACAGGACCTCCTGTTCGGTCTGTAATGAACTCCCTCTTTGGCTCAGGCGGCGCTGCCAAGCGTCGCGAAGCGAAGAGGGAGTATTTTATTGATTGTACCGGGCTTCCCAAGCACAATCATTCAAATCAGTACAGTATGCAAGAGGAAGGAGTTAGGAGAGTAGAGCGTGGAGTCAGCCAGCAGTCGCTTCTCTGGCAGAGTTATTTAAATCAGCACGATGTACAAGGGGCAGGCGCCCTCAAAAATTTTGTTGCAAGATGGGGGCGGATGTGATATAAGAGAAGTTGCGGCCCTGCCGCAGCGCTCCCTTGGGGCGAGGGCGCAAAAAAACTCCGAAAATTTTAAAAAGAGGGGCTTGACAGGGATGAGCGGGCGCGAGATGATCTTTACAGACAGACAGACAGACAGACAGACAGACAGACAGACAGACAGACAGACAGACGGCATAGGTCTGTCCCTTTGCCACAATTTAAAACGCATGATCCACCTTAAAGCGGACACAGGCTTTTCAGGCAACTGAAGGGCGGTGTTCGCTTGTTTTGTTTGAAAGGGAAAAATTTTGAGGAAGAAGCAGCGGGAGGACGGCAAAAAGGATCTTCCCGACAGGGAAAAAGGAGAAGCGCAGAATGACGAGGCACCAAAATAAGATCGAAGAGCTGTACGAAAAATTTATTTCGAGTTATAAAAAGGCAGATAAGAAGAAACGGCTATGGATGTATATTGGAATATATACACTGTTCTTTGCGATTGCATTCCTACTTGCTTATAGCCCAATACTCTTGGGAGGAAAGACTTTTGTCAATGCAGCAGACGGTAGAGGTCAACACCTTCCCATATTGGTCTATGTGGGCAGAACTTTGCGACACTTCATTATAAATTTAGCAACGGGTGATATTTCGTTTCAACTCTTCGATCTGTCGATGCGGTCAGGGGATGATGTGATAGGTTTCTTGCATTCCTCAAGCGGGACGGATCCCTTACTGTTACTGTCAGTGTTTGTGCCAACAAGATACAGTGAGTACTTATATGCCTTTTTAGCCGTCTTTCGTGTCTATTTGGCCGGTTTGAGTTTTTCCTATATGTGCTTTTACTTCAAGAAAAGAGCACTACACACATTGATCGGCAGCATGGTCTATTGTTTCAGCGGCTATGCCTTTTCATGCTCTATGATACATCCATATTTTGACAACCCACTGGTTTTTTTGCCCCTCTTGATCGCCGGTCTCGACAAAATCATCAAAAAAGAAAGGCCCTATCTTTTCATTCTGGCCGTGTTTTATACGGCGCTGTGCAGCTATTATCATCTGTACATGGTCACCGTAATGCTCCTTATCTATGGGGCATGCAGGTTTTTCGATATCTACAAGACTGACCGCCTTAAAGAATTTTTACTTGCAGTGAAGCGGGGGGCAGCGGCCTATGCTTTGGGGATAGGTTCGTGCGCCATGGTCTTTTTGCCTTCGGCGCTGGTATTTTTAAATGCTTCCCGTTCCACCTACCATAATTTCTGGAATTATTCTTGGAAACATACGCTATGGCTTTTTTTGCAACTCATCTGCCCTCCGGGCAGTTGGGACTCTATGGCCTTTGCGGCGATAACGGCCTTTGCGTTGCTCTTGCTGTTCTTTTCCAAGCGGCGCCGCACGCTGAAAGCGCTGATGTTCGGCGCCCTCGCCTTTTTGACGCTCAGCTGGGGCGGGATGCTCATGAACGGCTTTCAGTATCCGTCCAACAGGTGGACCTTCGGCGTGGCGCTGATAGCTGCCTACGTAGTGGTAGAGATGCTGCCCGAATTGTTGAATATGTCTCGCAAACAGCAAATAGTATGTTTAGCTATCCTTATAATTTATACTACGGTAGTCATTTCCACTGAATTTGGGCGCAATATAAAAAATTTTCTTGTAGGCATCATCTTTATGGCATTGACGTTTTTAGCACTTAATATAACTCTGCAAAAGAAGACCGAGGAAACAGAGAAGAACGATTCAGAGAAAGAAACTTTTCCATGGAGAGAGGCTATCTGCTTATTTTTAGTTGTCATAAATGTAGGAGTAAATGGAATATATACACTAAAACAGGTGTGGTTTTCTAGGCAATTTCAAAAATTCGGGTATGAAGTTGCACGGTTACAAGGAGCAACAGTCCGCGAACTAGAGCAAATTTTATTGAAAAATCCTTTAGGAAGGGGTGACGGTACCGGTTTTATCGTAAATACTTCTATGGTTTGGCAAGTTCCGGATATGCTTATTTATAGCTCTATAACTGATAAAAATATAATAGAGTTCTGGGATCAGATCGAGGGTTGCGGAAGATATCAATTTTTTCATCTGTATTCTACCGATCAAAGAACTATAGTAAATACATTGTTTTCCTCTCGGTACCAAGTGGAGTCGGCAAGAACGACCGACTATGTTCCGTATGGTTATAAAGAGAGCAAAAGAACCGAGAAGGGAAACGTAATTTACGAGAACGACTATGCTCTTCCATGGGGCTATACATATAGTCAGGCGATTTCGTATAAAGCTCTGGAAAATCTGCACGGGCTTGAAAGACAAGAGGCTATGTTGCAGGCAATAGCCTTAGAGGAAGTACCTGCTTCGCAGAGGGAAACGGGCAAGTTGAATTTTGACGAGAAGAGACTTCCCTATACAGTGCAAACAACAAATTGTCAATGGAAAGATGGAAAGCTGATAGCAAAGCAAGCTAATGCCGGAATAACTTTGAATTTTACGATGCCGCCGGAGATGGAGGGTTATGTAAGATTGAAGGGGTTCGACATCAATGATACAGGGCTGGGCGAATTTATGGTTTCTGTGAATAGTGGCAATGTTGTTAAAAAAGTACGAGTAACCTCACGGTTAAATAATTTGTACGATGGCCGCAAAAATTACCTTTTCAACTTGGGCTACAGCGACAAAGTGCGCCGCAGCGCCACCATCACCTTCCCCCGCCCCGGCACTTTCAAGCTGAAAGACATCGAGCTTTACGCCCTGCCTTTCACCAACTATCCTGCCCGGGTGAACGCCCTGCGGGCGGAGCCGTTGAAAAACATCAAGTGGGGCACCAACGAACTTACAGGCACTGTCGATCTTACGAAAGACAAGATCCTCTGCGTCAGCGTGCCCTACAGCAAGGGCTGGAGCGCCACAGTGGACGGCAAAGAAGAAAAAATTTTGCGGGGCAACTACATGTTCATGGCACTGCCCTTGAAAGCCGGGCATCACGACATCGTCTTCAGCTACTGCCCGCCGGGGCTGAAGATAGGGGCGGCGCTCACCGTGTTGAGCTGGGGCATTTTGGCGTGGATGCTGCTAAGAGAGAGAAGAAGAAAAAACAGAGAACGAACAGCTTAAAATGATAGACAAGATCAAAGAGATCATGAACACCTATAATTTGCTGCTAAAGCAAGTGATTCTTTATGGGCTGATAGGCGGAGGTTCTGCCCTGCTCGACACCTGTTGCTATGTGGCCCTCACTCGTGCCTTTCTCTTAGGAAAGTTCACCGCCAATTTCATCAGTGTGAACATAGGCATAGGCTGCAGTTTTCTGCTGAATGCGTTTTTCAATTTTAAAAAGGCTGACAAACTGGGCAAAAGGGCGCTGTCTTTCTTTGCTGTGGGTTACGGCGGGTTGATTTTATCGCTTCTGCTTTTATACGCGGGGACGGATCTTTTGGGTTTCAACGATATCCTCGTCAAATTTAGCTCCATCTTCATCGTAGCGGCCCTGCAATTTTGCCTGAACAAACTGATCACTTTTTCAAAAATATAAAAACATAAAAAGAAAAAGGGGAGAAAAGAGATGACGCAAGATAAAAAGTCCGTTTCCATCATCATGTTGGTCTACAATGAAGCCGAGATCATCGAAAATGTCATTAGGGACTACTATGACAAGGTATATAGAAAACTGGAAGATGCGGAATTCATAGTGGCCGAAGATGGCAGCACCGACGGAACGAAGGATATATTGGCGCGGCTCGCATCTGAGTTGGACATCAAACTGGTGAGCGGTGAGGCCCGCAAGGGCTATGTAAAAGCGTACCGTGATGCGGTGGCGTTGCCGCAAAACGACATAATTTTCTTTACGGATTCCAGCGGCAAGCATTTTCCGGAAGATTTTTGGTCTATGTATCCGCTGATGGCTGAAAATGACATAGTCAGCGGCTACAAGGTGAAAAGGCAGGATCCTTTTTACCGCATAGTAATGACCAAAGTCTTCAACTTTTTGGTCAATTTGTATTTTGGCACGAGTTTCAAAGATATCGACAGCGGTTTTAAATTGGTGCGGCATGAAGCTATGTTGGATGTATTGAAGGATGAGTGGATCTGTACCGATCTGATCTCTTTTGAGGTCATGGTGCGGCTGGCCTATAGGGGCTATAAAATAAAAGAAGTGGCGGTGCAGCATCGCTCTAGGGCCAACGGCGAGTCTCGAGGCTTACCGCTGAAAAAGATCCCTAAAGTGATCAAGATGGTGCTGTCCAATTTTGCCGCAGTGAAGAAGGACGCAGAAGAGCGCGCCCGCCAAGAACGGGAAAAGAAAGAAGAAGGCAGGAAAGTTTTATGATCATCACCAAGACGCCCTTTCGCATCAGCTTCGCAGGGGGAGGCAGCGACCTGCCTGCCTTCTATCGCAGAAAAGAAGGCTGCGTGCTGTCTGCCACCATAAACAAATATATGTATGTGGCCATTCACCCCACCTTTAACAAAGAGGATACGGTGATCAAATATAACAGGACCGAGACAGTGCAGGACTGCAGAAAGATCCAACACCCCATCGCCCGCCAGTTGCTGTTGGATCATAAGATCAGCGGTGTAGAGGTGGCGAGCATGGCAGACGTGCCTTCCGGTACGGGGCTGTCCACATCCAGCGCTTATACCGTAGGCTTGATCCACGCCTTGTATGCATATCAAGGCAAATTTTGTTCACAGCAACGCATCGCCAAAGAAGCCTGCGAAGTAGAGATCGAAAAATTGGGTGAGCCCATAGGCAAACAAGATCAGTACGGCACCGCCGTGGGCGGGATAAAATTCATTCGCTTTCTTCCCGATGAAACGGTGGACGTTGAGCCTCTCGTGATCTCTGCTGACATACGGCGGCAATTGGACTCCAACCTCTTGCTTTTTTATACGGGGTTGACCCATGCGGCAGGGGATATTTTAAAAGAAGAGAACGCCAACATCACGAACGAAGAGGAAAAATTCAACGCTCTCGTGCAGATGACGGAACTTGCGAAGGTGATGAGGTCTGCTTTGTTGACAGGGAACTTAGCCGAATTCGGTTCTCTGCTCCACCAATACTGGCTGCTGAAGAAGCAATTGGCCGGCAAGGTCTCCAACAGCGTCATCGACGACTGCTACCAACTGGCCATGAAGAGCGGCGCACTGGGCGGCAAATTGTTGGGCGCAGGCGGGGGAGGCTTCTTGTTGTTTTACTGCGAGAAAGAGCACCAAAAGCGTTTGCGCAGCGCCTTGAACAAATTGGTGGAGTTGCCCTTCTCTTTGGAAAACAGCGGCACTAAGATCGTTTATGTAGGCGATAAGGAGTGGGATTGAGATGGAAACGTTGATCTTAGGGGCCGGCCTTGCAGGCATAAGCACAGCTTATTTTTTGCAGCAACAGAGAGAGGGCCGCATCACTCTGTTGGAAAAAGAAGAAAAGCCCGGCGGACTTTGCCGTTCTATCCGCAAAAACGGCTATGTTTATGACATCGGTCCCCACATCCTGTTCTCCAAAGACAAGGAGATGCTGAACCTGATGTTGTCGGTCCTCGAGAAGAAAAACGATCTCAGGCGCAGCAATCAAATCATCCACAAGGGGCGTTGGGTGCAGTATCCTTTCGAAAACGATCTTTCCAAACTTCCCAAGGAAGACCTGGAATATTGCATCAACGCTTTTGAAAACAACCCTTACGAAAATTACGAAGCAGCCAACATGCTGCAATTTTTCCTGAAAACTTTCGGCGAAGGGATCGCCAACTGTTATTTGCGGCCCTATAACGAAAAGATCTGGAAATACGACCCGGCGTTCATGAACACGTCCATGGTGGACAGAATACCCAAACCCACTAAGGAGGAGATAAGAAGAAGCGCTGCCGGGGAGACGGTGGAAGGCTATGTTCACCAACTTTATTTCAGCTATCCGGCCGACGGCGGGATCGAGGCCGTGCCTAACGGTTTTCTCAAAAAATTAGAGCCTTCAAGATGCCGAGTGCTGACGGGGCGCAGGGTCACCGAAATAGAAAAAAAGGATGACGGGTTTGCAGTGGGGACGGAGAAGGGGGAGCGATATTTTGCCAAGCGTTTGATCTCTACCATCCCCGTGCAGGAACTGACGGCCGCCTATAAAGCTGCTTCCGATGAAGTTAAGAGGCATGCGGCAGGGTTGCGCTATAATTCCATCGCCGTGGCCTTTGTTAAAGTTCCTTACGATAAGTGCGGCGACAACTTTGCTTTTATGATCGCAGACAAAAATATAATCTTCCACCGCATATCCAAAATGGATTTTTTGGGGCAGGCTTATCACCGGGGGACAGAAGCGACCTATATGGCAGAAGTCACATATCGTAAAGGCGACAATATTTCTTGTATGAGCGAAGAGGCGTTGGCCGAAAAGATCAAAGAGGGACTGGCAGCCATAGGCTTTGCGCAAAAGAAACAAGATGCGAAGATCGTCGATATCAGCAGGTACGAATATGCTTATGTTATCTACGACCTCGCACACGGAGAAAATATGCGGGCCATCAGACGCTTTTACGAAAGAGAAAAGATCTTTTTAAACGGACGTTTCGGCAACTTCGAATATTGGAACATGGATAGGATACTGCGAGAGAGCCTGACGCTCACACAAAGGCTCACCTCTTTGCGAGGCAGCGAACTTTGAAAGAATCGAAGGAGGGAAAAAGATGAAAGCATTGGTGGCCGGAGGAGCGGGGTTTATCGGCAGCAACCTCTGCGAAGCCTTATTAGCACAAAAAGACGAGGTCGTTTGCGTAGATAATTATTACAACGGTACGAAAGAAAATATCGAAAGGCTGCTGAGCGAGCCGAACTTCACTGTTTATGAAGAAGACCTAGCCGATCTGGAGGGGCTCACAAAAATCTTCGAAGAAGAGCGGCCGGACATAGTATATCACATGGCTGCCAATTCGGACATTCAGGCCAGTGCGCAGGCACCCTTGATAGAATATCGCAACACTTATACGACCACCTTCAATATCCTGGAAATGATGCGCAAGACCGGAGTGAAAAAGTTTTTCTTTTGCTCTACCAGCGCTGTGTACGGCGATGCTCAAGGCAGCGAAGTGAATGAACTTTTTTCACCGTTGTCGCCCATTTCTTATTACGGAGCCTGCAAGTTGGGCTCTGAAGGGCTCATCAGTGCGTATACCTACATGAACGACTTTCGTTCCATGGTGTTTCGCTTTCCCAATGTAGTAGGTCCGCATCTTACCCATGGTGCTGTTTTCGATTTTATAAAAAGGCTGCGGCAGGATCCTTCCCAACTGGTGATACTGGGTGACGGGCACCAATGCAAACCTTATTTGCATGTGAGCGATCTTGTAGACTGCATACTGAAATTTACCAAAGATATCCCGGCAGGCATGGCTGTTTACAATGTGGGCGGCGAGACCCAAAGCACCGTGACGGAAATCGCCGAAATAGTTTGTCGAGAAATGGGGTTGAAGAATGTGAAGTTTCGCTATACAGGCGGACGAGGGGGATGGAAGGGCGATGTCCCTGCCTTCGCCTATAATTTGGAAAAGATCAGGGGCGAAGGTTGGGCACCGTCAATGACCAGCAATGAGGCTATTGCCGCAACTGTAAGAGAAAATATGGGGGGGTTAGAGCACTAAGTGAAGTTGCAACAGGTAACTGCTGCAGAAGACCAAGGCAGCGTTTTGTTGCAAGAAACACAGGCTGCATAAAGCTTAAAGCCAAAAAGCCTGTCCTTGAAATTTGCAAAATTTATTTGGCGCAAAGTAAGCTTCGGCTTTCAAAGACGCCGCCGGGAACAGCTTTAAGGGACATAAAACGGTTCGCATAAAAAGCGGAGCCCAGCGTAAACAAATAAAAAGCTAGCAAAAAGAAAGGGCAGGAAATATGAAAAAAGTACTTATCACAGGCATAACCGGTTTTGCAGGCAGCCATTTGGCAGACTATATATTGGAGAACACAGCCTATGAAGTTCATGGCTTAAAGCGAATGAACTCGAACCTCAGGAACATAAGTCATGCTTTGGAAAGAATAAAGTTATACGACGGCGATCTTTTAGACGAGAGCAGTTTGATAAACATCTTGCGCAAGGTGCAGCCGGATCAGATATATCACTTGGGAGCGCTCAGTTGGGTGACGCCTTCTTGGGACATGCCTGCGGTGTACATGCAGACCAACGCCATCGGGACGATCAACTTGTTTGAAGCCATGCGGGTCGTCGGTTGCAAGGCCAGAGTACTGACCAGCGCCACACCGGAGGAATTCGGCGACGTTCCGGCCGAAATGATACCGATAACCGAAGAGACAAGGCTGAAACCGATAAACCCGTATGCTGCGAGCAAGGCTGCGCAGGATATGGTGTGCATCACTTATTGCGCCAGCTACAATATGGATATCGTCCGCACTCGTGCTTTCAATCACGAGGGGCCCCGCCGCTACATCCACGGCGCCATCGCTTCCTTCGCTTATCAGATCGCCCGCATCGAGCGGGGCCTTCAAGAGCCGATCATAAAGGTGGGCAACCTTAGCGCCACCAGAAACTTTACCGACGTGCGCGATACCGTCAGAGCGTATTTCTTGGCGATGGAGAAGGGCGTCAGCGGCGAACTGTACGTGATCGGCACAGACCAGATCTTTACTATGAAAGAGGTCCTCGAAAAGCTCATCGGGCACTCGCCTATGGCGGATAATATCAGCGTTGAGGTCGATCCTGCCAGAGTGCGGCCGACAGAACTGATGACTTTTATCGGAGACTACAGCAAGTTCAAAAAAGCGACCGGCTGGGAGAGAAAGTACGATCTGGAAGATACCTTAGAGAACGTTTTGAATTATTGGCGGGAATTTATAGACAAAAACATGTATTGAGGGTCCGCATACAGGGAAAGTCATGAAGATATTGGTCACGGGTGCAAACGGATTCATAGGCAGAAACTTGAGCCGCAGCTTAGCAGCTTGCGAAGGCGTCGAACTTTTCACACTTTCGCGAAACGATGCCGCAACAGGGGCCGGGCGACTTCTGATCTGCGATGTTTTGGACAGTAAAAGAATAGATGAAATATTTGCGAGGCACCGTTTCGATGCGGTGGTCCATCTCGCTGCCATAACCGCACACAGCGAGATCGCAGATAACAAGTTCCGAACTTTTGCCACTAACCTGCAAGGAACAACGAACCTGCTGGAGAGCTTCAATAAGTATTGTCGGGGCGGGCAGTTCATCTATGCGTCCACCGGAAAAATTTACGGACGGACCGACAGACTGCCCATCACAGAAGAAGCTGCCATCCATCCCATGAATATTCTCGGTAAATCCAAACGCATCACCGAAGAGGTGATAGATTTTTATGCCGTACCCGGCAACAAGTATCTGATCTGTCGGATCTTCAACGTTTACGGTGAACTGCAAAAAAGGTCGTTTGTGATCCCCACCATTATAGACCAGTTGAACTGTCCCGAGATCAAATTGGGCAACATAGAAGATTTGAGAGATTATATCTACATTGACGATTTGGTCGCGGCACTGGAGACCTGCATCAAAAATGCTGCCGCTTTCATGCCGGTGGACTGGGTGAACATCGGTTCAGGCAGGCAGACAGCGGTAAGGGATATCCTTGCCTGTTTTGAACAGCTCTTGGACCGAAAACTGAAGGTGCGATGCGATGAGAAACTGTTCAGAAAGGACGAGACCCCTGCGGAATATTGCAGTCACGAGAAATTGAGCAGATTAACAGGATGGCAGCCTCGGTATTCGCTTTTGGAAGGCATAAGTGCAACGTTGCAGAGAGAAGGAGTTGTGCATTCATGCAAGCAGTGATCATGGCCGGCGGCAAGGGCACCCGCTTGGTGGAATTGACCAAAGATATCATCCCCAAGCCCTTGGCTCCTGTCTGCGGTAAGCCTATCTTAGAGTGGCAGTTGCAGAAACTCAAAGAAAACGGCATAAGAGACGTTATCTTGATCATCGGCCACTTGGGCGAAAAGATCAAAGAGCATTTCGGCGACGGTTCTCTTTTCGGCATGAATTTATCTTACATCGAAGAGACCGAGCCCCTCGGAACCGCCGGTGCTTTGTTTTACGCCAAAGAAAAATTACGGGATGGGCCCTTCTGGTTGATCTTGGGCGATGTGCTCTTCGACATCGACATGAAAAGGATGGAAGCCTTTCATGAAGCGCAACGGGCTTTAGCCACACTTTTGGTCCATCCCAATTCTCATCCTTACGACTCCGATCTGATCGTTAAAAACGATGCAGGCCGTGTGCTGGCTTTCGACTCCAAACACAACGTGCGGCAAGGCTGGTACGATAACTGCGTGAATGCGGGGCTCTACCTGCTGGATAAAAGCTTTTGCGACTTGGTGCCTGCCCCGCAAAAAACAGACCTGGAAAAAGGTTTGTTGAGCAAACTGGTGACTCAAGGTGCTGCGGTATATGCCTATGCAACGCCGGAATATGTGAAAGATGTGGGCACCGTAGAGCGTATCCGCCAAGCAGAGCAAGAGTGGGGCGATGGCAGTGCGGCAAGACGCAACTTGAAAAGAAAACAACGGGCAGTCTTTTTGGATAGAGACGGCACAGTCAACATAGACAAGGGCCTTATCTGCAAGCCGGAGCAGTTGGAATTGGAGCCCTGTGCGGCAGCCGCCATAAAACTTTTAAATCGGTCCGGTCGTTTGGCTATCATCGTCACAAATCAGCCGGTGGTGGCCAGAGGCCTTTGCGATATCGAGACCGTAGAAGAGATCCATCGCAAGCTGAAAACTTTATTGGGCAACGAGGGCGCCTATGTGGACGATATCATTTACTGTCCTCATCATCCGGATAAGGGCTTCCCGGAAGAAAATGTCGCTTATAAGATCCCCTGTCATTGCCGTAAGCCGGATATCGGGATGATCGAGGCCTGTGTTGCAAAGTTCAATATCGATCTGCGGCAGTCTTGGCTGATCGGCGATAGAACAGTAGATGTGCAGACGGGGAAAAATGCGGGCGTGAGGACCATCTTGCTGGAGACCGGGGCGGCGGGGCAAGACGGAAAATATGAGGCCGAGCCCGATTTGATCTGCTCAAATCTTCTGGAAGCAGCAGAATACATCGCAGTAACGGAGGGAGAATGATGACCGATTACAGACAGGAGATAAAAACTTATCTGGAGCACGAAGTGGCTACCTTAAGGCGCTTGAACATTGAAGAGATCGATAGAGCCCTGAATCTGCTGGAAGAAACGTTTCAACGTCAGAGCACCGTTTATATTTTCGGCAACGGCGGCAGCGCTGCCACTGCGTCACATTATCAAAACGACTTCAACAAAGGAGTCTCTGAATACACCGAGAAAAAATTCAATTTTCTCTGCCTTAATGATAATGTCGCTACTCTGATGGCGGTGGCCAATGATATAGGCTTCGAGGAAGTGTTCCGCTTCCAGTTGCGCGGTCATCTGAAGCCGGGCGATGTCGTCATCGCGATCTCGGGCAGCGGCAACTCCAAGAACGTGCTGAACGCCGCAGAGTACGCTAAGGAATGCGGCAATGCCGTCATAGCCCTCACGGGATTTGACGGGGGCAAACTCAAAAAACTTGCCGATGTTTCGCTGCATGCGCCCGTTCAGAGCATGCAGATCACCGAGGACATCCACATGGTGTTCGATCATCTGATGATGAGCGTTTTTTATAAAACCTTGGCGGGGATAGAACACTTGAAGGAGTGAAAGGAGAGAAGCGACATAAAAAGTTTCTTTTGCGGGTCGCCACAAGAAAACGTTCTCTGCTCCTCAAAAAATCAAAGCGTACGTTTCAATGAGAAAACATAAAGTTCATCTCGACCCCCTGCAGCTAAAACGAATTTGCACCGCATTTAGGACTTGACTAACCCCGACCGTTCAAACTCACGTTTTAAAGTAAAAACTTTCAAAAAAAGAGCGCTGCTTCGTTTCGAAACGAGGCAGCGTTTGCTTGTATAGAGAAAACCCCCACTTTTAGTGGGGGTTCTAAAGACTTATAGTTATGGACAGTCCATTCGGCAACCCTGTGCTAAAATGGTTAAAGGCCAGCCAGCCACACCAGAGCGGAAAGGAGAAGAACGAATGGACAAGAATAGTCTAGCACACACAAAATGGAATTGCAAATATCATATTGTTTTTGCACCAAAATATCGAAGGCAAATAATCTATGGAAAAATCAAAATAGAGGTGGGAAAGATATTAAGGTTGCTATGCGAGAG
>CANQBR010000023.1 GCA_947589605.1 uncultured Phascolarctobacterium sp. | reverse complement strand
AAAGGCAAATAAAAGAGCCCCTTCAGGGGCCGCCATGTGAAGAAGGTGCGGCTGGCAGGTCTTCGGGGCGCGAGAGCGCTGCCGGTTTTGTGCCCTTACAGGGCTGAGTCAAACCACCGGCTAAGCCGGTGGTTATGCTTTTGTTGAGCTTGCCAACGAAAATTATACACTAACGTACGAGAGAGCGTAAAAGAAGCTCTCGTAGAAATGTATCCGGCAGGAGTGTCGGTTCGCAGAGTCGAGGATATTACGGAGGCATCTGGAGAACAAGAGTCTCAGCCGCCACTATCAGCGAACTCAACAAAAAAGCGTATGCTCACATCGGGGCATGGAGAAACAGGCTCTTAGGCGGCGTGAAGTATACTTACGCTTACGTAAATGGAATATATCTACGGCGCAACTGTGGAGGAGAATATGAAAATGTTTCTATTCTGGTAGTTATAGCCGTTAATGAAGACGGATTTAGGGAAGTTCTGGGAACTGTCGAAGGTCTGCCAATCCTCGTTCTCGCTCCGAAGTAAAGCAAGTGGTAAAATGGGCAATGCCATTTATGCTCAAGAAAGCAAGAAGGCCTTTAGTGAAAAAACCGAGAAGATTGCTAAAGAACTTAGGGAAATCAAGTCCAATGCAACAGCCAAGAATAAAGAAGACTGCATAGAAGAAACGCTGATGTATTACGATTTTCCCAGCGAGCATTGCAGCAAGATCAAGACCAATAATACTATAGAACGCTTGAATAGAGAGATCAGACGGCGCACGAGGGTAGTCGGCTGTTTCCCAGATGGCAATTCTGCACTGATGTTAGTTTGCGCAAGGTTGCGTCATGTTGCCGGAACATGATGGGGCAATGCAAAGTATATGAACATGAAGCACTTGGATAACTATGAGGAAGGTATTGATATGATCAAGTGATATATTCTGCCGGAGAATGGGAATGAAAAATTTGCGTATAAATCTTGACACTACCAAAAACTCCGCCATGCTCAACAGGCTAAAGCCCATACAACAAGGGACGCATTTTTGCGTCCCTCGAAATTTTTGTGGACTGTGCTGTCGTTGCCGTGCTTTTCCCAGAAAGTGAACACCAGCTTGGACTACAAGGTTTTTACTTTTTGTTAGTTAATATACGAATCTTACCACTCAACAGCTTTAGTCCCAAGATCGTAGTGCTCCACGGTCTTTAAAAGATAAGTAGACGACAGAATCTCCTCTAACGGGAAATAGTTATTTAATCTAATCTCTACACATTTTCAGATGCAAATCCACAGCAAATAAGGCATATTATTTCAATAGTTCAACGAGTAAATATAATTCAGTATGGTATTCCTCGTATCTAGGACTATTCAGCGTAAACTTTTCATGAACGCCTTTTTATTTTCCCCCGGCGTTGTGGTGGGCCTGCCCAAGTCGGCCCGCGCCCCTATGGCGCACGAAACTTCGATAAAACACAGTTCGTTTGCCGCCTTTGCGGCTTTCAAAGTTTCGTCCAATGTTTCATGATCGGCTACTCGCTCTGCCCGCACATAGCCGCAGGCTTTGGCTATCTGCACCAGATCGATCTTTCCTGCCACCGTGGGCATCCCTCCCACGGTCTCATGAGCGCCGTTGTTTATAACGATGTGCACCAAATTTTTCGGCCGTGTTGCCCCTATCACCGCCATGGCCCCCATATGCATGAGGGCAGCTCCGTCTCCGTCGATGCACCACACTTTTTTCTCCGGCTTGTTCGCTGCTATCCCCAAGGCTATGGAAGAACTGTGCCCCATAGAACCCACCGTCAAAAAATCATGACCGTGCCCCTCTCCCCTCGCTTCTCTGATCTTGAACAGCTCTCTGCTGGCCTTGCCTGTTGTGGAAACGATGGGGTCTTCTCCGCTGACTGCCACGATGTGGCGAATGATCTCCTCACGGCTCATGGCGTTGGCGTTTTGATACTTCACCTTGCCGTCGAATTCCAGCGCCCCTTTGCGGATGACGAAGGCACACTGCTTTCCTTTTTTCCAAAGTTTTTTAAATTCGAGCAATTTGCGCTCGACTTCTTCCTCTTTAGTTTTCTTATCGATGACGAAGGCGGCTATATCCATGGCCTCGAGAAGTTTTAAAGTCACCTCTCCTTGATAGATGTGCTGAGGCTCATCGTGGACCCCCGGCTCTCCGCGCCAACCCACTATGAAAAGGCAGGGGATGCCGTACACTTTATCGTTCAGCAAAGAGGCCACCGGGTTGATGATATTGCCTTCGCCGGAATTTTGCATATAGACCACCGGCACTTTGCCGGTGGCAAGGTGATAGCCGGCCGCCAATGCCGCCGCATTGCCTTCGTTGGCGGCGATGACGTGGTGTTTGGGGTCGATGCCGTATTTAAACATCAAATGATCGCATAAAGCTTTAAGTTGACTGTCCGGCACGCCGGCGAAAAAATCTGCCCCTAAAAGATCGGTAAAGCTTTTTATATTCATCTTCTTTTGCTCTTACAACTCCTCGATCAGACTGATGATTTGACTGATAGGCATCAGTCTGTCATCCACCTCTTTTGCACGGTGATAACGTAAAATATCCTGAGCTGTTTTTTGCATGGCCGGGAAAGCGCTTCTTGTCAATTGATTGGCATAAATAACGATATTGCACCCATGCGCTATCAGTTCTTCTTCGGTGACCGTGTTAAAGCTGGAGGGAACTGCAACGATAGGCGTTTTTTGGTCTTTTTCTCTAAAAAGGTCGCACCACTTCAGGACCTCCTGCGGGTCTTTTTTGCGGCTGTGGATCATTATCCCATCTGCCCCGGCATCCCGAAAAGCAAAGGCCCTGGTCAAAGCATCATCCATTCCTTTTTCCAAAATAAGGCTTTCAATGCGGGCGATTATCATAAAATCATCCGTCAGTTGTACTTTCTTGCCGGCTTTGATTTTTTCGCAAAAATGTTCGATGCTGTCCTGTGTCTGTTCCACTTCGGTGCCGAAGAGAGAGTTCTTTTTAAGCCCTATTTTGTCTTCGATTATTACCGCCGAAACTCCCAGTCTCTCTAAAGAGCGGACCGTATACACGAAGTGCTCCGACAAACCGCCGGTATCTCCGTCAAAAATGATGGGCTTGGTGGTGACCTCCATTACGTCCTCGATCGTACGAAAACGTGACGTCATATCGACCAACTCTATATCGGGTTTGCCTTTTGCCGTGGAATCGCAAAGAGAACTTATCCACATTGCATCGAATTGATCCAATCCCCCCTCACTTTCCACAATAGTTTTTTCTGCAATCAACCCCGTAAGCCCGTTATGCACTTCTATTGC
Organism: uncultured Phascolarctobacterium sp.; assembly: GCA_947589605.1. GTDB lineage: Bacteria > Bacillota > Negativicutes > Acidaminococcales > Acidaminococcaceae > CANQBR01. The sequence continues at coordinate 27,007 of CANQBR010000023.1, read as the reverse complement.
CTTTACTATGGGGCATAAATGCAACAACATTTTTAATCTTTTTCTTCTGTATTCAGGCATAGCGAGTTTTTCGCGTTTGCGATCATCGACTCGTTTCACGTTTTCATTATAAGTATAGGGAACATCAACGATCTGCCCACCGTAAGTATAGACGAGCCTCTCTACCCCATCCCTGATGGCCTTCAACGGGCCGATCTTCCAATTGTCCCCGTGAACTATATAATCAGGATGAAATTCACGAATGATATCGTCATACTGTATGTGTTTCTGCTCTACAACTCGGCTTACTCCCTCGATAGAGCGAACCAATTCCATTCGTTCTTCAAAACTTATCGTAAAGAAACGATTATAGCGGATCACAGCCTCGTCGCTAAGAACCCCTACGATCACCTTTCCCAACTTTTGCGCTTCGCGAATAAGATTCAGATGCCCCTCGTGTATCACATCAGTGCAAAAACAAGTGTACACAGTTTTCATTAAACTTCCTCCCTTGTTTTCTTCGCTTTTTTCTTGAGCATAGAGCTTGATATCCCTTTGGTATACTCGGGCTCTACTATCTCGCCGCCCCATTCGGTAATTACATCGATAGCTTTCGCCCTCACCTCAGCCAAAGGACCTTCTCTCCAATCCGTTCCGTGAACCATGTACTTCGGCCTGAGCAACCGAAGATTTGGCACATAATCTCGCGAAAGTTGAGGAATCACTCGATCGACACCTTTGATATTTTCAATTACTATCTTGCGTTGTTCGTAAGTCATATACGGACTCGGCTTGTATGATGCTATCGCCTCATCCGTAAACAACCCCACGACTACCTTGCCCAGCCCTGAAGCTATTTTGATGATATTGATGTGCCCGGGATGGACGATATCCGCTGCCATCGGTACATAGACCAATTCTTCCTTCATGACTTTTACCTTTGTGCCTCGAACTTTTCGACCCGTTCCTTGACCAAAGTATCGTCAAAATCGTATTCCGAAATTGCAGAATATTCTTGCATAAGAGGGCGTGCCGGGCGCAGGCAGCGATGAACACAACCGTCACAGAGCGTCCCGGCAAGATCGTCTTCCATAAAACGTCGCCGAATATCCTGCATTTTCTCTCCATACCAGCCGTCGTTAAGAGAGACCTTATTCAGATCGGCTACTATCAGCATGTTCTCATAGTCGGCATTCTCAACTGAAAGATATCCTTCCCATGTGACGGAAATGGCATCAAAGGGAAGATTGCACTTTCTTCTTTCGGCGGTATCTGTCTCGCACCGCAAATACTTCTCAATCTCGGGCATGTAACCGCCTTGGTTATAGACAAATTTGAACACCACTTGATCGGCCAGTTCGCTGAATAGCTCGTAATATTTGTCCTTCAGATGCTCGGTATATTTGGTTAAGATCCCGGTCACATAAATTTTAAAAGTTTTCCCGGTCGTACGGCGATACTCGTTAAGATATTTCAAATGTTCCATTACCGTATCGAAGTCGTCCCGCCCATGAATGAATTTATATAATTCACGCTCCGGTGCGTTGATGGAAAATTTCAAGCTGTCCAAGCCTGCATCGATCACGGCACGAATTTTTTCGGGCGTGGCCAAAGACCCGTTCGAGGTAAGGTAAACGTAAGTATATCCTATTTCTTTGGCCTTTCTTATAAAATCAGAGAGATCTTTGATCAAAAAAGGCTCTCCGGTCGCATAAAATCCTACCTCACGGGTCCCGAGATCAAAAGCCTGCTGAAGTATATCAAAAGCAAGCCCTTTATTCATAAAGCCGACTTTGCGTTGCATTTTCTGATGCGCACAGAAAATACAAGCATGATTGCACGCATTGGAGAGTTCCATCAGAAAATTGGTTATGGGGAACGGTGGCATCAAACTGTAAAGTTCTCCGCGTTCTGCGGTTTTGAGCCGCACCCTCTCCTGCAGGTCTAATTGTTTACCCATGAGTTTTGACATTTTTGTTCCTCCTTTTTCATAATTTTGATAATGATGCAACTATCAATAGCTCTTTGAAGACACTTGAAGGACGACCGGAAAGACCATTTATATCCTTCGGATGACCTGTACTTGCTTGCGAATCCAAGAGCAAAATTCGCCTGCAACAAATTTGCGGTTGGCTTTAAAATCTCGTAATAAACAGAATATGTATTCAGTTTACTAATGAGGACGGAAATCAAATCGCTTTTTGCCACAACAGTTGCATTATAACATATCTTTTTTAGGTAGACCATAATTTTTTAAAATTATTTCCCTTTTTAAGATCATCAATAAGCCGATCTTTTCTGAAAAAGTACGAAAAGAGATCGTTTAAACGATTTCAATTCGTGCTTTTTCGTTTTTACGGTGCTTATCAGTGTACAAGCTGTAAACAGAATACATATTCTGTTTACCGTCTGATCTTAAATAAGGCACAAGTGGCATCGGTATATCGATCGTCGCTGACAGCAGGATATCTCTCTATTTAATGCTACTACCAATCGTATCATACAGTAAATTGGGGTGGGTGCAAGATATGAACATAGCTGTTATTCTGGCAGGCGGGACAGGAAGCAGAATAGGCATTGATATACCTAAGCAGTTCATAAATATCCAAGATAAACCTATTCTTGCTTACACTTTGGATAACTTTCAGAATGATCCGCAGATCGATGCCATAGAGATTGTATCGCACAAGGATTGGATGAATGAAGTGCAACGAATTTGCGCTAGATACAGGATCACCAAATTGAAATGGTTGACTCATGGCGGAGCAACATTTCAAGAATCTGTACGAAACGGGATATTTTATCTTAAGGGGAAGATTTTACCAGAGGATATCATTGTGTTAAGTTTCGGTGTCTCACCGTTGACCACGCCAGACATAATCGATGACAGTATCAGGGTTGCCAAAAAGCATGGAAATGCGATCTCTGCCGAGGATTTTCCTTTATGTACATGTATCAAAGATGATGAATATGGTACGACACAAAATATCCTAAGGGAAACGATTAAAGGTTTCAGTAATCCCTGGTCTTTCAAATACGGAGAACTTATGGAAGCATACATGGAAGCGCAACGAAGAGGAATTTTAGATACTATCGAGCCCCATACTACATCACTCTATCTCGCGCTCGGAAAACGCTTGTGGTTTTCCAAATCTTCCGGGTATAACTTTAAAATAACCTTGAAAGAAGATCTGGATAAGTTCGAGGGTCTGCTGCTATTGAAGAAGAAATGGGAGTCTGAGAAATCCAGGATGGATCGGTGAGGTAAGGAATAGGAAGAACTCAATGATAACATACAAAGAATTTGAGATTATCAACACAATACTGAAAAGTAAGGGGCCGGTCACAGATATCCCGAAATATGTTTTTAAAAATGTCCACTATTACGCTTTCAAATCTACAGAGGAAGTCGCTGCTCTCGTAACTGACCTTGAAGCTAAAGATTATATTCAAGATGGCGTAGTCACTCCGCTAGGTATGAGAGAGATTGAATCACTCAAAGTGAATAACGCCATAATTCTTGCCGCTGGCGGAGCCGACATTTCCGCAAAATCTATTTACAACATGCCAAAAGGTCTTTTCATAAAGAATGGGGAAACATTGATTGAAAGGCAGATTAGACAACTGAGGGAAGCGGGAATAAATCAAATCACCGTTGTTCTCGGATATAAACAAGAACTGTACTTCTTTCTGGTAGATAAGTGGGGTATAAACATTGAGATCAACCCCGATCTAAAGAAAAATAATATCTATTCTCTCTATGTCGCAAGGAAGTTCCTCGGATCTACGTATATTCTTAATTGCGATAACTATTTCGAAGAAAACCCTTTTTCCGGGTATGAATATAATTCTTTTCATGCTACTGTTTATAAGAAAGATGCGCACAACGAGCTTGTCGTTCGTAAGAATGCTTCCGGACGTATACTTAATGTGTACAGTTGCGCAAAATCCGGAGAATGCATTTACGGGCATGCGTACATGGATCGGGAAATGAGCCGACGCTTTCTTGCCTTTATGGAAGAGGAGATTGAAGATTTTCGTGTTTCTTCGCTGTTCTGGGAGGAGTTTGTTTCTCGTCATGCAGATGATCTGGAAATGTATGTACGAGAGTACCCGTCCGATTTTCTGTTTGAATTTGACTCGATTCAGGAGATTCAGAATATCGAAGGCTTATTTCTCAGCACTGTGTCTGGGTGGATCAATAATAAAATATGCTCGATTCTTAATTGCAAGGAAGATGAAATCGTGGATATCAATGTTCTCCAAAAGGGGCTTTCCAATATTCTGTTTACGTTCGTAGTCCGCGGTAAACGTTATATCTTCCGTTATCCCGGAGACAGCACACAGTTTTTTATTTACCGCAAGAACGAGTGTATCGCAAACCGCCTTGCCGCCAAAGCGCATGCCGATGATACATATATCTATATAGATGAACAAGGGGCCAAGATCTCGAAATATAGGGACAACTGCATCGATTTGCACGGGAAATATTATTATGACGTTGAACTGATGAAGCTTGTGGCTCGCAAGATACGTGCTTTTCATGATGCGGGTCGTAATCTGGAAGACTGTGAGCAGTATAATTATGATCCAGTCTGGCAGACGGAGCGACTTTTCAAAGAAGCTGCGAAGGTGAAAGGTAACCTTTTCAAGGTTTTCGAAAAAGAGTGGGGCATGATCCGTAAACTGCAAAAGTATGCGGATAAGGATGGCATAAAACACACGATGTGCCATAATGACATCAATATAGATAATGTGCTGGTGACCGAAGATACATTGGACATTATCGATTATGAGTTTGCTGGTTATAATGATCCGGGATATGATTTCGGACGTGTTATCGCCGGACTTGAATATGAAGTCGATGATCCGAAAATTAAAGATATTCTTGAGGCTTATTTCGGGCGGCCGGCAACAGAGAAAGAATATCTTCATTGGATGGCGTATTCGGCAATCCATAACTGGTACTATGTAGGATGGGCGCTATATAAAGAAAGCATCAATGAAAGCAGTCGTGATTGGATGGTTTTCTTTTTTAAACAAACAAAAAAACTTGCTTCCTGGTGCTTGCCGCAGTATGAAAGAATGTACGGACCAATGGAAAATCCTCAGGCAGCACCTGAAGACTGGGATATAGTTAGATGAGTGGATGCAAAATCTGATAAGAATAGTGCAGATATAAAAATCCGGCATTGTCTTTGCAGATGGCTATCCAAAACTGCTCAAGCGCTTTATGAATTAAATTTCGGCTATTTGATCAGTGCGATATACTGTCATTTGTTGGTGCGGTCATTTTTTGAAGGAATATAGCTTCGGTTGCTTAGATAAGTTCAAGGCACTACCGTCGCGTTGTTCCCACTTTGTCTTTGATCTGGGTGTAAAGATTATGCGATACTTGCACACCCACTTTGTGTGCCAAACTATTTGTCATAAGAAACACCCCTTTTGATTTTACAGTTAGCTTGAACACTTACAGTATATCAAATCGGGTGTTTCTTTGCTTGAGATTTAATCTTACCCGCATAGCTGGCGGGTAACGCCCGCTATGCGGTCGTCCACCCCCCAACTGCGTAAAATGAGCAAATACGATTTCTTGAACAAAGTGCGATGGGTAAGGTAATATACGCACTGTTAGTGTCAAGATTTATGCGCAAATTTTTCATTCCCATTCACCGGCAGAATATATCACTTGATTATATCAATACCTTCCTCACAGCTATCCAAGTGCTTCATGTTCATGTACTTCGCATTGCCCCATTGCGTACCCGCAACATAACGCAACCTTGCGCAAACTAACATCAGTGCAGAATTGCCATCGGGGAAACAACCGACTACCCTCGTGCGCCGTCTGATCTCTCTGTTCAAACGTTCTATGGTATTATTGGTCCTGATCTTGTTCCAATGTTCACCGGGAAAATCATAATACGTCAGTGTTTCTTCTATGCCGTCTTCTATTTCCTTGGCTGCTGCGTTGAGTTTCATTTCTCTAAGTTCTTTAGCGATCTTCTCTGCTTTCTCTCCGGCTGATTTTTTACTTTCTTGGGCATGGATGGCTTTGACCATTTTTACCATTTGTTTTATTTTGGAGCGAGGAGTGACAGAAATTATATTCCGGTAGAAATGCACTATACATCTTTGATATTTGGCTTCCGGGAAGACTTCTCCCGCCGTCTAAAGGCCTGTTCCTCCATGTCTCGATATGTGTATAGGCTTTCTTGTTAAGATAGCTGATCGTAGCAGCTGAAACTCTGGTTCCCCAAAGAGCTTCCGTAATATCCTCGACTCTGCGAACCGACACTCCTGCCAGATACATTTCTACAAGAGCTTCTTCTACGCTGCTTTCCCGACGTCTATATCGCTCGATGATAGCTGTCTCAAAGGGGATCCCTTTTAGTCGGGGCACATGAAGCTTGACATTACCGGTCGCAGTGGTCAAATTTCTGTCATAATGCCCGCTGCGATAGCCTTGGCGATCGGCATTGCGCTCATATCTGGCTGCCTGGGTAAGCCTCTCGGCTTCTTTATCTAGCAGTTCGTTGAGAGTTTCTTCAACGCTCCCTCGTACTAATTCTTTAAGTTTCCCCTTGATTACTTCCTCGTTTAGTTGTAAAATTTTCTCGGACATAGTTCCAGACTCCTTTCGAATGTGTTTTGTGCTGATTTCATTCTACCAGAGTTTGGGAACTGTGTCCTATTTTATTTTGCGCATAACATTGTACCTTATCCTGCGTAAAATGCGCAAATACGATCTTTTGACCAGAGTGCGATGGGTAAGGCCATATACGCACTTCGATAACGCCGTTTACTAGTAACCGAACCGGCTGAAGAGGCTCTTTGAGCAGTTTGAACCGGGTGAAAATTTCTGATCGAATCATGTTTGAGCAACTGACTGGTAAATATATCTATTTCTATAATCAAGAGCGAAGCAAATTAAAAAATTGCCCTACCGCATATGAGATCCTGATAAGGCCGCATAACCTCGCAATATTCTTCGACAGTTGGTTCGTTTTTGCGTTTATTGAACCGGATACAGTTCGGAATGTAATGGATCCTTTGTATAAAGGAGACTACGCCGTGACGGTAGAGCTAAAACCTGAGCTACAGTCCCTTCGCTCCTTTGCTTTTTGAAAAAAAGCAGAAGAGCGAGTGCACTCTCGTCAAATTGAAAAGAAAAGACGGATCGATTCGAGCAAAAAAGAAAAATGTTCGCGGCAAAGCAAACGGAAAAAATTTTGCGGTGCTTTGCCGTTTATTTTGACAAAATGATCTCACATTCTCCCTTATCGGCTACGGCTTTTAACTATTGCGCGAAGTGTTCGCGTAGAGTATAATGTTAGTATCTATCGGTATGATTAAATAAGAGCAACTGCGGTGAAAACAGACAAAAAATTTTCGCCGCTGCCTGCACAGAGAGACTTCGGCGAAAAAAGCCGTTTGCGAAAGGAAGTGCGGTCCTTGAACTTAAAGAATAAAAAAGTTCGCATCCTCGTCGGCATCCTCGTTGCGATCATCTTCATCGTGGCCGTGCGCATAATTTTGAATATCATCTCCGATCGGGAGCGGGCCGCCCGTATGGCCCAGACTGCGACGGTCTCGGTAGTTTTGGATAAACCGATGCGCCGCACCCTCGTGCCGCAACTTAATTTCACCGGCAGTTTGGATCCGGTGTGGCAAGCGCAGGTGGCGGCTAAAGTGGACGGCCGCTTGGAAAAAGTTTATGTGGACGAAGGCGACAAGGTGGAGAAAGGCCAAACTCTGGCCGTTTTGGAGCAGACAGATACCAACGCCGATCTGCTGAATGCCAAAGGCGCCTATGCCGAAGCTGTGGCAGGACTGGGCAAAGCTCAGCGCGATCTGGCTCGTTATCAGCGGCTCTTCGACGCCGGGGCCATCAGCCAGCTGGCTCTCGATGATTACGTCTTTGCACTTGAAAATGCTCAGGCTCAGGTAGATGCGGCCAAAGGCGTGCTGCAGGGCATGGAGTCCAAAGTGCAGGGCACGATCCTGACGGCGCCGGAGAGCGGCATCATCGCCAAACGTTTCTATCAGGAAGGCTATTATGCCAAGGCCGCTACGCCCATCTTCTCCGTGGCCGACATCTCTCGTTTGAAGACCATCATACACGTGCCGGAAGGCAACATCAGCAGCATCGCCGTGGGCAACAAGGCCCGCATCATCATGCCCGCTTATGACAACAAGACCATCACGGGGCAGATTACCCGCATCGCGCCGGTGGCCGATCAGCCCAGCCATATGTTCGCCACCGAAGTGAGCGTCGATAACAGCGACGGCCTGCGGGCAGGCATTTATGTGCGGGTGGAGCTGGAAGCCGAGCCTAAAGAAAATGTGCTCACCATACCCAATCATGCCATCGTCATGAGAGGCGACCAAAAGACGGTGTTCTGCGCCGACGAAAAGGGCGTCATCACCAGAAAAGTTTTGGATGTGGGCTACAGCGACGATCAATACTCCGAGATACTCGGCGGCCTCAGCGATGAGGATGTGATAGTGACCGAAGGACACAACAAACTGCGGGAAGGCAGTCAGGTGGATCTGCAGAAGGCTGGTAAGAAGCAATGATAGGAACTTTCATCAAGCGGCCGGTCTTCACCACCATGTTCGTGTTGCTCTTGGTGGTGTTCGGCATTCGCTGTTATCCCGAAATAGGCGTAGACCTGAACCCCGACGTGGACCTGCCTTTGGTCAGTGTACGGGTAACTTACGACGGAGCTTCTCCTCAAGAGATGGAGACCCTCATCACCAAACCCATAGAGAACAGGGTCAGCCAAGTTTCGGGCATCAAGACCCTTACTTCTACCGTGTTGGAAGGCTACAGCGAGACAGTGCTGGAATTTAATTTCGGCGTTGACCCGCAGGTGAAAGCTTCCGAAGTGCGGGAGAAGGTCACCAGTGTCCGCAGAAATCTGCCGGACGATATCGATGAGCCTACCACTCAGACCGTTGACCTGAATGCTCAGGCCATCGTGGCTTATACCTTTTCTTCTACCAGCCGCAGCCGCAGCGAGATCCGCCGCATCGTCGAGGACAACATCAAAGACGAGTTGCAAATGGTGGAAGGCGTCAGCGAAGTCACCGTAGTGGGCGCCAGTCAGCGTATCATCCGCATCAGCGTCAAACCGGAAAAGATGGCGGAGTACAATGTGCCCTACCAGACTATTCTGGAGAAGATCAACGCCAATAACTACAACACGCCGGGCGGCAAGGCCAAGAGCAAGGACATGGACATCACTGTCCGCACTTTGGGCAAATACACTACCGTCGACGACGTGAAGAAAGTAGTGGTGGCAAACACTTCCGGCGGCGAGCCCGTCTACATCGGCGACGTAGCAGATGTTTTAGACGATTGGGAAGATGAAGATACCTATGCCAGCGCCAACGGGATCCCCTGCGTGCTGGCCTTCGTGCGCCGTCAGTCCAAGACCAACACGGTGGACGTTACCGACAATGTCAACGCTAAGATGGAGCAGTTGAAGCAGCGCAACCTGCCCCCCGATATCAAGGTAGAAAAAGTTCGCGATCAGTCCAAATATATAAGAGACAATATCGCCGACGTGTGGAACGCCATCATCTTCGGCGGTTTTCTTGCGCTTTTAATTACCTATCTCTTTTTACGCAATTTCCGGGCCACCATCATCGGCGGCCTCAGCATACCCACCGCCGTCATCTCCTCTTTCTTCATGATGAAGGCGCTGAATTTCAGCCTCAACAACATGTCCCTCATGGCCCTTTCTTTGGCCGTGGGCATCTTGATCGACGATGCTATAGTATTGATCGAAAACGTATTCCGCCATATAGAGTTGGGGGAGCATCCCTTCGCAGCCGCCCGGGTGGCGACGGAGGAGCTGACTTTGGCCATCATTGCCACCTCCCTCACTTTGATGGCGGTCTTTGTGCCTATAGGCAACATGGGCGAGACCGTGGGCCAATTCTTCAAACAATTCGGCCTCACCGTTGCCTTCGCCTTGGCTTTCTCCACTATGGCGGCCTTCACTCTCACGCCTATGGTGGCGGCTTATTGGATCAAAGTGGACGAGGATCCTGAAAAGGGTCGCAACAAATATCTGCAAAAATTTTTGGATCGGTTCGAAGCAGGCTTCCAAGCCGTGCGGGAAATTTATAACGAACTGATGGCCTGGGCCCTCACCTGTCCCAAAAAGATCATCGCTGTCAGCGTTTTGTCTTTGGCGATCAATTTGCTGCTGCTCCCCTTCGTGGGCAGCGAATATCAGCCCACTTACGATTCGGGCGAGTTCCGCATCGTCTTTAAGGCGCCCTCGGGCACCAGTCTGCAGAAGACCGTCGATCTTGCTCAGCCCATCAACGATTATGTGATGGGCCTGCCGGAGACGGAGATCGTGGCTTTGAACATAGGCAACGGCCGCAACCCCGTCAATCAGGGCAGCCTCGACATCAGATTGAAGCCCACCTCCGACAGAAAGAGGAGCATGCAGGAAGTGATGGACGAGCTGCGCCTGAAGTTCGGCAACACGGAAGCTCTCAAAGTTACGGTAGTGAGCAATCAGGGCGCGGGCAGCCGCAGCGATTCCCGACCGGTACAAGTGGGCCTGAGGGGCAGCGATCTCGATCTTTTGAAACAATATTCTCTGCAATTGGCCGAAATGGTGCGCCAGACCCCCGGTGCCTCCGACGTGGATATTTCAGACTCCGACGAACAGCCGGAGATCGTCATCAAACTGGATCAATCTAAGATCAGCGCTCTTAATCTGAACGCCACTCAGGTGGGCGAGATCGTGGAGATCGCCTTCATGGGCAAGAGCACTACCAACAGCTATACCGTGGGCGACAAAGACTACGATGTTATCCTGCAGATGCCCAAGGAGCAGCGGACCAACATCAACGATGTGGCCAATCTGCGCATCAGTGCTGCCGACGGCACCTTCGTCCGCTTGGGCGATGTGGCTGAGATAACCATGAGCAGCGGCCCCACTCGTATCGAGCGGGAGGATAAACAGAGACAGATCGTCGTCTACGCCAACACCGTAGGCACCTCTCCCGGCGAATTGATACGCAAGATCGAGAGCGAATACATCCCGGCGTTGAACATGCAACCGGGCTACAATTATAAAATGATAGGCATGGCCGATGTTATGGGCCGTGCGTTCAAAGAGATCTACAAGGCTTTGGGCTTGGCCGTGGTGGTCGTTTACATGACCCTGGCGGCTCAGTTCGAAAGTTTCTCTCAGCCTCTCATCATCATGATGTCCTTGCCCTTTGCTGTCATCGGCGCCATCTTGGGCCTTTTGGTGAGCGGGCAGACAGCCAATATGATGAGCCTTATCGGCTTCATCATGCTGCTGGGCCTTGTTACCAAGAACGCCATCCTGCTGGTGGATTACGCCAATCAGCAGCGCGAGGCGGGGCTCTCCATTCGAGAGGCTGTGCTGAAGGCCTGCTCCCTGCGCTTGCGCCCCATCTTCATGACCACTTTCTCTACCTTGTTGGGCATGCTGCCCATCGCTCTCGGGTTAGGCGAAGGAGCGGAACTGCGTCAATCTATGGGCGTGGTGCTCATAGGCGGCCTCACCACTTCCACCATGCTCACGTTGGTTATAGTGCCTTTGCTCTACATGCTTTCCGAAGAATGGAAGGCCAAGCACTATAAGACCATGGGCGAAGAAGAAGAAAAGAGCGGCGTCGAGCCCGATGTTGCTCCCACACCTTCTCATTGAGGAGACGTTTTCATGAAAGATACAGGATCAGGTTTTTCTGTGTGGGCAGGCAGCGATGAATCGGGCAAGGGGGACAGCTTCGGTCCTCTGGTAGTGGCGGCGGTGGTCCTCGATAAAGAGAGAGCTTCGGCCCTCGCTTCAAAAGGCGTGAAAGATTCCAAAGCAGTCTCCGACCGTAAAGCTCTCGAATTGGAAGCGCTCATCAAAGATGAGGCACTGGCCTATAAGGTGCTGGAGCTGAAGCCTGCATATTACAATCTCAGATATAAACAATTGAAGGCCGAAGGCGGCACGCTGAACACTCTTTTGGCCAGCGGCCACTTCAACGCTTTGGCCGAAGTTTTAAAAACAGCGGAAAATTGCGAAGGCATCATCATCGATCAATTCATGACTTCCGAAGTCTTGGTGAAAAAATTGCGGCAGGAATTTCCCAACGTGAAAGTCGAACAAACGGTGAGAGCAGAGGCCGATACGGCAGTGGCGGCGGCTTCTGTTTTGGCCAGAGCCTGCTTCCTTCGCAGTATGGATGAATTGAGCAAGAGAGCAGGGCAGCAGTTGCCCAAGGGCAGCAGCAGTCCGGCCGTGAAAGAAACGGCCCAAGCCATCTGCGCCCGTTTCGGGAAAGAAAAACTTTCAGATTTTGCCAAAGAGCACTTCGTCAACATCCAGCGGGTCCTCCGCTCTTACCGATAAAATATGCAGAAAAAACTTATCGTCAATGCCGATGACTTCGGCCTTCACCCTCTCATCAACGCAGGGATCGTCAAAGGGCATAAAGAAGGGCTCATCACCAGCACCAGCCTCATGGCCTCGGCTCCCGCCTTTGAAGAGGCAGTGGAGCTGGCCAAAATGAATCCGAAACTAGGGGTGGGCATCCACCTCACTTTGGTGGGAGGAGGAGAGCCGGCGCTGCCCAAAGAAAAAGTGAGCAGCCTGCTGACGGCCGACGGAGTTTTTCCTCTTGACTACACGGCCTTTGCCCGCCGTCTTTATAGCGGCAGCATAAAGAAAAAAGAAATGGAGGCCGAACTGCGGACTCAGATCGAAAAGGTGCTGGCCGCAGGTCTTTCGGTCACTCACATCGACAGTCACCAACATCTGCACGTGCTGCCGGGCGTGAGAGTTTCGGTCTTGCGTTTGGCCTTAGAATACGGCATCAAGGCCCTGCGAGTGCCGGCTGAACCCTATTTTTTCATCGGCGGCTGTAAGGCGGGCTTAGGCAGGATGATAGGGAAGTGGGGGCTGAGCTTTTGGGCCGAACGAGTGAGAGAGGCGGCTCAGGAAGCGGGGCTGAAATGTCCGGCGCATTTTTTCGGCATGCTGGCAGGCGGTCAGTTGGATAAAAATTTGGCGGCTAACATTTTGCGTGCCCTGCCTGAAGGCACGACCGAAGTAATGACCCATCCCGGGTTGGACAACTCGGTCTTAGGCAGCGTCTTCCCTTGGCACTATCATTGGCGGGAAGAATTGACGGCTTGGCTCGCTCCCGAAAATAAAAAACTTGCGGCAGAAGAAAATATTCAAACGATCTCTTTCGGAGAACTTTGATGCGTAAAAAACTTTTGTTCCGCCTTGCGATCTTGTTGGTCTGCATTTTGCTGATCTCCGCGGCGGCCATCTACTTCACTTTCGATATCAGGGCCTTGGAGTACCTGAGCCTCTTTCAGCCGGGCTGCATCCTGCTGGCTTTGGCCAGTTTGGCGGTGGGCCTGCTGTTCGACGGCTTGCGTTTGGTGACTCTCGCCCAAGTGACCGACGAAGAGCTGAGTTATCGGGAAGTAGTGAACGTAGTATTGAGCAACTATTTTCTCGCTTTGGTGACCCCCGGGGCCTCGGGCGGCGCCATTGCTCAGGTGATGTTCATGCGGCGGGCCGGGGTGCCGGTGGCCAAAGCCACCGTGGTGATCTTGGTGCGGACGGTGATGAGCATCTTTTTTCTGATCTTGATGGTTCCCTTGGTGCTTTTCACCGACCGAGACATCGTCACATGGGTGCCTACCTCTGTTCTCGTCCTTCTTTCTGTTTTCTTCACCTCTTTGCCTATAGCGACTTTCTTTTTGATGCGCACCACTTGGCCGGAGCGCATCATCTATAAAGTGACCGGCCGTTTTTCTCACAGCGTGCGGCGTCGATCTTTCCGTCTCTATCACGACTTCAAGATGGCTTTCGTGGTGATGGGGCGCCATCCTTTCAAAGTGGTGCGGGCCTTCGTCGAGTCGGGCCTCTCTCTCCTCTTCATCTACGGTACGGTGCCGGCCTATTTCACCGGTTTGAATTTTTCTTTCGATCTTCCGCAAGTGATGGGGAGGATGATATTGATCAATTTGATCCTCTATTTTTCGCCCACCCCCGGCGGCAGCGGTGTCGCCGAGGCGGGTTTTTGCGTTCTTTTCACCAATTTATTGCCGGCGGGCACCGAAGGCATCATGGCGGTGCTGTGGCGCTTTACCGCCGAGTATCTGCCCTTCCTGCTGGGAGCGGTGGTGTCTATCCGCGCTTTCGGCGCCAATGTTTTGAATATAGCTGCTGCCAAGGAGGCTGAACAGTGAAGATATTGATCACCGGAGGAGCGGGCTTCATCGGCTCCCACGTGGCGGAGGCCGCTCTGGCCCGCGGTCATCGAGTGACAGTCTACGATGATCTTTCCAGCGGCCGGCGGGAATTTTTACCGCAAGCAGAGGGGCTGACCTTCGTCTTGGGCGATGTGCTGGATGCTCGTGCTCTCGATAAAGTGTGCACTGAGGGCTTCGACGCTTGCATCCATCTGGCCGCTCAGACCATGGTGCCCTATTCTTTGGCTCATCCTCAAAAAGATTGTCAAATAAATTTAGTGGGCCTTTTGAATGTATTGGAAGCCTGCCGCAAGCATCGTATAGGCCGAGTGGTCTTTTCTTCTTCCGCTGCGGTGTACGGCGACAACACCGCTCTGCCTCTGGCGGAGACAGAAGAGCCTCGGCCCCTTTCTCCTTACGGCCTCACCAAATCTACCGGCGAAGGCTACCTCAGGCTATATTCAAAACTTTACGGCTTCAAGAATACGTGCTTACGCTTTGCCAATGTTTACGGGCCGAGGCAGGGAGCGGGAGGAGAAGGCGGAGTCATCAGCGTTTTCGCCAAGGCTTTGGCGAAGGAGCAGCCACTCACCATCTTCGGCGACGGCACTCAGACCCGCGATTATGTTTATGTGGGCGATGTGGCAGAGGCGGTGCTCGACGCACTTTGTTTAGACGGCTTCAACATCATCAATGTGAGCACGGCCCGCGAGACGAGCCTTTTGGAACTTATAGACGCATTTTCCGAAGTTGCCGAAAAAAAGTTGAAACCGAATTTTGCGCCGGCAAGAGCTGGAGACATCTACCGCAGCATTTTGGCCAACGATCGCTGCCGCCGCTTGCTGGGCCGCACGCCTGCCACCTCTTTGCGGGCAGGTCTGGCAAAAACTTACCGCTGGTTCGCGGCGGAAGGGAAGGAACTGTCTAAGTGAAGCAGATAGATAAGAAAAGTTTATTGATCATAGCGGCGGTGGCCCTTTTCATGACCTGCTTCGGTCTCGGTTCGGTGCCGCTGCTGGATCCGGACGAGCCTGTTTATGCCGAGACTGCCAGAGAGATGCTGCTCTACGGCGATTTTCTTTCGCCCCGCATCTACGACGCTTTTTGGTTCGACAAGCCGCCCTTTTATTATTGGCTGGTAGCCGGCATGCAGGCCTTGTTGGGCTTTAGCGAAACGGCGGCCCGTCTGCCTGCCGCCCTCATGGGTTCTTTGACGGTGCTCATCCTTTATATTTGCGTCACCCGCCTCTTCAACGAGCGGGCCGGCTTTTGGTCTGCCATCGTGCTGGCCACCAGCGTGGAATTTTTCTATTTGAGCAAAGCGGCGGTGACGGACACCACGCTGCTCTTTTTTCTCACGTCTTCCCTTTTGGCTTTTTTGCACCGCAAATATTGGCTGATGTATGTGCTGATGGCTTTGGGGACTTTGGTGAAGGGCCCCATCGCCATCGTCTTTCCCGGCGCCATCATCTTTCTTTATCTGCTCTTTTTGGGAAAATTGCGAGAAATTTTGAATATGCACCCCCTGCGGGGCCTGCTCTTGTATTTATTGCTGGCGGCGCCTTGGTATTATGCCATGTACACGGTCCACGGCTCCGTCTTCGTGGAAACTTTTTTGGGCTTTCACAACATCACCCGCTTCACCACCGCCGAGCATGCGGACCGCGTGGTCTTTTGGTATTATCTGCCGGTGCTCTTTTTGGGCTTCTTCCCTTGGATAGGACTGCTGCCTCAGGCGGTCAAAGCTTCTATCAGCGACAGCCGTATCGACGAGATGCGCCTTCTTCTTTTCATGCATGTGTGGTGGCTCTTCGTCTTCATCTTCTTCACCGTGTGCCGCACCAAATTGGTGTCTTACATTTTGCCTCTCTTCCCGGCGTTGGCGGTGGTAGTGGGCTGGCATATCTCGCAATTGATGGCGAAATTTAAAAACAATACGACTTTTTACGGTTGGATGCTGAGCAGCGGCCTGTGCTTCATCCTTTTGGGGGCCGGCTGGATAGCGGGCGGTCGATTTCTGCCGGAAGTATTTTTTGCGACGACTGTTTTAGGCGTGCTCACTCTCATCCTCGCCGCAGCCGTGATCTACACACTGTGGGCTTATCGAGATATTCAACTGGCGGCGGCTCTTCATGGGCTCACGGCTCTTTGCACCATGGTGATCGTCTTCGGCTTCGCCCTGCCTCAGTTGGCGCCTCGCTTCAGTATGGAGACCATGGCCGCCTATTATCGGGACAATTGTGAAAAAGATCTGCCTATCCACGTGGATAAATTCCTGCGGCCGGGCTTCAAATATTATTCGGGGGCCAACGGCATAGAGCTGCGGCCCAAGACCGGCGATCTTAGGGATGCTTTGGGAGACGGCAAAGACAAATACATCATGGTGCGGGGCTTAGAACTGCGCCGTTATCGAAAAGGCAGTCATCACGAAGAACACTTCACGGTTCTTCGCGAAGAAGGAGACATTTATCTGCTGCGGCAGCTCGCCACCGCAGGCGAGGGCGACTCTCGCCGAGAGAAAGGAGAAAAATAGATGCAACAGGTAGTATTGACCATCATCGGCAAAGACAAGGTGGGCATCATCGCCAAAGTCAGCTGCAAACTGGCGGAGTATAACATGAACATCATCAACATCAATCAGAACATCATGCAGGGTTTCTTCAACATGGTGCTGATCGCCGAGACCGACGAGGCCACCATCAGTATCAAAGAAGCGAAAGAGATCTTCGCCCAATTAGGCGAAGAGATAGGCGTAGAGATCCGCCTGCAGAGCGCCGACATCTTCAAGGCCATGCATCGCATCTAGGGGGAGGCAGGTATGTTATTCAATACCCAAGACATCCTCGAGACCACCCGGATGATCACCGAAAACAAATTAGACGTGCGCACCATCACCATGGGCATCAGCCTCAGAGACTGCAGTCATGCCGATATCAAGAAGACTTCTGCCAAAATTTACGACAAGATCTGCCGCAAGGCGCAAAATTTGGTGAAGACCGGCGAAGACTTAGAGGCAGAGCTGGGGGTGCCCATCATCAATAAGCGCATATCTGTGACGCCCATCTCTTTGGTGGGGGAGAGCTGCGACGAGAGCGACTACACTCCTTTGGCCGCTGCTTTGGACAAAGCGGGCAAGGCCGTAGGGGTGAACTTCATCGGCGGCTTCTCCGCTTTGGTGGACAAAGGCTACACGAAGGGAGACCGGCGGCTCATCGCCTCCATACCTTCGGCTCTTTCCGCTACCGATATCGTTTGTTCATCTGTCAGCGTGGGCTCTACCAAGTGCGGCATCAACATGGACGCCGTGACGGAGATGGGGAAGATCGTTTTGGCCACAGCTCAGGCTACGGCTGCCGAAGACGCCATCGGCTGCGCCAAATTGGTGATCTTCTGCAATTCTGTCCCCGATAATCCCTTTATGGCGGGAGCCTATCACGGCGTGACCGAGCCCGAGACGGTGATCAACGTGGGGGTCAGCGGCCCCGGCGTGGTGAAAAAAGCGCTGGAAGAAGTTAAAGACGGCGACATCGGGCAGGTGGCGGAGACCATCAAGAGGACAGCTTTCAAGATCACGAGAGTGGGCCAGTTGGTTGCGCAGGAAGCGGCCAAAAGATTGGAGACTCAATTCGGCATCATCGATCTTTCTTTGGCGCCCACCCCGGCCATCGGCGATTCGGTGGCGCACATTTTGGAAGAAATGGGCTTGGAGTGCACCGGCTGCCCAGGCACCACCGCAGCTTTGGCTCTTTTGAACGATGCGGTGAAGAAGGGCGGCCTGATGGCGTCCAGTTATGTGGGCGGGCTCTCCGGCGCCTTCATCCCCGTCAGCGAAGATGCGGGCATGATAAGAGCGGTGGAGAGAGGCTGCCTCACTTTGGAAAAGTTGGAGGCCATGACCTGCGTCTGCTCCGTGGGGCTGGACATGATAGCGGTGCCCGGGTCCACGACGGCCGCCACTCTTTCTGCCATCATCGCCGACGAAGCGGCCATCGGCATGATCAACAACAAGACCACCGCCGTGCGCCTCATCCCGGTGCCGGGCAAGGGCGTGGGAGAGCAGGTGGAATTCGGCGGCCTTTTGGGCCACGCTCCCATCATCGCCGTCAATACTTTCGATCCTTCCCGTTTTATCGGGCGAGGCGGGCGCATCCCCGCCCCGGTGAGGAGCCTTACCAACTGATGGAAAACGACAAGATCATCGCGATATTGGAAGAAGTTTATAAAGACAGCAAGACGGCTCTTAACTTTTCGTCGCCCTTCGAACTGCTGGTGGCGGTGGTGCTCTCCGCTCAGTGCACCGACGAAAGAGTGAACGTGGTGACGGCCCGCCTTTTTCCCCGCTACGCCTCTCCCGAAGCTTTGGCTTCTTTAAAAAGAGAAGAACTGGAAGAATTGATCAAAGATTGCGGGCTCTATCGGTCAAAAGCAAAACATCTGATAGAATTGAGCGAGCAATTATTAAAAAATTTTGCGGGAAAAGTGCCGGCGACGGTGGAAGAACTGGAAAGTTTGAGCGGTGTGGGCCACAAGACGGCCAACGTGGTGGCCAGCGTGGTCTACAAAGTGCCGGCCATCGCCGTGGACACCCATGTTTTCAGAGTGTCCCACCGTTTGGGCTTGGCCAAAGGCAAAGACCCTTTGGCCACGGAGAAAGAGCTGCAGAAGCTCATCCCCGAAGAAAAATGGAGCGACGCTCATCACTGGCTCATTTGGCACGGGCGCAAAGTGTGCAAGGCCAGAAAACCCTTGTGCGGCAGCTGCCCTCTTTTGCAGCTGTGCCCCTTCGAAGAAAAAGAGCTCGGCAAAAAAGTCTGAGAAATTTTAAAACTCGAGCGTCTCGTTACGGCGAGAAAAATCAAAAAGCCCGAAGAAACACGGCGGCCTTTGCAAAAATTTGCGAGGGCCGCGAATTTTTTCGACGCAAAGCGAAAAGGCAGACGAAAAATAAAAACGGAGAGAAAAACTTAAGACCTGTTCGGACGCAAGGCAGGGGCCGCCGATAGCAGGCAAGAGCGTGAAGAGCGGAGCGTGAGATCAAAACATCGGCCGTCGAAGACTGGTCGGCGAAAAAACTTGACAAAGCGGCGGCAAAAGGTATAGAATTATCAAGCACGGGTTTTTGCGCCCTGCGCAACCGCACGCAGAGGCTTTAAGATGCGAAGAGCGCGCCGTATGCGGCGAGTCTAGGATAAGGGAGGTGCAAAAAAGGATGTACGCTATCATCGCGACCGGCGGCAAACAGTATAAAGTAGCCGAGGGCGACGTGCTCCAGGTGGAGAAGCTGGATGCCGAGCCGGGCAAGGAAGTGGTCTTCGATCAGGTGCTGAGCCTGGTGAAAGACGATGAAGTGCAGATCGGTCGGCCCCTGGTAGAGGGCGCCAAGGTCAGCGCCGAAGTGGTGGAACAGGGCAAGGCAGCCAAGATCTTGGTCTTCAAGTATAAGGCCAAATCCAACTACCGCCGCCGTCAGGGCCATCGCCAGCCTTACACGGAAGTGAAGATCACCAAGATCGAGGGCTGAGACGATCATGATCGAGATCGGCATCGAGCGTAACGGCAAGGGCTATATTACCGCCTATAAAGTGCTGGGCCATGCACAAGCTCCCGTCAAGGGCGGCTATGATCTGGTGTGTAATTCGGTCAGCGTGCTGAGCCAGGCCGCTCTCATCGGTTTGGAACGACAGCTTTGCCGCAGCGTGAACTACAAGGTAGACCTAGAGGAAGGGCTCTTGGCCGTTGCTTTAAAAGAAGAGGCGGACGAATTGAGCGAAGCTATCCTCGCCACCATGGTCTACGCTTTGAAAGAGGTGGCGGAGCAATATCCGCAATATGTCCGTATCAAAGACAGAGGACATAGGAGGTGAAAGAATGTTTAAGTTGATCATGCAATTGCATGCCCATAAAAAAGGTACCGGCAGCTCCCACAACGGCCGCGACTCCAATGCGCAGCGTTTGGGCACCAAAGCACAGGAAGGGCAGCTGGTGACTGCGGGCAGCATCATCGTTAGGCAGCGGGGGACCCGCTTCCATCCGGGCAACAACGTAGGCATGGGCAAAGACTACACCATTTTTGCCACCGTGCAGGGCCGGGTGAAGTTCGAGAGAAAGGGCCGGGATAAGAGGCAGATCAGCGTTTATCCTTTGGAGGCAGCTGCGGCTCCTCAAGCTCTGTAAAAAATCACGGCAACAAAAACAAGGGCTCTGTGCTCAAAAAGCGCAGGGTCCTTTTAAATTTGTGCGAAAGCAGAAACTGAGATGATATCAGTTGAAAGCAGGTAGAGAGGGGCATGTCGGCACTTCCCCGGCAGAGTCATCCAAAGCAACTGTTTTTTAAGATGAGGAAGGAGCTTTTTGAAAAAGCAACGGTGCGGGTGCCGAACTTGAAAACGGAAAAGCGGGCAAAATGACGGGCAGTCGGACAGAAAAGACCGGCTGCTTTTTCTTTTTCAGTGCCTGCATCTTTTGATAAAAGGACCCCTCTCAGCCTCGCGCCGACAGGGGTCGGGCAAAAGAGAGGGGCGGACAGAGATAAAGGGCGGTCTGTCTATTTTCCGATATAGATGAGCTCTATGCCTTCGCTTTTTCCCAAATTGCGGCTGTATTGCTTGTCTGCGGAATTGTTCCAATGCTCGTGGACGCCTAGGTTTTGCGCTTTTTGGCCGTTCCCGTCCAGGTAGACAGTGCCGGAAGGCGGGGCGATCACCAGAGCGGCCTCATGCAGATAATTTTCTACGTTGGGGTTATTTTTGAGGGCGCTGTTGCGGACGGTGACAGTCGGCTCGTTGATAAGAAGATCGGCCCCCACCGAATCGATGGCCAGCGGGTCCTGAGACAGGAAAACGCTGGAGGGATAATAGCCGTTGAAGGGAGCTTGCTGCCATAAAGTATTGTCGCCGGTGACGTAAGAACCTTCGCCCGCGGCGCAGATAAGAGCATCTAACATATACAGCACCGTCTTTTTGCCAAGTCGGCGGTCAGCCATCAGGTCGACAAGCGGGCTGTAGAGCCCCATCCTGCCTCCGCTCAGCCATCGATGCAGGCCTGCCTCTTGGGGCGGGAACATGGCATTGCTGTTGAGAAAAGAACCGAAATGATTTTTTCCGCAGAGGGTGATGCCGTAGCTGTGGCCTTTCAGGTTGGCTAGGTTTATGATATATCGCGCTTCGGTCACACAGGTAGGGA
Source organism: uncultured Phascolarctobacterium sp. (assembly GCA_947589605.1). Taxonomy (GTDB): domain Bacteria; phylum Bacillota; class Negativicutes; order Acidaminococcales; family Acidaminococcaceae; genus CANQBR01. Next base: position 5,583 of record CANQBR010000023.1, on the reverse strand, counting down.
GGTAGCTCACGGCGCCGCTGAATTTATGCGACCAACGGATAGGAGCATTTTTGTCCCTCACGCCGTTATTTCTTCCTACGAAGCGCACGCCTTTCAGATTTCCTTCCGTACACATTTTCACCATATAAGCGGGAAAGAGCCGAGCAACATCATAAACCGTTATATCCGCAGGCTCGACCCCCGCTTCTTCCGTTAAAGACAGAAGCAGCGACTTGAGCAACACAGGATTGACGTAACTCATTTTCGTTTTGCCGGAGGTATCGTCGCCGAAGACGCCGGAGCCGTTGATATTTACTTTGACGGCGATATTCTGCCCGGCTTTGTAGCCGTCGCCGCCGTTATGCGCTTTAAACAAAGCCGTCCAGCCTTCTGCTGTCGAAGGTTTGCCGCCGAGAGAAGCTATGCCGCCATTCACCATGGCCAAAACAGCGGCTTCGTCGAAATTGTCGGGAGCCCACCAGTAAGCATTACCGTCCCACTTCACCGCAGCGGGATCGTGAATCCATACGACGCGCCCCGGCATGGCCCCGATGCCTGTGCCGTAAGGCTCGTGCTGCGGGAAAATATTGTCGTACTTTTTGTTCGTCTCACCGACAGCCATCTTTTGTTCCCCCTTTTCGGGCTTTTGCCCTGTTTCTTTTAGGCTCGCCATTTCGCTTTTGCCCACAGTTTGAGACGATATGGCGCTGCCGGCAGTTTTTCCTTCACCGCCGGAAAGAGCGTTCGGGCCGCAAGCGGTCATAAAGATACTCCAAAAGGCGGTCATTGATAAGCAAAGGATCTTCTTCATACGCTCACGGCTTTCTTATTTGGTCTTCATCACTGAGCGGCTCCGTACTGCTTTGGATCTTCGGGTCGGGTCAGTTCGTCTCTGTAAAAATAAAAATATCGGCTGTCTCGCACGGCGTACCCTCGGCAAAATGTTCCTCCCGCAGGGCGATGGTCGCGGTCCTTGCCGACAGAGCCCAAGGGCTTTTTCCGTCGATCGCCCGACTCACCTTGCAGTGTTTCGCCGACTGAGGCTGCTTTTCCTTTAAAATATAAGCCAAAAGAACGAAAGACTTCTCTTTTCTTTATCGATGGGCGGGCTCCTTCGCCCGCTCTCTTCTTCTCGTCTTTTCCTGCGGCAGGAAATGACCGCGCCTTCATGGAATATAGACGAAGAAAAGATCTCGCTCTCACAGCGAAGGAGGGAAGAGGATGCTTTTAGGGTTGGACGTAGGCGGTACTTTCACCGATGCCGTCATCATAGAAAAGGGACAGGTGCTGGCTCAGGCCAAAGCCCCCACCACTCATGCCGATGTGTTGGAAGGGATCTTGAACGCTTTGGACAAGGCAACGGGCCTCGCCGGGCAGCTGAAAAATTTGGAAAGAGCGGTCATCTCCAGCACCATCGTCACCAACGCTTTGGCGGAAGGGAAATTGCCGCCGGCTTTTTTGGCGGTGTGCTGCGGCCCGGGGATGAATACGGCAGGGAAATTTCCCGTGGCTCCTTTGCAGTTGAAAGGCTGCGTGGATCACAGAGGCAAGATCACTGCGCCGGTAGACTTGGCGCCTCTGGCTCGGGCAAATTCTATCGCCCCCGGTGCCAACGCCGCCGTCAGCTGCAAGTTCGGGGTGAGGCAGCCGCTCTTTGAGCGGCAGATGGCCCAAGCTCTGCTGCAGGCGGGGCGGCGCAAAGTTTTTTTGGGCAGCGAGGCCAGCGGTGAATTGAACTTTATCCGCCGCACCAACAGCGCCTACTTTTCTGCCCAAGTGTGCGATCTCTTCCGCACTTTTTGTTCCCGCGTCGAAAAGGCTTTGGCCGAACGGCAGCTCAAAGCGCCGATTCATATTTTGAAAGCAGACGGGGGCACTTTGCCTCTCGCCGCCGCCTTAGAACAGCCGGTGGAAGCTGTCTTCACCGGGCCGGCAGCTTCGGTGCTGGGCATCGAAGCTTTGGGAGCCGTGGACGAAGAGAGGCCGGGCATCTCTTTAGACGTGGGCGGCACCACCACAGACATCGCTTTTTGGCAGGGCGGGCGGCCCTTGGCGGCCCGCAGGGGAGCGGTCATCAACGGCTATAACACGGCGGTCCGTTCTTTTCACATGCGCAGCATACCTCTGGGGGGCGACAGCAAATTGAGCGTCAGTCTGGTGAACGGCGAGCGTTTTTATTTCGTGGGGCCTCAGCGAGTGGGCCCGGCAGCGGCGGTGGGAGGAGAGGCGGCCACTCTCGGCGATGCTCTCATCGCTGCCGGCTACATCAGCTTCGGTGACGAGGCACGCTCTCATCGGGCTTTGGCCGCTCTCTGCCCGGGGCTGGACGTAAAAGAAGAAGCGAAGAAGATCGTGGCGACGGCGGTGGCCAAACTGAGAGGCGTCATCGACGAGATGTTGGCAGAATGGGCGCGGCAGCCGGTCTACACGGTAGACGACATCATAAAAGGCACCGAGTTCAGGCCTAGGCAATTGATTGGTGTGGGCGGCGGCTCGTTGGGCCTCATCAAAGCATTGGGGGAGGCCATGAATTTGCCGGTGAGCATACCGCAGGGGGCGATGGTGGCCAACGCCATCGGGGCGGCTCTGGCCCGGCCCACTCTTTCGGCAGGGTTGCGGGCCGACACTACCGAAGGGCACTACATCATCCCCGAAAGCGGGCAGCGGCAGCCTTTGCCTCGGCCTTTCAACAGAAAAGCGGCCGAAGAGCTCTTAGACCGCTGGCTGCGTAAACAGGTGGAAGCTTGGCAGCTGGCCGAACAAGAGACAGAGGTCATCAGCGCCGAGCATTTTCGCACCATCCACGGCTATTACGATACGGGAGACATCTTTGACCTGCGCATGCAATTGAAGCCGGGCATTTTGCAAAAAGTGGCCGGTTTCAGCGGGGAGGTGGCACTGTGACTGACGAGAAAAAAACTTTGGGCCTGGTGTTCTTCCCGGCCTTCGACTGGATGATAAGCCCCGCTCATCCCGAGCGGCAGGAGCGGCTCCTTTATACTCGCGATCAATTGGAAGAGGAGGGCCTCTTCGACCTGCCCCAGATCAGAGAATATCGGCCTCGTTTGGCGGCGATCGAAGATCTGCAGCGGGCCCACGTGGGGGTGCCCTCTGTAGATAAGTTGGTGACCAGGGCTCACTATGTGAGCGCCGGGGGCTGTCTTGTGGCGGCAGATGCGGTGATGAAAAAAGAGGTCAAGCGGGCTTTCGCTTTGGTGAGGCCCCCGGGCCATCATGCCATGCGGGTGGTGCACGGCATCCGCGGCTTTTGCACCGTGAACATCGAAGCCGTCATGGTAGAATATCTCCGCACGAAATATAATGTGAAGAAGATCGCGGTGGTGGACACCGACGTGCACCACGGCGACGGTTCTCAGGATATTTTTTATCATGATCCGGACACTCTCTACATCTCGTTCCATCAAGACGGGCGCACTCTTTATCCCGGCAGCGGCTTTTTGGACGAGGCGGGCAGTCCCTTGGCCTGGGGCACTACGGTGAACCTGCCCTTGCAGCCCCGCACCGGCGACAGAGGCCTCCACACTCTTTACGATGATCTGATCGCCCCCATTTTGGAAGATTTTCAGCCGGAGCTTGTCATCAACTCTGCCGGGCAGGACAATCACTTCAGCGATCCTTTGGCTTCCATGCAGGTGACGGCCCAGGGCTACGCCCGTTTGGCAGACAAATTGAAAGCGGATATCGCGGTGCTGGAGGGAGGATACTCCATCGAGAGCGCCCTGCCCTATGTGAACACCGGCATCATTTTGGCCATGGCCGGGCTGGACTACAGCAAGGTGGTAGAGCCGGACCTCAGCGGCTTGGGCCGAGAGGACGAACGCTGCGACCAAAGGGTGCGGCAGTTGATCTCTCAGGCGGGAGAACTTTATTTTCACCGTAAAGAAGAAAGCGCCCGGCAAATGGCCCGTTTGGGCAGCGATAAAGTGTGGGCCCGGCGCAAACACATTTATTACGATGAAGAGGGGATAAGAGAAGAACAGCAGGAAGCGGTTCATTACTGCCGCTCTAACAGCGACGGCTGCCGCGGTTATTTCACTATCCTCACCGCCGCCACAGGCACCCGCTTCGGAGATCAGAGCGCCTTCATCGTGTGCATCACGAGAAATTGCTGCGCCCGCTGCCGCGCTGCCGCTTACGACGAGGCCCGGCGGGAAAAACTGCGGGGCAAAGTGCAATATGTGCTGGTGCAGGATATAGCCGCAGGCACGGTGGAAGCGCTGTGAAAAGCTCCTTCGTAAAAATTTGCGGCCGGCTGCTTTTCTTCATGTTATAATGAAAGAAGAATAGGCCCCATGAAAGAAGAAAGCAAAAGGCGAGGCCCTGCCGACGTTGAACACGAGGGGCGGGGCGGCGCCTCTTTTGAAACGAGGTAAGATGATGCTGAAAGAATTGGTGATCGCCACCCACAACCCGGGGAAGCTGGAAGAATTCAAAGAATTGCTGGCCCCTCTGCCCATAGAGATAAAGTCTTTGGCCGACTTTCCGCCAATCGAGGAGCCGGAAGAAAACGGCCGCAGTTTTGCGGCCAACGCCCGCATCAAAGCGGTGTATTACGCCAAACAGACGGGTATGCCTTGCCTGGCGGACGATTCGGGGCTGGAGGTGCAGGCGTTGGACGGGGCCCCGGGGGTGCGCAGCGCCCGCTATGCGGGAGAGCAGGCCACGGCGGAAGAAAACAATCGGCTGCTGCTGCAGAACATGAAGTTTCAAGTGAAGAGGAGTTGCCGCTTCCGCTGCGCTTTGTGCGTGGCCACGCCGGAAGGAAGAGTGCTGAACGAAGTGGACGGCACTTGCTTGGGGATGCTGATGCACGAGCCTTTGGGCAACGGCGGCTTCGGTTACGACCCGCTCTTTTGGTGCAACGAATTGCACAAGGGCATGGCAGAGGCCACTCCGGAAGAGAAGAACCGGGTGAGCCACCGGGGCAAGGCCCTGCGCCGCTTGGTGAATATTTGGACCAGAAGAAGATAAGACTGTTTCGATCGGCAAACGAAGAAAACACCGCAAGGGGACGCATGAGCGTCCCTGTTTTTTTGCCTAAAAGAGCAGACAGCCGCCGTAAAGCGCACAGAAAAATCGCAGATCATAAAAGGGCATGACGAAAATAATAAACGGGAAAGAAAGAGCGACGGACGCTCATCTTTCTATGTAAAAAAGAAAAGGGCATCTTAAAAAGGGAAAGTCGATCTCGAAAAGAAGAAGTCGATCGTAAAAGCGAGGTACACAAAAACGAGAGGCGAGCGCAAAAAGATGAGGGGCGCGAAAGCGCCTCTTATTTTTTTGCGCAAAAAACCAAAGAGTTCACAAAAAATTTTCGAATAAAGCTTAAAAAGTCTTGTCGGGGGGGACTTCTATGCTACAATAAAGGCGATGATGCGGATGGTGGGAAAGTTCGGGAGTAGTTTCAAGGATTTCTTCTCCCGTGCTTTTTCTCGCAAGCCACTTGCAGCACCATCGAGGGCTTGGGCGCTGAGGCGAGCGCCCGGGCCCAAAAGAAAAGTTTATGAACTCCGCGCGCTGCCGGGCGATACGCAAAGGAAACACGGATACTTTGGTGGGGACCGGCCGCCTCGGGAGTTTGTA
>CANQBR010000022.1 GCA_947589605.1 uncultured Phascolarctobacterium sp. | reverse complement strand
GGTTCGGAATAGTGTAGTGCTGGCGGTCTATCTCTTGTTTTCGGTTGCTTGCTTCCTTACCGTACATGAGCATTTTCGGCCGGGCTCTCTCTTGCGGGAGCTCCCGCAAAATTTTTCTTCGTTCCCGGCACGAGATCTCTTTACGCCGAGCCGAACTTTTTTTCATCGAGAGTTCTCTCTCGAGAACTCTCGCCGCTTTTTCTTCGCCGCACATCAGGGCCAGTCGTCGGTCGAAAACTGCAGAGCTCTTGTCAACATGTCACGAATAATATATGATCTTCGTGACAAAAAAAGACTGCTCTCTTGAGGGACCCTTTCAAATTTCTTCCCACGGCAAAAGCCGGCTTGCACTTGCGTGCCCGCCGGCTTTTTTCCTTCGCTCTTTACTTTTTGCTCGCTCACTTAACGCATTGAGCTTTTCTTTTTTGCCCGCACTTTTTTAGAGCCGAGTTTTACTTTTCAACTTGCGCACTTTTCGTGCCGAGCTTCACTTTTTCAGGCTGTCCTCTGCTCTGTTCACGGCGCAGATGATGCCCAGGCAGGCAGCCACGTTGATGTTGGGATGCATCCCCACCCCGAAGCAGTGGGCGCCGTCCGGCTTGCTGATCTCTATATAGCAGATGCCCACGGCGTTGGAGCCGCCCCGAGATACTGCGTGCTCGTGATAATCGATGAAGCCGTAGCCTTCGCAACCCAAAGTGTTCATGGCCTGGCAGAAAGCGGCGATGGGGCCGTTGCCCACTCCCGTCACTTTGTGCTCGACGCCGTCTTTGGCCACTATGCCCTCAAAGCGGGTGCACATGTGGCCGTCTTCGCCTTCGAATTCGCTGAAAAGATGGCGCACCAAAGCGAAGCGTCCCTTGTATTTCAAATATTCTTTGTCGAAGAGCTCCACCACCTGCAGGCTGGTCAGCTCGTCGCCGAACTTGTCGGCCTCTGCCTTCACGATGCTGCCGAACTCGGGATGCATCTCTTTAGGCAGTTTGTAGCCGGCGCTCTGCTGCAGCACGAAGGCGGCGCCGCCCTTCCCCGACTGGCTGTTGATGCGGATCACCGGCTCGTAGTCGCGGTGCAGGTCTGCCGGGTTGATGGGCAGATAGGGCACCTCCCAATAGGCCGTGTGATGATCTTTCATATATTCGTAGCCTTTGCGGATGGCGTCTTGATGAGAACCGCTGAAGGCGGTAAAGGCCAATTTCCCCGCATAAGGCTGCCGCTCCGGCACCAGCATGCCGGTGCAGTCTTCGTAGATCTCTTTCAGCTCCAAAATATTGCTGAAGTCCAATTGAGGATCGACGCCCTGGGTGAACATGTTCAAGGCCACGGTGACGATGTCCAGATTGCCGGTGCGCTCCCCGTTGCCGAAGAGGGTGCCCTCCACTCTTTCGGCTCCGGCCATCAGGCCCAGCTCGGCGCAGGCCACGCCGGTGCCTCTGTCGTTGTGAGGATGGAGGCTGATGATGGCCCGCTCTCTCTCCTTCATATGGCGGCAGAAATATTCGATCTGGTCCGCATAAGTGTTGGCGGTGCACAGCTCTACCGTGCTGGGCAGGTTGATGATCACCGGCTCTTCTTTCGTGGCCCCCAGTTCGTCCAGCACCGCCTCGCAGATGCGCAGCGAGAAATCGATCTCGGTGCCGGTGAAACTTTCGGGCGAATATTCGTAGCGGATGTTCATGCCGCTGCGTGCTCTTTCTTCCTCCGACAATTGTTTGATGAGGCGAGCCCCCTGCACGGCGATGTCGATGATGCCGTCCATGTCTTTTTGAAAGACGATCTTTCTCTGCAAAGTGGACGTAGAATTGTAAAAGTGGATGATGATGTTCTTGGCTCCCCGCACAGCTTCGAAAGTTTTGCGGATCAATTCTTCACGCGCCTGCATCAGCACCTGCACCCACACGTCGTCGGGGATGTGGCCTCCTTCGATGAGGGTGCGCAGCGTGGCATATTCTGTTTCCGAAGCGGAGGGAAAGCCCACCTCTATCTCTTTGAAGCCGCAATCCACCAGCGTATGGAAGAAGCGCACCTTGGCGGGGATGCCCATGGGAGCCACCAAGGCTTGATTGCCGTCCCTCAGGTCCACAGAGCACCACACCGGCGCTTTGGTGATGCGTTTTTCCGGCCACTGCCTATCCGGCAGCTTCACATAATCGAAGGGGAGATATTTCTTTTCCGCATGCATGTGTTTCATCAAGATCTTTTTCCTCCTGCCTGTAATTGAAAACGCCCCCGGCACAGTTTGCGCTAGGGGCGAAATTATCCGCGGTACCACCCTACTTCGGCGCTCGGCTCACACCGCCGCCGCTCTCATCAGCCTCAAACAAGGCCTTAGCAAGTAACGCTGCTTTGCGTCCTCCCCTACAGGCGCTCTCATCTTTGTGAGCGAGCCCTTCGGGCAGGCGACTCCGGGACCAGTATCCCTACGGTCTTCGGCGCCGCCTTACACCGGCCGGCGGCTCTCTGCGGCCGAAACTTCCGTTTCTTCTTCCCTTCTTCGTCTTTCAGGGGCTTATGAAGTTATATGCCAACATTGTAACAAGTCTCTTTGCCTTTGTCAACGCTTATTTGCAAAGACCGGGGCCGTTGGCCGCCCTTTGGAAATTTTTTTGCCGAGCGCTTCGGTGAAGAGAGAAAATTTTTCGAAGAGGTGAGAAAGGCAAAAGCTTCTTCAGCCCAACAGCCACTCTGCCGCATCCACGATCTTCACGCCCTCGTATTGATAAGCGGGCTGCCCAGTGCGGCAAATGATGAATTTGGGATAAGCGTCGTTGATCTTCAAGAGCGGCTCTGTCTCCCGTTTGAGCGTTCCCGGTTCTTCCATGCTGTAGGCCACCTGTATGTAGATCTTTTCGTCTGCCTTGATAGCCACGAAGTCTATCTCTTTTTTGTACAGCACGCCGGCATACAATTGGTAGCCTCGGCGCAGCAGCTCGACGGCCACGCAGTTTTCCAACAGCCTGCCGTAGTCGGCGTTCTTCGTTCCCAGTTTTGCATATTTGAAAGAATGATCGCTGAGATAATACTTATCGTCGTAAAGCAGATACCGCCTGCCCCGAACATCGTATCTTCTCACTTTGTAAAAGGCAAAACTGTTGCAAAGATATTTCAAATAGGTGCTGACGGTGCGGCAAGAGCTTTCGGTGCAGCCGCCGGACAAAACAGCTGACAGACTGCGGCCGGAAGTCAAATTGGAAATGTTGTCCAACAAAAAATCGCACAGCCGCTCCATCGCCCCTATATTGCGCACACCGTAGCGTTGTTGGATATCGCGCACGATCAAAGTGTCGAACACGGATGCGATGTAATCGAATTTGGCCTTCTCCGTAGGATAGGGATAGGAGCCGGCCATGCCTCCTTCTCTAAGGTAGCGAGTGAGGGCGCTTGCGGGGTCACTCAATTCGAAATATTTGCAAAATTCTTGAAAAGAAAAAGGAAAGATCTGCAATTCATAGGTGCGGCCGGTGAAAAGAGTGGCCAGGTCGCTGCTCAATAAGAAAGCGTTGGAGCCGGTGATATATATATCGTACTTCTCCGACGCATGCAGACTGTTGATCGCTTTTTCAAAGCCCTTGCACAGCTGCACCTCGTCGATGAAGAGGTAATTGTTTTTGCCCGGCACATAGGCCCCTTCCACATAATCGTGAAGAGCATGATACTCGGTCAACTTTTCCCAAACGGTGAGATTGAAGTTGATGTGGATGATGTTGGCCAGCGGCTCCTCTTCCCGCACCTCGTCGATAAAAGCTTCCAACAGTTTGGACTTACCGCAGCGGCGGACCCCCGTGATCACTTTGATATCGGGGACCCCTTTGACTTCCTGTAATTTTTGCAGATAATGATCGCGACGGATCAAGCGCATGACCTCTCACCTCCTACGTTTGATTATATCGGTTCTGTTTCTCAAAATCAACATTTTTGCAAAAGTGAGAAATAGGTGCGGCTCGCCTTAAAAAACAGCACAGCCCGCGGCACGAGCCGCGGGCTTTTTTCGTAAGGTCACAGACCTCTTTCGTTTTATTTTTCGAAAAGTCGCTGAGCATCACGACTTTTGCTTTTTCGAAAAGTCTCAGTGTTCTGCTCCTTTTGCTTTTTTCAAACACTCGCAGAGTTTTTCTCTGTTGATTTTCGAAAAGTCACGGGAGCTCACTTGTTTTGCTTTTTCAAACAGTCACAGACCCTCACTCATTTTCTTTTTTCTAAAAGCCGCTGACTTTTGTGCCTTTTACTTTTTGCAAAAGTCGCGGAGTTTTTGCTCTTACTTTTTCAGCAGCGCTTTGATGTTTTTGTATTCTTCCAGCACATGAGGCACTATCACCCGCAGCAGCACCGTATAGATGAGGTCGCAGTCCAAGTGCTCGTCCCCGGCTGGCAGGCAGCTCTCCAAAAAAATGTCGCCGTCGCTGTCTGCGTAATATTTGAAAATTTTATAGCGGGAATTGTAATAGTTGAGCCTCTCCAAAACAGCTTCTTTATTGGCGGCAGTGACTGCTCCCGCCGCCGCTCTCACCGTCAGCATGATGTAGAAGCTGTCGTCCATATAAAGGCGCAGAGGCAGCTTGTCTTCCCCCGCGTCGATGACCGCTTCGAAGATCACCGTGTGCACCTTGTCTTCTGCCGGCGCTTCGTAGATATCGGCCCACACCCTAAGGTCCCGCTTCTTAGTAAAATCGATGAAGGCTTGCGCTTTTTTGTTCATGTTCTTCTCTCCTCACCGCAGCCTTGTGAAGGGGCTGCTTTCTTTTTTGTTATACGCTTTTGACGTGAGACTTCTTCAAAAAGAGCCGGCTTCTTCGGCCGTCACAGTCTTTTTTTCTTTATCCAGCCGCAAGATGCGTCGGTGGAAACGATCCAGCGTGCTGCGGTGGCCTACGCTCACCACCGTGGTGCCCGGCAATTTTTCCGCTAAAAGTTCGTACATCTCCGCTTCTGTCTCTTCGTCCAAGGCGCTGGTGGCTTCGTCCAAAAAGAGCCAGCGGGGCTTTTGCACGTGCACCCGCACGAAGGCCAGCCGCTGCTGCTCTCCTATGCTCAGCATGTGGCTCCAATCCGCTTCTTCGTTCAATTTTTCGGCGAGATGGCCGATGCGGCACAGCTCCATCAACTTTTTCAACCCATCGTCCGTCATTCCCGGCGCTCCCGGGTAGAGCAGCGCTTGCCGCAAAGTGCCCAAAGGGATGTAGGGCCGCTGCGGGATGAACATCAATTCTTTTTGCGGCGGCAGCAAAATTTTTCCGTTGACGAAGGGCCAGATGCCCGCCAGCACCCGCAGCAGGGTGCTTTTGCCCGCCCCGCTCTTTCCTTTCACGATGACGTTCTGCCCCGGCTCTAAAACAAAATTTACTTTTTCCAAAAGAGGCGTGCCGTCGGGCAGGCTTATCTGTAAATTTTGCGCTTCTGCTTCGGCGGCGGTGCCGAAACGCTCCAAGTGAAAGCGTTGAGTGGCCGCCCCCACCTGCTGCATGTGGCGCCCGAAGAGAGTGAGACGCATCACCACCGCCTGCCATTGGGCGATGGCTGCGTACATATCGGCGAAATAGGAGAGGGCCCCCTGCACGTTGCCGAAGGCGCTGGCCACCTGCATCAGACCGCCCAAAGTGATCTCTTTGGCCAAATAGCGCTGCATGGCCGCCACGAAGGGGAAGATGATGGCGATCTGAGAATAGCCGGAATTCAGCCACACCAATTGTTTCTGTTTATCGATCAAGCGGCGGAAATTTTTCAAAAGAGAGCTGAAGCGGCCGTCGAACACCTGCCGCTCTTCTTCTTCGCCCCGATAAAAGGCCACGTTCTCGCTGCTCTCTCTCAGGCGGATCATGCTGTAGCGAAAGTCCGCCTCGTAACGCTGCTGCACGAAATTCAGCCCCACCAGTTTTTTCCCCACTGCGTGAGTGATGTAGGTGCCGATGATCGAATAAAGAAGAGAAGCCCAAAAGAGGTAGCCGTCCACCGACCAATGGCGGCCGAAAAGATCGAACTCCAAACTGCCGCTGAGCTCATAAAGGATGAAGACGAAAGAGACAAAAGTGCAGAGCGAGCGCAAAATGCCCACAGCGAAGCTCAGGCTCATCTCCACGAAGAGGCGCACGTCCTCGCTGATGCGCTGGTCGGGGTTATCGGTGTCCAGGCCGAACATCTGCAATTGATAATAGGTGCGGTCCGCTAAATAGATATCCAAAAAACGGCCGGTGAGCCACTGCCGCCAGCGCAAAATGAGGCACTGCTGCAAATAGTAAGAATAAACGGCCAAAATGATGTAGATGGCGGCCAAATAAGAAAAATGGATGAGCTCGTCGAAGATCTTCCCCGTCTCGTAATTTTGCAGCGCGCTGTAAAAGCTGTTGTTCCAGCGGTTCAAGAGCACCAAAAGATAGACGATGCCCAAGGTGAGGCCCACGATGCAAGCCAAAAGGAAAAAGGCCCTGCCCTTTTCTTCCGACTGCCAATAACTTTTGGTCAAGCCCCAAACGTCTTTGAAAAATTGTTTGGAAAAGCCGAATTTTTTCTGCAAGGCCCTGCCTCCCTCTCGCCGCCGGCGCGGCTCTTTTAATTTTATCACATCACTCGGGCCTTTGCAGGACTTTTTGCCCCGCCGCAGAAATCCCAAAGTGCGGGGCTGAGACCCCTAGCTTTTGCGTTTTTGAAAAAAGGAGAAACACCATGCTGCACGGCACTAAAGAAAATATCGAAAAACAGCTGCCCTATTTGAGCGAAGAGCTGCAAAAAGCTCTGCGTTTTTTGGCCGAGACCGACTGCGCTTCTCTCGAGCCCGGCGACTACCCCATCGACGGCGCTGATATCATCGCCAAAGTGAGCACCTATCTCACCGAGCCCAAAGAAGACCGCAAGCCCGAGCGCCACGATGTCTATATCGACGTCCACTACTTGGCCCGAGGGCGGGAGGCCATTTGGTATAAAGACTGCCCCGCCGGCCTCGCTCCTGTTGAAGACTACGCGAAAGAAAAAGATCTCCTCTTTTATCCTCCCGCCGAAGAAGCCAACGTCGTGCTGGCCGAAGAAGGCGACTGGGTCATCTTCTTCCCCTGGGAGTTGCATCGCCCCAACTGTTTTTACGGCGCTCATGCGGAAGAAGTGAAAAAAGTCGTGGTGAAGGTGCAGGCCCGTTGATTTTCCAAAAAAACTGTTGACAAAGGCCCGCGTAGTGGTTATAATGATTTTCGTTGGTGACATTCCCCGATAGTTCAGTCGGTAGAACACCTGACTGTTAATCAGGGCGTCGTAGGTTCGAGTCCTACTCGGGGAGCCACTTCGGGCGCTTAGCTCAGCTGGGAGAGCGTCTGCCCTACAAGCAGAATGTCGGCGGTTCGATCCCGTCAGCGCCCACCAAAAAGCAACAAAAGACTTCGCGAACTGCGGAGTCTTTTTGTTTTGCTTTTTTCTTTTACACGGAGCTCTTCTCTCTTCATCATCAACTATTCATGCGAAAGCACCGCCTGTTTTGCGAGCGGTGCTTTTTCTTTTGGCTTGGGGTCGAGCGCCCTTTTCTATTTTCTTGCAGACTTGCACCTGCGCCCCCTCCCCTTTTTCGTGCAGAGTAGACGCTGAGCACCTTCGACTTTTTTCAAAGACTTTTTCTTTTTAGCGCAGACTCACACTTGAGTGAGCCTTTCGCTCTTTCTCGCTGCCTTTGCTGTAAGTTCGGCAGTTTTGCGCAAAAAAACAGGGACGCTTTTGCGTCCCTCATCGTTTTGTATGGTCTTATGTTCTGTGATTATCGATCCCAATACTGCTCCACTTTGGCCTCCGCAACTTGGGGAGAAAGATTGAAGTGTCGCACAAGTTTTTCCGCTACCGCTCCTTTTTCCAGAGAAAGTTCGGCCATTGCAGTCACCATGGCGGAGATACCTCTTTCGGTAGCTCTTTCGTTCCCCAATTCGATGCCCTTTTCCAAGGCTTCTTTGCGGACATTAAAATCGTGGATCTCTTGCACCTTCGCTTCATCGTATAAAACCACCATGATGCCTTCTACCTCCTTTCTCCTCGCCAGCAGAAACGCCACCAGCACACCTTCCTCGATGCAACGGTCGATGATCGCCTTCACTGCCTCTTCCGTACGGCCGTATTTAGCTCGCATTTCATCGGCAATGGCGCAAAAATGCACGTACTGTCGAACTATGTCCTCTTTGTCGGCAGCGTCGCCTCGCAGCACTTTCACTTCCGTCTCTACACTGCCACTCCCCTGGTAGAGGTCGGATAAATGAAGTGTGTCCGGCACGGCCTTTTTTCCCGTATAGATCATATACAGCTCCGGCCGCGGGATGCTGACCTTCTTGGTCCCGTACAAGTCCAACTTATGCTCTTCCACGTAGTCCTTATAGGTCGCTGCCATGTAAAACAACATCCGCAACGAAATATTTACGGAGAACGTAGACTGAGCTTCCGCTAAAATGATCAGTTTGTCTTTCACCAAAAAGCCCAAGTCGTTATACTGTCCGCCGGTCATTATGTTGGCCAGCGTCACCAATTTGATATCCTCTTCCCGAACGGTGTCATCTTCAGGGTGAAGCGATCTGTACAACTGCCAAGAATATTGCGGCTCTTTGAACAGATAAGAGAAAACACTGTCTTTGACGGCTCTTTTCAGATCGGGCATCTTTTTTCCTCCTTTTGCTTTTGCCCTATTTAGCTCACCTTGCTCCTACCGTCAACTACACTTTAATTATACAGGCTGCCGTGCAAAATGAGAAGAAAATTTTGCCAGCTCTCTTAAGTAAACAAAGTTAACATTTTAAACAAGGATCGGACGCCAAAGATATTTCTTTTTATTGCGACCTCACGTCCGTTCGCCTCTCGCTTCTTTTTCTCTCCATCTCTCACACCTGCGCCCCCTCCCCCTTTTGTGCGGGATCGACATTTAACGTCTTTGACTTTTTTCTCAAAGACTTTTTCTTTTTAGCGCAGACTCACATTTGAGCGAGCCTTTTTCTCACACACTTGCACCTGAGCACCCTTTTCTTTTTTTGCTCACGCTTTCGTCGTGAGCTTTTTCTTTTTTCCGCAGACTTTTTTGCGGGACTTTTAAAGTTTTGCCGCAAGATCTTTTTTATCTGCCAATGTAAAAAGGCGCAGCCCGAAGGCTGCGCCTGTGCTATCGTCGAACCGTCGACTCTTTCTAACCTATCAAGGGAAGAAAGGCCATACGATAGGAATAACGATAACGGATACGATGAAGCTTACGATTACCAGGCCAACACCGGCTTTAACATAGTCCATGAACTTGTAGCCGCCGGGGCCGAGAACCAGAGTGTTAGGAGGAGTGCCTACAGGAGTCGCAAATGCGCAGGAAGCTGCAACTGCGATAGCCATCAATACGGCACGGGGGTCAGCGCCCAGCTGCTTGGAGATAGCCAAGCCCAAGGGGCACAGCAGAGCAGCGGAGGCGGTGTTGGACATGAACTGGGTCAGGCCGCAGGACAGCAGGAACAGAACTGCGGTAACTACCAGCGGGGAGGGGCTGCCGCCCATAGCGCTAACGGTAGCTTCGGCGATCAGTTTGCCGGCGCCGGTCTTATCCATGGCGGTGGATACAGGCATCATGCCTGCGAACAGGAAGATGGTTACCCAGTCGATGGAAGCATAAGCTTGTTTCTCGGTGAGGCAGCCGGTGATTACGCAAACCAGAGCGCCGATAACAGCGGCCATCTCAAGGGTGCACCACTTGAACTCCAGAGCCATTACAACAACAACGACGATCAGGATGATACCGGAGATCATCTGTTTGCTGCTGGAAGTGCTGGTAGCTTCGATCTCTTGCTCAACTTCGGTGTCGGCAGCGATCTCTCTGCGAGGCAACAGTCTCTTGCCGATGGTCATCATGTAGGCCATGCCGGCGATGGAGAGAGGGATACCGATGAGGGCGAACTCGAAGAAGCCGAAGGAAGGCAGGTTGGCGCCGCGAAGAACGCCGGTGGCGATGATGTTAGGAGGAGTACCTACCATCGTGATAACGCCGCCCCAACCGCAAGCAAATGCCAAAGGCATCAACTCTACGGAAGCGGGAACTTTAGCAACGGAGCAGATGCCCAGTGCTACGGGGAGCAGGCAGGCTGCGGTACCGGTGTTGGACAGTACTGCGGACAGGCAGGTACCAACCAGCATCAGGCCGAACATCAGGCTGTTCTCGCCCTTGCCTACCATACGAACAACGGTGTTACCGATGTTCTGGGCCAGGCCGGTGTAGAACATAGCAGCGCCTACAACGAACATGCCAGCAAACAGTACAACGGTGGAGTTAGACAGGCCGCTGTATACTTGTTTGGTGGAGATGAGGCCAAGCAAGCCGCAAACGGTGCAGCTCAGCATAGAAGTAACTGCCAGAGGGATCAGTTCAGTGATAAACAACAGAGCAGTTACGGCCACAACAATAAGACATACTACTGCTGGGGACATTATAGTTCCTCCTTTTAAAAATTTATATACAGTGCGAAGCACCATATACCGTTGAGAGTGATGAAGTTGAGAAAGAACATCGCAAGGGGCGCACTGCACCCTTCTACACTTTGACTACATTATAGCACCGGGCCTTTGCCCTTGTCAACAATTTGCCCGCTTTTTGAGAAAAGGCCGCCGCCTTTGCGCCTCCGGCGAAAATTTTCTCATAAAGAAGTCAGAGCTCATGCTTTTTTCCCGCTGCTTTTTCCGAAAAAGCGGCTGTCTTGCGCTCCTCTTCGAAAAATTTTTGCGAAAGGATCGCAGCCTCGTGTTTTAGCGCAAAACTTTTTTTGAGATCGGCGGAGCCCTCGCGCTTCTTTGCGAGATGTTTTTGCGAAGGAACGATGACCTCAGCCTTTATCTCAAAACTTTTTGCGAAAAGACTCACGTCCTTCACACCGAGCTTCGAAATTTTTTCCGAAACTGCATGAGCTTCGGTGTCGATCTGCTCAACTTTTTTGCAAAAGCCCAGGCTCGCAAAGCTTAGCTCGAAAATTTTTTCTTATTTGGGATGGCTGTTGGGCACGTTGTCCTTCAAGAGCACGTCGTGGGCACCGCCTTCCACCAAAGAAGTGGCACTTACCAAAGTAAGTTTTGCCTTGGCCTGCAGTTCGGCGATGTTCAAAGCGCCGCAGTTGCACATGGTGGAGCGAACTTTGTTGAGGGTGAGGGTCACGTTGTCTTTCAAAGAGCCTGCATAGGGCACGTAGCTGTCCACCCCTTCTTCGAAGCTCAATTTGGAAGCGCCGCCCATATCGTAGCGCTGCCAGTTGCGGGCCCGGTTGCTGCCTTCGCCCCAATATTCTTTCATATAGGTGCCGTTGATGTTCACCTTAAGGGTGGGGCTCTCGTCGAAGCGGGCGAAGTAGCGGCCCAGCATCAAGAAGTCGGCGCCCATAGCCAAAGCCAAAGTCATGTGATAATCGTAAACGATGCCGCCGTCGGAGCAGATGGGCACGTAGATGCCCGTCTCTTTGAAATATTCGTCCCGGGCCTTGGCCACTTCTATCACCGCCGTGGCCTGCCCTCTGCCTATGCCCTTTTGCTCGCGGGTGATGCAAATAGAACCGCCGCCGATGCCCACCTTCACGAAGTCGGCCCCGGCCTCGGCCAAAAAGCGGAAGCCCTCGGCATCCACCACATTGCCCGCTCCCACCTTCACGGTGTCGCCGTAGTGGGCGCGGATCCAAGCCAAAGTTTGTTTCTGCCAAGCACTGAAGCCTTCGGAAGAATCGATGCAGATGACGTCGGCCCCGGCTTCCACCAAAGCGGGCACTCTTTCGGCATAATCGCGGGTGTTGATGCCCGCCCCCACGATGTGCCGCTTTTTGCTGTCCAGCAATTCCAGAGGATATTCTTTGTGAGTGGCGTAGTCTTTGCGAAAGACCATGTAGAGCAATCGCCCGTCGTCGTCGATGATGGGCAGGGTGTTCAATTTTTTATCCCAAATGATATCGTTGGCCTGTTGCAGAGTGGTGTCTTTGCCGGCCACCACCATCTGCTCGATGGGGGTCATGAAATCTCTCACCTTTGCGTCGCGGCTCATGCGGCTGGGACGATAGTCTCTGCTGGTGACGATGCCCTCCAAACGGCCGTTGACGGTGCCGTCGGAAGTGACGGCCACAGTGGAGTGGCCGGTGAGCTCTTTCAAAGCCAAAATGTCGGCCAAGGTGCTGTCGGGGCGAATATTGGAATCGGAGCTGACGAAGCCGGCGCGATGAGCCTTCACTCTGGCCACCATGGCCGCCTCGTCCTGGATGCTCTGTGAACCGTAGATGAAGGAGATGCCTCCTTCTTTGGAAAGAGCGATGGCCAGCTGCTCGCCCGACACCGACTGCATGATGGCGCTCACCAAAGGTATGTTCATGACGATAGAAGGCTCCTCCCCTTTGCGATATTTCACCAAGGGAGTGCGCAGGTCCACATTGTCGGGGATGCATTGTTCGGAAGAATAGCCGGGCACCAAAAGATACTCGCTGAAAGTGTGGGCAGGTTCGTCGTAATAATAGGCCATCTATTGCTCTCCTTTTTATTTTTTCTTCTGTGTTTTATTTTTTGTGAGCTCTTTAACGGGTAAGGGCCCGCCAGGCGATGTCCTGACGGCAGAAGCAGCCTTCGAAAGAGATCTTGCCTGCGGCGGTGTAGGCCGCATTGCGGGCTTCGCGGATGGTGGGAGCGGTGGCGGTGACGCCCAGCACTCTGCCCCCCGCGGTGACGAGCTTGCCGTCTTTGGCCGCCGTGCCCGCATGAAAGACCACGGCGCCGGCCTCGGCCGCTGCGGCCAAGCCTTCGATCTCTCTGCCTTTCATATAACTGCCGGGGTAGCCGCCGCTGGCCAGCACCACGCACACGGCTGCCCCCTCTTTCTGCGAAAATCTCTGTTCTTTTAAGCGGCCCTCGGCGCAGGCCAGCATGATCTGAGCCAAGTCGCCCTCTAAGAGAGGCAGCACCACCTGAGTCTCCGGGTCGCCGAAGCGGCAGTTGAACTCTACCACCTTGGGCACGCCGTCTTTGATCATCAGGCCGGCATAGAGGCAGCCCACGTAGGGCAGGCCCTCGGCAGCCATGGCAGCCACCGTCGGTTTCAAAATAGTTTCGATGGCCAACTCTTCTACTGCCTTCGTCACTACCGGGGCCGGCGCATAAGTGCCCATGCCCCCGGTGTTGGGGCCTTTATCGCCGTCGAAAACTCGTTTATGATCTTGCGAAGCCACCATGGGCACCACGGTGCTGCCGTCGGTGAAGGCCAAAAGGGAAGCTTCTTCCCCTTCCATATATTCTTCCAGCACCACTTTTTCGCCGGCGCTGCCGAATTTGCGGTCGCCCATCACTTCTTCCAGTGCCTGCAGAGCTTCACCTTGAGTCATGGCCACTACCACGCCCTTGCCGGCGGCCAAGCCGTCGGCCTTCACCACGATGGGCGCCCCCGCTTCTTTCACATAGGCCCGGGCCTCTTCCAAAGAGGTGCAGATCTTGAAGCGGGCGGTGGGGATGTGATATTTTTCCATCAAAGCTTTACTGAAAGCTTTAGAACCTTCCAATTGGGCCGCGCCTTTTTTCGGTCCGAAAACTTTTAAGCCCCGGGCAGCGAAAACATCGGCGATGCCCCCCACCAAGGGAGCCTCCGGCCCCACCACCGTAAGATCGATGGCGTGACTTTCGGCGAAAGCGGCGCAGGCTTCGCTGTCTTCGATGTCCAGTTCGACAAGGCGGCACTTGGGCAGCTGAGCTATGCCGGGGTTTCCCGGCGCCGCATAGAGGACTTCAACGGAAGGGCTTTGGACCAATTTCCAGGCCAGCGCATGTTCGCGGCCGCCGCTGCCTAACAGCAATATCTTCATGATCGATCCTCTTTCTATTTTTCACCCTTAAGATAGCGGCAGATCATGCCGTCGTATTCGTGAGTATGTTGAAAAGCTTCCGCCGCCAATTCGCGGCGAGTGTTTTCGTCGATGTCGCCTGCGGCCGCCAACTGCTCCATGAGTCCTTTATAGCGGCTGGGATAGGTGACGATCACCACGTCTTTGAAATTTTTCGCCGCTGCTCTCACCATGGCCGGCCCGCCGATGTCGATGTTCTCGATGGCTTCCTCTTCGGTCACGCCGGGCTTGGCGATGGTCTCGGCAAAGGGATAAAGATTCACCACCACCAGATCGATGGGCTTGATGCCGTGAGCGGCCAAAGCTTCCATGTGTTCTTTTTTGGAGCGCACCGCCAAAATGCCGCCGTGGATCTTGGGGTTGAGGGTCTTCACTCTGCCGTCCATGATCTCGGGGAAACCGGTGACGTCGCTCACGTAGGTGACAGGCAGACCCGCCTCTTTCAGCGCCTTCATGGTGCCGCCGGTGGAGATGAGCTCCACTCCCCGCTCGCTCAAAAATTTCGCCAATTCTACCAGCCCTGTCTTATCGGATACGCTCAGCAAGGCTCTTTTTATCTTCATCTTGTCCCCTCCTTTATCATCTGCAACTTTTATCTTAAATTTTGCTCTCGGGTTTTGCTTACGAATTTTACTTTCAGTTTTCGCTCTAGGCTTTTGCGTACGACTTTTGCTTTTGATCTTCGCTCGCAGCTTTCGCTCGAAGCTTTCGCTTAAAGTTTTTGCTCGCAGCTTTTGCGTACGACTTTTGCTTTTGATCTTCGCTCGCAGCTTTCGCTTGCGACTTCCGCTTTTACTTTTTACTTAAGACTTTTACTTTGCGCCCTTCTATCGACAGCCGCCCTTGAGCCCACAGCTGCAGAGCCTCGGGCAGGGCCTCGTGTTCTTTAGTCAAGATGCGCTCGGCCAAGCTGTCTTCTGTGTCGTCGTCTAAAACGGGCACGACTTTTTGCAAAATGATGGGGCCGCTGTCGGTGCCGGCATCTACGAAATGCACGGTGCAGCCCGAATATTTCACCCCGTAGGCCACTGCCTGCCCCTGGCCGTGCAGGCCGGGGAAACTGGGCAGCAGAGCGGGATGGATGTTGATGATGAGATGAGGCCAAGCGGCCACGAAGGCGGGGCTGAGGATGCGCATGAACCCGGCCAGCACCACCAGTTCACAGCCGGCCTCTCTTAAGGCCGCATCTACGTCCTTTTCGAAAGAGGCCCTATCTTCGTAACTTTTTCTGTTCACCGTCAAGGCGGGGATGCCGGCCTTGGCAGCCCGCTCCAAAGCGAAGGCCCCGGGCATATCGGAGATGACGATAGCGATCTTCACATCCAGTTTGCCGGCCTCGATATTATCGATGATAGCCTGCAGGTTGCTGCCCCTGCCGCTCACTAAAACGCCGATCTTTTTCGCTTCACTCACTAAAATCGCCGCCCTTCATGCTGACTATATGGGCTCCTTCCGTCACCCGGCCCAATCTGCAGCAGGCTTCGCCCGCTTTCTCCAAGTGGGCCAGCACCGCCTCTTCTTCTTCGGGAGCAACCACCAGTACCATGCCGATGCCCATGTTGAAGGTGCGGTACATTTCTTCCAAGGGCACGTTGCCCCACTCTTGCAATTTTTTAAAGACGACGGGAACTTCCCACGCCCCGGCATCGATGAGAGCGCCGCAATGTTCGGGCAGGATGCGGGGGATGTTGTCGTAAAAACCGCCGCCTGTTATGTGCACCAAACCGTGAAGATCGAATTTTTCCAAAAGAGACAGCACCGTCTTCGGGTAGAGCCGAGTGGGCGTCAGCAATTCTTCTCCCAAAGTGCGGCCGAAGTCGGGGATGAAGGTATCGACAGCGTAGCCCATCACTTCGAAACAAATTTTTCTCACCAAAGAGAAACCGTTGCTGTGGACGCCGCTGGAGGGCAGGCCCAAGAGCACATCATCCGCCTTCACCTTGCTGCCGTCGATGAGTTTCGCGCGGTCGACAGCTCCCACGCAAAAGCCGGCGATGTCATATTCGCCTTTGGCGTAAAAACCGGCCATCTCTGCCGTTTCGCCGCCGATCAAAGCGCAGCCGCTCTCTTTGCAGGCCGCAGCCACCCCGGCCACGATGTCCGCCACTTTGCGTGAATCCACTTTATCTACGGCGATATAATCCAAAAAGAAGAGAGGCTCGGCTCCCTGCACCAGCACGTCGTTGACGCACATGGCCACAGCATCTTGCCCGATGCTGCCGTGCTTATCCATCATAAAGGCCAGCTTCAATTTGGTGCCTACGCCGTCGGTGCCCGAGACCAGCACCGGTTCTTTATATTTTTTCAGATCGAGGGCGAAGAGGCCGCCGAAGCCCCCCAAGTCCCCCAGCACTTCCGGCCTGTAGGTGGCCCGAACGCTGTCCTTCATCAATTCCACCGCTTTATTGCCGGCATCGATGTCCACCCCGGCGGCGGCATAGGTAAGGGCCTTCTTATCCGTCGTCATGGCTCCTTCCTCCTTCGTCTTTCTCTTTCGCTGCTTTTATTTTTCGAGCTTCCGCTTATTTTTATTTTGCAAAAGATCTTTCGGAGCTTTTTTCGATCGTCTGTTTATTTTTATTTTCAAAAGATCTTTCGAAGCTTTTTTCGATCCTTCGCTTGTTTTTATTCTTCGATACCTGCGGGCTCATCGTCTATCACTTTGTCCGCTTCATCGGGATAATGCGAGTTGAAGCAGGCGCAGCACAGGTCCTGAGGCCAAACGGCAGAGACGGCCCGCTTCATCCCGTCCAAAGAGATGTAGTGCAAACTGTCGGCGCCGATGAAACGGCAGATCTCGTCCACGTCGTAGTGGGCGGCGATGAGTTCTTTTCTCTCGCTGGTGTCGATGCCGTAATAACAGGAGTCGGTGACCGGCGGCGAAGAGATGCACACGTGGACCTCTTTGGCCCCCGCTTCTTTCAAAAGTTTCACGATCTTGCCGCTGGTGGTGCCCCGCACGATGCTGTCGTCCACCATCACTACTCTTTTGCCCGCCACCACGCTGCGTACCGGGTTCAGTTTCAAACGCACGGCGTTGTCCCGCTGCCTCTGGGTGGGCTGGATGAAGGTGCGGCCGATGTAACGGTTCTTCGTCAGGCCTTCCATAAAGGGCACGCCCGCTGCCTGAGAATAACCGAGGGCGGCGGCGGTGCCCGAGTCGGGCACGCTGATCACGATGTCCGGTTTGATGTGGGCTGTCTCTTTGGCCAATTCTCTGCCCATTTGGATGCGGGCCGCATAAACGGACTGGCCGTCGATGATGCTGTCGTTGCGGGCGAAATAAACATATTCGAAAACACAGTGAGCTTTGTGAGCCGGCTTCTTCTTGGCCCACATGATGCTGAGAGGCACCTCCGTGTCCAAGTCCAGCACTATCATTTCTCCCGGCAGGACGTCTCTCACCATCTCGGCGCCCACCAAGTCGAAAGCGCACGACTCGCTGGCCACGCACCAGCCGTCGTCTAAACGGCCCAAGGCCAAAGGACGGAAGCCGTAGGGATCCCGCACGGCGATCAATTTGTTGTCGGTCAAAAAGAGCATGCTGAAGCCGCCTTTGATCTGGCTCACCGCCTCTGCCACTCTGTCTTCGATGGCGGCGTGAGCGCTGTAAGCGATCAAATTCAGCAACACTTCCGTGTCTACAGTGGTGGTGAAGACGGCCCCTTCTTTCGCCAAGTTGGCCCTCAATGCCCCGGCGTTGGTCAGGTTGCCGTTGTGGCTCAGCGCCAAATTCCCGCCGTCAAAAAACACCCGGAGCGGCTGTATGTTGTAAGGCATACTGGCCCCCTGGGTGCTGTAACGAACGTGGCCGATAGCCGCAAAACCTTTTAGCTCGTCCACGCCATCTTTATAAACTTCGGCCACCAAGCCCATGCCCTTCTTCACGTGCATGGTGCGGCCGTCTGTAACTACGATGCCGGTGCTCTCCTGCCCCCGGTGCTGCAGGGCGTACAGGCCCCAGTAAGTGGTGAGGGCCACATCTCCCCCCCGGCTGACGATGCCGAAGACTCCGCATTCTTCGTGTAGCTTGTCGTCTCGCCCCTCGCGGCAGACTGCAAGCTGCAAATTCTCCGCTTTTTCAGTCACGGCGTCCTCCCGTCTCATTCTTGCCCGGCCCGGCTGCGCAATTTTTTGAGCTTTTCGCCCTTGGCTTTCACTTCAGCGGCCATGGTCTCTCGATAAGCGGCCAATTTGTCTGTCAAGTCGGGATATTTCACGGCCAAGATCTCCACGGCGAAAAGGGCTGCGTTTTTGGCGCCGTTGATGGCCATAGTCGCCACCGGCACTCCCCCCGGCATCTGCACGAAACTGAAAAGAGCGTCCAGCCCTCCCAAAGGAGTGGCGTTGATGGGGATGCCGATCACCGGCAGGGTGGTATAAGCGGCGATCACTCCGCCTAAATGAGCGGCGGCCCCGGCGGCGGCGATGATCACTTCCACGCCCCGCTCTCTCGCCCCGGCGGCAAACACTTCCACCGCTTTAGGCGTGCGGTGGGCAGAAGCTACTGTCACTTCGGTCTCGACGCCGAAATCCCGCAGTGTCTTCTCTGCTGCCTCCAGGATAGGCCAATCGGAATCGGAACCCATGATAATGGCGGCTTTCACGATCTTCCCCTCTCTTTGCGCTGCGGCCGAAATAAAACGGCCCTCGGCTCCGGGCAAAAAGCCCTTGTAATAAAGAAGCACCCCGCAGAAGCCTTAGCTATACACTTGGTATGCACTACATCCTCCGGGGTGAGTCCCAACACAGA
This sequence comes from uncultured Phascolarctobacterium sp., assembly GCA_947589605.1. Lineage (GTDB taxonomy): Bacteria > Bacillota > Negativicutes > Acidaminococcales > Acidaminococcaceae > CANQBR01. The sequence goes on along the minus strand of CANQBR010000022.1, from coordinate 11,761 downwards.
AACAACAGCTGTTGCTGCTCTTTTTTTCATTTTACCAACAGCGGCGCAGGGTGTCAATGTAAAAGATGTGAACTTTTTAACAATATGGGGCCGATAGAGCCTTAAAGAAAGGACAAAAACTCATCGCCAAAAAGCACAGAGCCGATGGTGACGCAGGCCCATCTGCGGGGCTGAGGCCGCAGCGCAAAAGGGCCGCCGAAAAAGCGTGAGCTTTTTTCAAAAATGCAGCGGCGAAAAAAGGCAGGGTGTTTCGGAAAAAGCTGACGGCGAAAGGTCCGAACTTTTTCAAAAAACTTGAGGTCGAAAAGAGCCGGGCTTTTTCAAAAAACTTGACGGCGAAAAACGGCGGCTTTTTTCAAAATTTCCGGGGCAAAAAACTGTGAGCCTTTTCATATAATGTGATGTCGAAAAACAGAAGGCAAAAAAGAAAAGAGCTCTCCCTTATGAGCCGTAATCTTTTCCGTTTGCGTTTTCTTTTTACGCTCTGTCTTGCCGCAAAAAGTGACAAGCACCGTCATATAGGGTATAATGATAACAGAAACTAATGTCAGGAGGTCCTATCATGAGCGCTAACTTTCATTTTATCAACCATGCCTGCTTCATTTTGGAAAAAGACGGCCATGCCGCCATCTTCGATCCCTTTCTGGACGGCAATCCCGAAGGGTTGAAGGCCGCAGACATCAAGGTAGATTATATCTTCATCAGCCACGCCCACTTCGATCACATCGGCTCGGCCTTCGAGATAGCCAAACACTGCGGGGCCACCATCATCTCCACTGCGGAGGTGGCAGGCTTGGCGGGAGAAGCAGGCTGCCAAGCCCACGGCATGCACGTAGGCGGCACCTACACCTTCCCCTTCGGCAAAGTGCGGCTCACCTTGGCCTTTCACGGCAGCGGCGTAGCCGGCGGCCACGCCTGCGGCTTCGTGGTAGATTTTTACGGCATCAAACTTTATTTTGCCGGCGACACCGGCCTCTTCGGCGATATGGCCCTGCTGCCCAAACTCGACCCCTTCACCTACGCAGTGCTGCCCATCGGCGGCAACTTCACCATGGATCCTCACGACGCTGCCATGGCGGCCGAAATGCTGCAGGCTAAATATGTGATCCCGGTCCACTATAACACCTGGCCCCCCATCGCCCAAGATGTCGAGGCTTATAAAAAATATGTAGAGGCTCACACATCTAGTAGAGTATTGATCGTGGCCCCGGGCGAGACCATCCCTTTGGAAGTTTAAGAGAGGAGCAAAGATGACTGACGTTAAAATTTTGAGCGAGGCGGAGCGCAGCTTTTTGGAGGAGAAGGCTCATCACTACTTTATGGAAAAAGGCTACAGCTGCGGCCTCACCCTGCTCCACTGCCTCAGCGATCTTTTGCGCTTCCCCTTGAACGAACAGGTCTATGCGGCCATGAACGGCGTGCTGGAAGACCGAGACTATCGGGATCAGTGCGGCCTCTACAAGGGGACGCTGATGTTCATCGGCATCTACGGCACCGCCTTGGGCTGGGACCGGCCCAAGATCAACGCCGCTACCAAAGCCTTCGCCTTGGCCATGGAAAAAGATTTCGGCAGCCTCAAGTGCTACGACCTGCGAGGCGGCAAGTTCAAGCCCACGGAACCCCACGATAAGTGTGCTCCCCTCACCGCCAAAGCCGTAGTCTACGCCGCCTCCTATGTGAAAGGCCTGAGCTAAGGTACGAGGTCTGCTGTGGTCTTTTAAATGAAGATGACTGCAGCTCTTTGACGGGAGCGAACTTCTTTAGGCTCGTCACCTTTCTGCCGAGACTGCGGGCCGTCGCAGCTTCATAAAAACACAACAGCCGCCGGCAAAACGCCGGCGGCCTTTTCTTGTGCCTTCACAGAAAAAATCTTATGCCCAAATAGGCGAGCCCCGCGATGGCCCCGCCGATGGCCCGGGTGCGCAGCTTGCGGGCCACCTCCGGGTCCAGTTCCAAGTCTTTACGCAGAGCCATGCTGAGCAAAATGAAGAGAGAGATGAGGAACACCAGCAGCGCCACCGCATCCCAACCGTCCAAAGTAACGCCGAAAATATTCATAGCTCGCCTCCTTGCCGTATCTTGCGGGAGCAAAGTTCTTCGCCGTCCGCCTCATCATTAGGGTGAGAAGCGGCGGGACAGAGATAATTGTAGGGACAATAGGGGCAGTAGCGGCCACCTATCACAGGCGCAAAAGCCGCTTCCTCCGCCTTTTTCTCGCTTATCCGGCGGGCCAGAGCCAAAGCGTCTTTCCCGTAAGCCGCCAATCCTTCTCCGCTGCAACCTCGGGCCTTGCCCTCTTCCCGCAGGAAGTGGAGGCTGCCGTCGATCTTTTTGTGGCCGAAGAGCTTGGCCGCTCCCCGAGCATAGAGGGCCAATTGATAAGCATAAGCGAGGGGAAGCCCCTCTTCGGCGGGCGGTCGGCCGCTCTTGAAGTCTACGATGTGCTGCCCGGCCTCGTCTTCGTAGAGGCAGTCGATGATGCCCGTGAAGCGAAGGTCGTCTTCCCACCACTGCAACTGCAACTCCCGCTGCCGCTCTTCCGGCAATTTTTCGAAGAGCTCGCCGGCTGCGTAGTCTTGCAAAAGTTTTTCCCCGGCGGCTGCTGCCTCGCTGCCTATAAAATCGGGGGCTTCTTCCTTCAGGGCCCGCTCATAAACTTGAGCGATGAGTCGAACCCGCTCTTCTTCTGTTGCTCCCTCTTTAAGATGAAGAAGCTCCAGGCTCCTGTGGATGACGCTGCCCAAAAGAACGGGGGGCAGAGCCTTGCTCTTGCCTTTGCCTTTGGGGAAGACGGCTTCTTCTTCCGGCAGTTTCGCCACGTAATGATAAAAATAACGGCGGGGACAGACGAGATAGGCGGCGATGGCCGTAGGTGTGAAGGAAGAGACTGCCTTTAGAGGCAGGCCCAAAGGCGCCGCCAGTTTTTCGTCCGCCTCTTCTTTATCGTTGCCGAGCTCTGTGGGCGGTGCAACTTCTTTTTGATCCTCCGCCTTTAAAATCATGTGCTCCACAGCGTCCGAACTGCCGAGGACAGCCGAGTCGTTCAGCAGATTGTACCAATTGCGAGCTTCGCTCTTTTTGCCCTCTTTAAAAGTGCCGGCGAGAATGAGCCGATACTTGGCTCTGGTCATGGCCACATAGAGCAGGCGCAGGTCTTCTTTTTGCTGCAGCAGGGAATTTTCTTCTTTCAAAGCTTTCAAAACGCCGGTGTCTTTCGTGCTCCCGTCGTCCATTGGTGCCTGCACCCCCAGCCCCAAGGTAGGAGAAAAACGGACGGAGCTTTTGTCTGCGTTTCCCTTGCCTGAAAGTTGCGGCAAGACCACCGTATCGAATTCCAAGCCCTTGGCCCCGTGGATCGTCATGACAGAGACGGCGGCGGGAGCCTCCAAGTTAGCCTCCGTTTCTAAATTGCCGAAGGCCGTCAGCTGCTCCGTGTGAGCTATGAAGTCAGCCAAACTTCCTCCCGTATCTGCCGCAAAAGCAAAGAGGATGCGGCCCAATTTTTTTACGTTGGCCAGCTGCTGCCGGCCTCCGACTTGCGCGCCGAGGACGGCTTCAACCTTCAAAGCCCTCATCAATTCCCGGAAAAATTCCCGGGGTCCCCACAAAGCGGCGGCGGCGGTGAGCTCTTTCACCAAGCGTTGAGCTCTGGCTACCAAGGGCCTCTGCTCTGCGTCGAAGTCGGCGGTGTCGGCCTGCAGCAAAGTTTCTCGCAAACTTCCATGATGCGGCACCTGCAAAAACAAACGGGTGAGAGTGGCGTCATCCAAGCCGAAATAGGGGCTGCGCAGAGCCCCGGCCAAGGGCAGGTTCTCGTATTTATGGAGCAGGCACCGACAGAGAGCGAGAATATCCGCCACTTCCTGACGCTGATAAAAACCGTGGCCGTTATAGACGAGGAAGGGCAGCCCTTCTTCTCTAAAAGCTTCTTTTATCTTCTCCGCGTGAGTGAAGCGGGGCAGCAGCACCGCCACCTTTCCCAGCTCCGCCGGCTTCAGTTCTTCTCTGCCGTCCTCCATGGTGAGGCGATATGGCCGGGCCAGCATTTCTTTCAGCTCTCGAGCCACGACTCGAGCCTCTATGAGCTGCGTCACTTTTTCTTCGCCTACATCGATGTGATAAAAGCGGGGCTTTTCGTTGCAAACGAAGTGGCCTTGCAGAGGTTCGAAGAAAACGGCTTCACTTTCGTCAGTCCCCAACAATGCGGCAAAAGCCTCATCCACAGCGGCCAAAACTTCTTTTGAAGAGCGAAAATTATCGTCCATGCTGACAAGTTCGCCCTTCTTTTCTTCTTCTAACTCTCGCCTCACCCCGGCGAAGACGCTCACGTCTGCGCCTCTGAAACGGTAAATGGATTGTTTGGGGTCCCCCACCGTGAAAAGTTTGCCGTTTTGCAAACGGTCCTCGTCGTCGCCGCACAATAGATAGATGATGCTTTTTTGGCGGGCGTTGGTGTCTTGAAATTCATCCACCATGATGTGGGTGAAAAGTTTTTGATAGTAGCCCCGCACCTCCGGGTGCTGCCGCAAGAGCCCCAGGGCCTGTTCTTCCAGATCGTCGTAGCCCACCAGCCCCCGCTGGGCCTTGGCCGCCGCCGTGAAGGCCGCCAAATTTTTCAAAACATTTTTATAAGCGTCCACCAAAGGCAGAGCTATCTTATCGGCTCCTGCCGTTTCTAATTTTTCCAGCTGCTCTTTCGCCGGCTTCAGAGCCTTGCCTACTTTGGTCCTGCCGTCGGGGGCCGAGCCCAATAATTTTTTTAGGGGCGCAAAGTCGTGAGCGACGACGAGGGACTGCGCTAAAATAGGCAGTTCTTCTTCGATGACAGCCAAAAATTCTTCGCCTTTTGTTTTTTTAAAGTCGGCCTTACGGGCGACCAGCCCTTTTAATTCGCAGAAGACAGTTTCATAAAGAGCCTCGCTCTCTCGGATATTCTTTCGATAAGGCTCGCTGAGGTCGCCCCAGGCGGCGATCTCTTCTACTTTAGAGAGCAGAGTCTTTAAATTTTCTTTCACCTGTTTGCCGCCGTAAGCATTCACCAAAAGGGCGAGGTCCGGCTCTGCCTCTTTATAGTTTTCGGCGAAGAATTCGTTCAGACAGTCGCACAAAAAAACGGCGCTCTCTACCTCGTCGGCGGTCTGAAAATCGGGGTCCAGGCCCGGCACCGCCGCCTGTTCTCTCAGCAGGCGGGCGCAGAGGCCGTGGATGGTGCCTATCTGGGCCTGGTCCAAAGTTTGCTGCTGTTTCAGCCAAAAATCTTTATATTGCGGTTCTTCGGCCACACGTTTGGCTATCCCCGCTCTGATCCTTTCTTTCAATTCTCCCGCCGCTTTTTTGGTGAAGGTGATGGCCACCAAATTGGCGGGAGTCACTTTTTTGGCGGCGGGGGAACGCTGAGCTGCCAGCAGCTTCAAAAAACGCTCCACCATCACTCGGGTCTTGCCGCTGCCGGCGCCGGCAGACACGAAAACATTGCCGGCGAGAGCGTCGATGGCCTGCTGCTGGGGGCGGGTAAATTTCTGCTCACTCATTTTCTTCGTCCCTCCCTTGCAGCAAATGCCGGCGGCAAACGCCGGCCAAAGGGCAATATTTTTCGCAGCCGCCGTAAGGCCGGGGCTCAAAAGCACCGTCCCAGATGTTTTCTATGTAAGTTCGCAATTTTTCCAGGAAAAATTTTTCGAAGGCGGCGAAGCTCTCGTCGTAAGGAGCCAAATAGCGCTTTTCTTTATACAGATCTTTATAAGAAGTGTCGCCGAAGAGGGCCTTGCCTTTCCGTTTCAAGTCTTTTAAATTCAGATAACTGCCGCCCAACACTTTTTCTTTGCTCTTTTGAGCCAGAGCCAAAAGATAGATGGGGAGCTGGAGATCTTTTCCTTCCGTCCTCTCTTTATCGGAGGGAGTGTTCGCCCGCTTGTAATCGGTGACGTAGAGGCCCTCCTCTGTCCTGTCGATGCGGTCGATGCGGCCTTCGATGCTCGCCCTTTGCCCGGCGATGATGCCTAAGTCAAGAGCCGTGCCCTCTTTTTCGTCGAAGCTCTGCTCTGCGGCCCAGGGCTGCTGCCCCCAGCGCTCTTCTTCTTCGTATGCGAATTTCAAAAAACGGCGGAGGGTGCGGCTCAATCGCTCTTCTTCGCAGGCGAAGGCCAGGCTGCGGCTGTTGTAAGGAGCCAGCACTTCTTTTAAAAGAGCCGTCACTTTTTCTTCCCGCTCCTCAAAGGGCCGATCCGCCAATTTTTCTTCATCGTCTAGCAACTGTTTGGCGACAGCGGCCAGCACGGCGTGGAGGATGCTGCCTTCGTCCGCCGGCTCCGCCGTATCTTCTTTGGCTTCGATCAATTCCTGCTTCCACACTTTTTCGCCTAAATAGCGAAAAGGACACTTGGCATAAACTTCCAAGGTGCTGGCGCTGAAAGTTTTTCGTTTCGGCAGGGCTGCGGCCGCATCGCTTTTGCGCAGGTCGCCCACGTAGAGAGGAGCCCCGGCCGCCCGTTTTTTGTCGGCTTCGGCGGCGGCCAGTTCTTCGCCAGTCAAGTAGTGTTTCAGATCGGCTCCCTGCTGCCACAGTTCTCTGAAAGATGCGGGAGCTTTCTTCCCGTTTACGAAGTCGACTCGGAGAGCGGGGAAAAGTTTTTTCACTTCTTCGACGTAAGGAGAGGGCACGGCCTCGTTCTCTCGGGACCAGCTGAGAAAAAGTTTCTTTTGGGCCTGAGCGGACAGCTGGGCGAAAGCATAAGCGTCTTCGGCGTAGGCCTGTGCCCGCAGCGGCAGACTGATGCCCAAAGTATCCAGCTCGTAGCGCTCCTGTTCGTCGTAAAAACGCTGCCGCAGGGAGCGGGGGAAGGCACCTTCCTCCAGCCCCAGCAAAAAAATGAAAGGGTAGCTCTGCCCCTGACAGCGGGCCACTTCCATGCAGGCGATGCCTTCCCGTTGCCCCGGGTCCAAAGTAAGCTGCTCTTCGCTCCACACCTCTTTGCACAGGGCGATCATTTCTCCCACTGTGAATTTTTTCTCGGCCAAGCCGCACTCGCCGTAGTCTTTTTCCGCTTGCCGAAGAGTGCGGCGGATGGCTTCTTGGCTCATGAGCAGGGGCCGCAAAAATTCCAGAGACAACTTTTCCTCCCGGTGCAACGCGCCTAAACGGCGGGGCAGGTCGAGCGCCGTCAAAAGTTTTTCTGCTTCGGCCCGCAGGCGAGCGATGGTGCAAGCACGGGGCAGGTCGTGCCAAAAAGCGCAGAGGGCGGCCGCCGCTTCGTCTTCTTCTCCCAAAAAGCCTCGGCCTTCCTCTCGCAAAGCTGCCGTATCGTCGAAATATTTTTCCTGCCGCAAACGGCAGAGAGCCTGAGCATCGGCGGCGAAGACCAGCTGCCCCAGGCTGCTTTCGAACAAAGCGAAATAATTTTGCACGCCTTTGCGGCCGCCCAAGGCGGCCCCCAGCGCCGCCAGCAAAAAAGAAGCGAGGGGCTGCTCTGCCAAAGGTGACACGGCGGGCAGGGCCAAAGGCAGGCCGTATTCGTCGGCCAAGGCCCGCAGGCCGCTGTAAGCGTCTAAATTTTTGGTGCAGACCAAAATGTCCCGAGGGTCCGTTCCCGCCAAAAGCAATTTTTTGCATTCGGTGAGGACAAAGCGGCTCTCGGCCTCGCTGCTGCCGTATTCAGAAAGAGTCACAGCCTCTTTTGCATCTTCGCCTGCGTACTGCTCTCCTTCGCTGTCGAAAAGATGCCGGCGCAGATGGACGAGAGGGCCGGGGCTTTCTTCGACAGGCGGGTCGATGAACTTAACGGAGCAAAAGCCGCTGAGAGCGGCAAAACTGTCACGGGCGGCGGCGAAAACTTCTTCCCGCTTTTTTTCGTAGCAAAAGGCGATGTGCAGCTGCGCCTTGCAAGAAAGGGCCCGCAAAAGATCCAGCTGCAAAGGTTCGAAGAAAGAAAAATCGCTGATGTAGATCTCTTTATAGGGCACGCTGCTCTTCTCTTTGCTCATTTCGGCCGCGGCCAAACTGTACACGCCCTGCAGATCGAAGCGATCTTCCTGAGCCAGCTTCATCCGATAAGCGGTGTAGATCATGGCGGTGGCCTTGTCTTTTTCCCCGAGGCTGCCCTGCCTCCCCCACGCCGCCAAAGCCCGCTGCACCTCTTCTTCGGAGGCGCCGCTGCGCCGCACTTGGCCGATGAAGCTGACCATTTCTTTCACGAAATTTTTCTTTCCCGCCAAAGGCTCGAAATAAGACAGGCGCCCGGCCGCCGCCAAGTCTTCCAGCACCTGGCCCAGCACCAGCTCCTGACTGCGCCGGTTTAACAGCTTGAATTTTTTGTAGCCGTTATGATTTAAGATCTCGCCGGCCAATTTGTCCAAGCTGATGACCGTAAGGCCGTGCCTGCGCTCCGCTTCTTCCGCCAGACCGCTGTTGGGCAGGACCAGCACGGCCCCCTCCCCCCTCTTCTTTTTGACGGCGGCGGCGAATCTATCTCTCATGCTGCTGCCTAAGGGCAGGCAGTATAAAACAGCTGACATGGGCCGCCTCCTCACATGTTGCCGAAGGGCCGTCTTGCGGGCAAAATTTTGCGCAGTTCTTCTCGTGCTGTTGCTTGCCCGGCGACGGCACCGTCTAAACTTTTACGGTACATATCGTCACCCGCCATCACCATGTCGAAAAGATAGTTCTCCGCTTTTTGATAGCAGCTGAGGGCAGCCTGAGGATCTTTCTCCGTGCCTCTTCCTTCCAAAAACATCTTCCCCAGCCGCAAGAAGAGGGGCCCCGCCACCCGGGGCGCCGCCTCGTCGGTCATGGTGTCCAAGCAGCGCATGAAGATGTAGAAAGCTTCTCTTTCGTTTTTCTCTACATAGTAACCATTGAGATACATGTCGCCGATCTTATAAAGAGAGATGAGGTGGCCGTCGAAGGCGCCCAAGGCAAAATAATGAAAAGCTTTTTCGTAGTCTCGCTTGCCGTCGCGGCCGTAGTAGTAGCAATAGCCCAAATTTTCTTGGGCAACTCTGTTGCCTTTGGCCGCCGCCATTTGGTAATATCGCATGGCCAGTTCATAGCTTTGGGGGAAGCCCCGGCACCCGTCGTAATAGGCTGCGCCCAAGTCGTTCATGGCGGCGTCGTTACCTTCCCGAATCTCCAACTGCAAAAGCCAAACGATGAATTCGATCTGGAGCTTGGTGAAGCGCTGAGGTTTGTCTAAGTCCAAAATTTTTACGGCGATATCATAGGGCCGCTCGCTGACGCTGCCGTCCTCTTTGAGCAGCGAAACGAGGTAAGCGTGGACCTCGCTCAGGCGGCGGGGGCTCACCTTTTCCGAAATATTTTTCACTTCTTCGGCCACGTTTTTCATGTCGATCATCTTTTCTTCCTCCCTCTGTTTTTGCGCGCCGCCGTTTCTTTTTTCTCTGCTGCAAGCGGCCCGCTCTCACCTTTACAGTATAGCACACACTTTCTCTCTCTCACAAGCGCAGGGGCTCACGCCCCGCCTTTTTCGAAAAAAGCAAAAGTTTTTCGCCGCCGCCTTTTTCGAAAGAAGCAAAGTTTTTTGCGCTTCATCCTTTTTTGAAAGAAACAACGATTTTTCACCGCCGCTTTTTTCGAAAGAGCGACGATATTTAACGTTCGCAGCTCGGCGCTGCGGACTTTTTCGAAAGTTGCCGCACTTTCAGTGTTGCCTTCAAAAAATACGCCGTTAACTTTTGTCGGCAAATATGCTATCATATGATCGCCGTTTGGGCAGGACTTCATGAAGATGAACTTTTGGCAAATTGGGAGCTGGCAATGAACGAACAGCCCCTTTATAAGATCGGACCTTTGCGTTGAGCCTGCATTTTTTCCGACAGCCAAGGCCGAATGCGGCACCGTCGTTTGGAACGACGGACCGGACATCGCCCCGGAGCATTTGTACGAGTGCTCTCTCCCCGTCAGCCGCTCGCTCAAGGAGTGAGCCTCTCTCTTCTTGCCTTTGCCTGAAGATCGATACTGCCAAAGCCCTATCGGAAGAAAAGATCCGACAGGGCTTTTTCTTTTCGCTTACGACAAAAGAGGGACGCCTTTTGAGCGCCCCCGTTTTTATTTCTTTACTTAGTTTTTGTCAGTTCCAATACTGCTCCACCTTGGCCGCCGCTGCTGCGGAGCACGTCGCTGTTTTGCAAAATTTTTTCGACCATTGCTTGACGCTGTCCGCAGCCGAGCGTGATATATTATTTTCTTGACAGCAACTTTTCTTCTTCATATAATGTAGGTGAGCGGTGTACCCTACCATGAGTGGGAGCTAAAAAAGCGGTGTACCCTACCGCGAGTGGGAGCTAAAAAAGCGGTGTACCCTACCATGAGTGGGAACTGAAAACAAAGGGGTCGAGTTTAAAACTTGGCCTCTTTCTTTCATCGGGGAGGTTTGGCCGAGTCTGGCCGAGCGTTGCTGCGATTTTCGTCTTGACGAGACTAAATGCGCAGAATATGAAGTTGAGCATTGTTCGGCAGAGTGAGCGCTGCTCTTTTTTCAAAATTAAACTTACTGACGCACCAAGGCCCCCGGCATGAGCCGAGGGCCTTTTGATCGTTTGGAGGCAGTTTGAATGAAAATTTCAAAAAATTTTTGTGAGAAATACTCGCAACATTCATTCAGGGCATAAGTAAAGAGGAGCACTTGCGTGCTCCTCCGTTTTTTGCAACTTGCGCAGTTGCCGCTGTGACGGTTTTCTCTTAGAAAGTGATGACCAGATGGCTCCACAGAGCAGCGCCGTCTTTGCCATCGTTGCCTTTGCTCTCCAGATCTACATAATCAACGTAAGCGATCATGTTCTTGGCAACTGCATACTCGGCACCGATGCCGTAGCCTTCAAAGCCATTGAGCAAGTAATTATTCTCATAGTTGTTGTCATCGCCGTTGGCCAGGACAGTGGTGCCGGCCATGTTCCAGTACTTGGCGAATACGCCCCAGCTACCAGGCTTGCTAGCAGCAGCGCCTTTATATTTCAGCATTGCAAATACGCCCTGATCGTTGCCGTCCTGATCATCTTCCTCAGCCTTTACCCACAAACCTTCCAAGGTCAAGCCTTTTACGATGGGGAATTTTACGTCGATACCGAGGATGCTGTTGTCAGACGTTTTGTTAGTGTCTGTGCCGGGCACCTTGCCGAACGCACCGTTGTTCTGATTCTTCACATCCAGATAGGTGACCTCAGCGTTAACTACGCCGATCTTGCCGCCTACAGAGGCCAGCCAGAACTCTTCACCCAAGCCGGCGACGTCTTTCTTGTTGGCAAGTTTGCCAACCTGGCCGGTGATCTTGATGTCTTTGCCGTAGGTAGCTTTCACGTAATCAGCACGCTGACCGTAAACTTGACCGCCGGTGCCGATCAAAGCGATGTGGTTACGGCCTGCCTGAACTGACAAACCGCCCAATTTACCATCTACCCAAGCACGCTGGAAGTCAATACCCTCATTCCCAACATAATCGTGGAAATGTTGCTGGTTCTCGACCATGCCGGTGTATTTCCAGTCATCGTTGATCTGGCCAGCGAACCACAGACGAGAACGGAAAGTAGAGCCATAAGTCGCTTTAGTGTTAGCAGCGGGTGTAACGCTGTCACCATGATAGCTTACATAGTGAGCGCGAACTTGGCCGGTGATCTTAACGGCGTCGGCCTTCTTCTCCAAGTTGGCAACGCGAACGCCCAGAGCATCCAGCTCGTCGGCGAACTCGGCAGCCAGTTTGTCAACGTTAGCGCCGTTGGCCATAGCCCGGGCAACGATCTGAGCCATCTCGTA